>DETS01000010.1:969-35165 GCA_002361735.1 Lachnospiraceae bacterium UBA3282 | reverse complement strand
CTACAATAAACTTACGCTATCAAAAATAAACGGATTCTTTACAAATCAGAATGATAATGTTACAATATGTATACAATGAAAAAGAGATTGTTTGAGGTGGAAGATTTCGTCCCCGTCCACACGCCGCTGGCTTGACAGGAGAAATCCGAGAGATGCAGGAGAATGGGACGCCTGCCAGACAATCTCTTTTTTATCTCTCTTTTATAATTTCCATTTCAACAACATTCCAAGGCTCACCATGTACAATTTCTGTTTCGACAAACCCTGCTTTTCGATAACACCAGTGAGCAGATTCATTGTTTTCAAAAACGCCAATCGTTACTTTGTCAACCTTCAAAATATCAAATGCATACTTAAGCCCTAATAGGAGCATTTGTTTTCCGTATCCCTTTCCTCGAAGCGTATCGTCCACAATAACCCATCCAAATCGCAATTGTCTGGTATCTCCGTTCGTATATCTCATAATAAAATGACCAACCGCTCTATTGTTATCGTCAATTGCAGTCCAGGGATAAAAATTGTCCGGTTCAACACAATCTCCGTTATTTCTGCTATATTTCTCGTTTATGATATCTCGGTTGATCGGATAATTACCAAAACGCTCTCCGCCCCATTTTTGAAAAACAGTTTTATCCTTGATCCATTCGGCAATCAAATCTGCATCACATTTTTTATAGGGTCTTAATCTCAACATTCTCATTCTCCATAACTAAAATAAGATTGAATTTAGCAAACACATAAATCCCGGGTTATTGCCGCAAACAATACTGAGATTATATCACACAGCAGGCGGGAGCACAATGAAAAAAGAAACCCGTTGAAAATGTCTACCCAAATGCGGTATATTAAATAGAATGAAAAGTATTTCTAAAGCGCGGCAGAGGGGTGTAGACAACAATGTACAAAATACTTGTAGTAGAGGACGATGCAGTCATCTCGGAACAGATTGGAAAATATCTGGAAAAGTGGGGCTATGAGGTGGAAAGCGTCAAGGATTTTGCAAATGTGATGGCACAGTTTGTATCCTGCGAGCCCCAGCTGGTGCTGTTGGATATCGGGCTGCCCTTTTACAACGGTTATTACTGGTGCAGCGAGATCCGCAAAGTCTCTCAGGTGCCGATCCTCTTTATTTCCTCCGCTTCTGATAATATGAATGTGGTGATGGCGGTCAATATGGGCGGCGACGACTTTGTGGTCAAGCCCTTTGACTTGGAAATCTTACAGGCAAAGATACAGGCGCTTTTAAGGCGGGCCTATGCCTTTACCGCGCCGGGGACGGTGTTGGAGTATCGGGGCGTGCTGTTAAATATGACGGATATGTCACTATCCTGTTTCCAAAAGCGAATTGAATTGACGAAAAACGAGTTCCGCATCTTACAGACACTCTTTGAGGCGGCGGGCGGCGTGGTCAGCCGCGATATGCTGATGAAGCGACTCTGGGACGACGAGTGCTTTGTGGATGACAATACCCTCACGGTGAATATCAATCGCCTGCGCAAACGGCTGGCGGAGATTGGGCTGGCGGAGCTGATTCAGACAAAGAAGGGCGTGGGGTATCTGCTGGGGGAGACGGATCAATGAAGAAAAACCTCTTTATTCTGGCGGCATATCTGCGGGAGCGGATCGTCCCGGTTTGTATCTATCTCGCAGAAGCGTTCATTTTTATGATGATAGCCGCCCTTTACGGTTATGAAGGCGTGTTTCATAATATGACCTACGCGCTGGGGCTTGTTGCGTTTCTCGGCTGCTGTTTTCTGGTATGGGATTTTGTCGGATTCAGAGAAAAGTACAAGGTGTTGGAGAGACTTCTTTTGGCACAGGAGCGGGCGGATGGTCTGCCGCAGACTTCTTTTGCCATAGAGCAGGCTTATCAGCAGATCATCAGGGCGCAGGAGGCGGAGAAGCGGGAGCTGATCACGCAGCTGGACGAAAAGCAGCGGAACATGGCGGACTACTACACCATGTGGACGCACCAGATCAAAGTACCGCTTTCGGCAATGGACTTGCTTTTGCAAAACGAGGATGGCATCGCGGTCGGAAAGGGAAGCCGTACGGCAGAGAACGGCGTAATCACGGGCGAGAATGAAAGCGGAATGGCGGACGGTGCCGGGGAGACACAGATTGTAAAACAGCTTCGGGAGGAAGTTTTCAAGACGGGGCAGTATGTGGATATGGCGCTTCACTATGCCAGAATGGAGAGTATTTCCGCTGACCTTTCCTTTACGAAGCAGGATGTGGATGAACTGGTGAAGAAAGCGCTGAAAAAGTACTGGCTTCTTTTCAGCGGCGCAGGGATCCGTCTGCATCGTGAAGAATGTCATGCGCAGGTGGTCACGGACGGCAAATGGCTGTCTTTCGTGATCGAGCAGGTCTTATCCAATGCCATCAAGTATACAAAGGATGGAGCCATCTCTATCTACGGTATGGATGAAGGCGGCAGGCGTGTCACGGACGGCTGCGCTTATCTTGTCATAGAAGACACGGGCATCGGCATTGAGGAGAGCGATTTACCCCGTATTTTTGAGCGGGGCTTTACGGGCTACAACGGACGGATGGGGGAAAAATCCACGGGCATCGGTTTGTATCTGTGCAGGCAGATCATGGACAGGCTGGGGCTTTCGATCCGCGTGGAATCCAAGAGGGGAGAAGGCACGAGGGTGTTCCTGAAAGTTGCGCAGGAGGAGTCCTGATAAAATAGGATTCCTTACAAAAATGTAAGTTACGCGAGGGAAATGTAAGTCGGATACATGGCAGGACATTTCCCTTTTGTTTATACTATAGAAAAATGTTATCAGAAGAAAGGATGAAAACGATGTCCCTGTTAACCGTAAGAAACGTAAAGAAAACCTACACCACCCGCTTCGGCGCGGTCAAGGTGCAGGCATTAAGTGACGTAAACTTTTCCGTGGAAGAAGGAGAGTATGTAGCCATCATGGGCGAGTCCGGCTCAGGCAAAACCACCCTTTTAAACATTCTGGCCTCCCTGGATACTGCCACCAGCGGACAGGTATTGTTAAACGGGCAGGAGCTTTCCAAGGTCAGTCAGAAAGACCTCTGCGCCTTCAGACGCGACCATCTGGGTTTCGTCTTTCAGGATTTTAATCTGTTGGACACCATGTCTTTAAGAGACAATATTTTCCTGCCGCTGGTGCTGGCGGGGATGCCTTACCGGGAGATGGAGGAGCGGCTTACACCCCTTGCCCGAAAACTGGCGATCGGCGACCTTTTGGATAAATACCCTTACGAAGTGTCGGGCGGGCAGAAGCAGCGGGCGGCGGTGTGCCGCGCTCTGATCACGGATCCTGACATCGTGCTGGCGGACGAGCCCACGGGGGCGCTGGATTCCAAGGCGTCGGGAAAGCTTTTGAAACTGTTCGGGGAGATCAACGGGGAAGGACAGACCATCCTTATGGTGACGCACAGCATTCAGGCGGCGGCACACGCGGGTCGGGTGCTTTTTATCAAGGACGGCTGCGTGTTCCACCAGATTTATAGAGGAGATCATGACAGGGATGCGATGTATCGTTTGATTTCGGACACCCTGACGGTGATCCAGACACAGGAGGGTAATTATGAATAAAATGAAATTACTGCCTGTCATGGCTTTCAAAGGAATCAAACAGAATCGGCTGGTCTACCGCCCGTATCTGCTGGCGTGCTTTTTTTCCGTGTTCAGTTATTATCTGTTTTCTTCTCTGTTACACAACGACCTGATGATGAGACTGCCCAAGGCGGCCTATGCGTGGATGATGCTCTCTATGGGAAAGGGACTGTTGGCGGTCATATTGCTGTTATTCCTGCTTTATGCGGGCAGTTTTGTGCAGAAGCGGCGCAAGCGTGAGTTGGGGCTTTACAGCCTTTTAGGATTAGAAAGAAAGCACATTGGCATCATGCTTTTCTGGGAAAATCTGGGCTTGTATCTGATCAGTGTGTCTGTGGGAATCCTGCTTGGTTTTGTGTTGAATAAGCTGATGTTCCTTCTGCTGCTTCGCATGACGCGGTTAAATGTGGAGGCGGCGTTTACCTTTTCCATAGAGGCAGTCATGGAGACCATACGCTATTTCGCGCTTGTCTTTTTCTGCCTCCTGTTGCGCAGCCTGTGGGGATTTTACCGCATGAAGCCGACAGAGCTTTTGTCCGAGAGCAAAAAGGGAGAAAAGGAGGTAAAGCGGATCTGGCTGTGGTCTGCTGTGGGACTGTTTTGTTTGCTCGGCGGCTATCATATTTCCGTCACAAGCAAACTGGACAGCATGATCTTTACGGACTTTTTTCTGGCGGTACTGCTGGTGGTGCTGGGCACTTATTTTCTGTTCACCTCGGGAAGCGTGGCTTTCCTGCGGTTCTTGAAGAAACGGAAAAAGATTTACTACAGACCGTCCAATCAGGTGACGATTTCCGGGATGCTCTACCGCATGAAAAAGAATGCGGCGGGATTATCCAATATCTGCATCTTTTCCACGATGCTTGTGATTACGTTGACTTGTACGGTCAGTTTGTGGATGGGGATGGATCAGATCGCTTATTTTGACGATCCCTACGATGTGACGGCGGCTTATTCGGAAAACAGTGATGTGATAGAAAAGGCGGAGGCGAAGGCGGAAGAACTTGCTTTCAAGTACGGGCAAAAGATTAAGAGGCTGGATTGCTACAACAGTATCAGGCTGTCCTGCGGGAAGGAAGATGGAAGCAACGCGTTTACGGGCATTGCGGGATATGATTGGGCGGATCAGTATGGTGTCACGCTGCTTACGCTGGAGGACTATAACCGTCTGGAGAATGAGAGCCAGACTTTGAACGAGGGGGAAGTGCTTTTCTATGCGACGGGGATGCCGTTTGGTTTTGACAGTGTGGCGTTTATGGGTATGAAGGCAGCCATCAAGGAGGAACCGGAGCGCATTTATCCCTATCCGCAGGCAAAAAACAGGATGTATAACTTTTATTCGGATTATGTGATCGTGGTAAAGGATCAGGAAACGCTCGACAGCTTTGTGACGGCGTGGGCGGAGGAAAACGGTGTGACCGATCTGGAGAGTTTTCTGCACAGCGGCGTGCGGCACCTAAATCTTTTGCTTGACGGGAAGGAAGCGGAGAGGACGGTTATGGTCAGCGAATGGATGGAGTGGTGTCAGGGACAGCAATATTTTCTGGCGATCGAGAACGGTCTGGCAGGAAGGGAAGAAAACCGCTCCTTAAACGGCGGCCTGCTTTTTATCGGTATGGTATTCGGGCTTTTGTTTTTTGTGTGCCTGCTGCTCATCATGTACTTTAAGCAGGTATCGGAAGGGTATGAAGATCAGGACAGTTTCGGAATCATGCGCAAGGTGGGCATGAGCGATGACGAGATCAAGGCAACGATCCACAGGCAGATCCTGCTGGTGTTCTTTCTGCCGCTTGCGGGTGCGCTTTTGCACACGGCGGCAGGGCTGGTGATGGTAAACGGTCTGCTGGCGGCGCTGCGGTTTTTCGATACCGCCCTTTTGATCCGCTGCTGCGTGGGCGTGGCGGCAGCTGTGGCGCTTCTCTATGCGGCAAGCTTTTGGATGACGGCGCGGACCTATTACCGCATTGTGAGACCCTCCAACTTCTTTAAGTAAGATACGCAGAGCATGGTAATGTCATCGCCCACAAAGGCATCTATGAAGTAAACTCTCCGGTCACAAAGTCGAGAACGCCCTCGCAGACCGCCAGATATTTTGCGGCGTAGCGGTTTGCCTCCGCCTCATTTTTCCAAAGAGCCAGTCATTGCGTATCAGCATTTATCTCTTTGCTTTTTTTAGCACTGCGTGTCTTCGTCTGCAAACTCTAGAAAACAATACCAAAAATTTCTGTTTACAGTGTAATTACTGTGTCGTATAATAATATCAAAAGGAGGGCTGACGATATGTCTGGCACATCATTATTGCAAGTGAGGACTTCGGCGGAAGATAAAGAAAAGGCTTCAAAAATTTTGGAAAAGCTCGGGACTAATTTATCAGCAGTGGTTAATATGATGCTAAAACAGATCATTTTGACGGAAGGGATTCCTTTTGAAGTAAAAATAAATCAACAGGTATATAGTAAAACGGAAGCAGTAAAAGAAGTGGAAGCTACGTTTGCGTTTGAAGGGATGGAATTGACAGAAGATGATCTGCGTATCTTATATGCTTATAAAAATGGAGAAATAGAAGGAGATGAATTACGTCAACGGCTCATGGGAGAGATTGAATAATGCCGGATGAAGTGTATTGCTATACTGATTCAGATGTCTTAATGAACAAGTTGGGAATAAGGGATATGGAGCAGTTGTTTAAAAAATGTATTAGGAATATAAGGAGGTTTACATAACATGAAAATCGGCGAAGCGCAGAAAGCTTACAGACAGCAGTTATCTTTATTACGGGGACAAAAGAGAGATTATGTAAACCAGCAGAAAGAAAACCGCAAAAAGCTGGAGGAAGCGCAAAAGAAAGGTGAAGCGCAGGGCGTGACCTTCGAGTTTTCCGAGGCTTATCTGGAGCGGGAAAAAGAATTACAGGAAAAGATCGACGAGCTCTCCGGACAGATCGACAAAAATGAAAAGACGTTAGATGATCTGATCGAGCAGGAAGTCGGCATCTTTAACAGCATAGCTTCCAAGCAGCAGGCGGATGCCATGAAAGAGTACGGCGAGGAGATGGCAAAGTGTCTGGAAATCGCCAGAAGGATCAGCCGCGGCGACCGCGTGCCCGCGCAGGATGAAAAGAAGCTGATGGACTTCAACATGGATATTTATAAGATGGCGAAAGAGATGGCCGCCATGAATATGGAAGGCGAGCACGAGGAATGGGATTCCCTCTGGGGCGAGGAGGAAGAAAAGGAATACGAGGATCCTTTCGAGGCGTCTCAGAATGCGGAGACGAACGTGGGGATGCCGGAAGGGATGGAGGCGGAGACAGTCGCGGAGAGCGCTTCCGAGGCGTAGGATATCAACAGGGAAATATGGCGGCGGTTCATTCGAAAGGAAGAACCGTCGCTTTCCTGCGGAGAAATTTGGGAATAAGGATTGCCAAAAGGCGGAAAATGTTGATAAAATAGTGCTGTGTATCAAGTGGAGAAACAGACGGTTTAGGAGCAGGATATGATACAGGATATTTTCAACGAATATGCAAAATTTCCACAGGTGCGGTCGATCGCGGTAGGCGGTTCGCGTGCCATCAAAAAGAACGATGCCTATTCGGATTACGATGTGTATGTTTACTCTACGGAACCGATTCCGGTGGAGGAGAGGCGGCGCATTCTGGAACAACAATGCAGCAGCATGGTTTTGGATAATCATTACAGGGAGCATGAGGACATCTGTATCCTGGATGATGACGGTTCGGAACTCAATATCATTTACCGCAATCTGGATGAATTTCTGGCAGAGATTGATCGGGTAGCCGTGCACTTTGAGCCGCGAAACGGCTGTACCACCGGACTTTGGCATAATCTTTTGGTGGGGCGCATTGCCTACGATAAGGGCGGCCTTCTCGCGGCGGCGAAGGAGAAGTATGACATTCCCTATCCGCAGGAGTTGAAAAATAATATCATCAGCTATCATATGAATCTGATCAAGTACGGGATGCCCTCTTATATCGCCCAGATTGAAAAGGCGATGCTGCGAGGCGACATCGTGAATGTCAATCATACGGTGCACCGCTTTCTGGCTTCCTATTTTGATGTGCTCTTTGCGGCAAACGAGAAGTTACAGCCCGGTGAGAAGCGGCTGATGGAGATTTGCAAGGAGGAATGCAGGCTTCTGCCGATGAACTTTGAATTGAATATGAAACTGTTACTGAACAATATGTGTAAGGACCCGGCGACGATCTCGATTGTCAGCACGATGGTGACGGAACTGGAGAAGGTGGTGGGGCAGGCATTGGCGTAACAGCTTGTAGTCTATGGCGGCGGGTTGCATTGCCGCCTTTTTTATTGTATACTAAGTCTCATGTGTGAGAATGCCAAAATACGGTATTCACCACAGGGGATTGCAGGAATAGAAAAGAGGGTATAAAAGGATATGAAAATCATAGAAGGCGGCGTGACGGCGGCGCAGGGATTCGAGGCGGCAGGCGCGGAAGCCGCGATCAAGTATCAAAACAGGAAGGATATGTCCCTCATTTACAGCAGGGTGCCCTGTAAGGCAGCGGGTGTTTTTACGAGTAATGTGGTGAAAGCAGCCCCCGTTTTGTGGGATAAAGAGATCGTGGCGCATTCTCCTTATGCGCAGGCGGTGGTGGTCAATGCCGGCATTGCAAATGCCTGCACGGGAAAAGAGGGCTATGCGTGCTGCGCACGGACAGCAAAAAAGGCGGCGGCGGTGCTTGCGGTTCCCGAGGACAGCGTACTGGTTGCCTCTACAGGGGTGATCGGCTGGCAGATCCCCGTGGATAAAATCGAAGCAGGGATTGAAAAGCTTGCGGCAGCAAAAGCGCATACGCCGGAAGCCGGGCAGGCGGCGGTGGAAGCGATGATGACCACGGACACGAAGCCCAAGCAGGCGGCGGTACAGATTGAAATTGACGGAAAGACCGTGACCATCGGTGCCTGCTGTAAGGGTTCCGGCATGATCCACCCGAATATGTGCACCATGCTGTGCTTTATCACCACGGATATCGCGATTTCCAAAGAGCTTTTGCAGGAAGCGTTAAGCGAGGACGTAAAAGATACCTTCAATATGATCTCCGTGGACGGCGATACCTCCACCAACGATACGCTGGTGATTCTGGCAAACGGTCTTGCGGGAAATGCGGAGATTACGGAAAAGGGCAGAGATTACGAGGCATTTCGGGAAGCCTTACACTATATCGATACGACGCTTGCCAAAAAAATGGCGGGGGACGGCGAAGGCGCAACAGCCCTCTTTGAAACAAAGGTGACAGGTGCGGCGACGAAGGAAGAAGCAAAGATTCTGGCGAAGTCCGTGGTCTGCTCCAGCCTGACAAAGGCCATGATCTACGGTCATGATGCCAATGTGGGACGGATCATGTGCGCACTCGGCTATGCGGGCGTCGATTTTGACCCGGAACAGGTGGATATCTTCTGTGAGGGCGGCGGAAACCGGATGCAGATCTGCAAAAACGGTATGCTGACGGAGTATAGCGAAGACGAGGCGACGAAGATCCTTGCGTCCCCCGAGGTCAGCGTGATCGTGGACATGCACCGTGGCAGTGCGCAGGCCGCCGCCTGGGGCTGCGATCTCACTTACGACTACGTCAAAATAAATGCAGACTATCGCAGCTAGCCGCTGTAGCGAGGGCGAAGCCGAGCGGACTATTACCAACAATGAAAAGAGGCACATTATGGAACAGCAGGAAATGAATCAAATTCTGGCGAAGGCGGAGGTCCTGATCGAAGCTCTCCCCTACATTCAGAAATTCAACAGAAAGATCATCGTGGTCAAATACGGCGGCAGCGCCATGAGCAATGAGGAACTGCAGCGAAACGTGATCAAAGACGTGACGCTTCTGAAGCTCGTCGGCTTTAAGCCTATCATTGTCCACGGCGGCGGCAAGGAGATCAGCCGCTGGGTCGGTAAGGTCGGCAAGGAGGCGGAGTTTGTAAACGGGCTGCGCGTGACCGACGACGAGACTATGGAGATCGCGGAGATGGTTTTAAATAAGGTGAATAAGAATCTGGTGCGCATGGTGGAAGAGCTGGGCGTGAAGGCCGTCGGTATCAGCGGCAAGGACGCCGGGCTCTTACAGTGCAAAAAGCGTTATGCGGACGGTCAGGATATCGGTTATGTGGGCGAGATCTGCGGCGTGGAGCCGAAGGTACTCTATGACTTATTGGAGAAAGATTTCCTGCCCATCGTGGCGCCGATCGGACTGGACGATCGGTTTTTGACCTACAATATCAATGCGGACGACGCGGCGTGCGCGATCGCCAAAGCGGTGGGCGCGGACAAGCTGGTGTTCTTAACGGACATCGAGGGACTGTATAAGGATATCAATGATAAATCGAGCTTTATCTCGAGATTGACGGCGACGCAGGCGGAGGAGCTGATCGCAAACGGCTGCATCGGCGGCGGGATGCTGCCGAAACTGGGAAACTGCACGGACGCCATCAGAGAGGGCGTAAACAGAGTGCATATCCTGGATGGGCGTATCGCGCATTGTCTGTTACTTGAAATCTTTACTGACCACGGTATCGGTACGGCCATCATTGCAGACCGGGACAAAGAGACGATGATCGGTTGACAAAGTGTAATTATACGCAGAACCATATGTTTTGGCGGGCAAAACGAAACAGAAAGAAGGCAGAAAACAATGAGTGCAGAAATGCAAAGTTATATAGACGAGGCGGAGCAGGCGCTGCTCCACACTTACAACCGTTATCAGGTGGTGTTTGACAAAGGAGAGGGCGTTTACCTCTACGATATGGATGGGAAAAAATATCTGGATTTCGTGTCCGGTATCGCCGTGTTTGCGCTGGGTTATCAGAGCAAAGAGTATAACGATGCCCTGAAAGCGCAGATCGATAAGATCATCCATACCTCAAACTATTATTACAATGCGCCGGCAATCGAAGCGGCAAAAAAATTAAAAAAAATCTCCGGTATGGACCGTGTCTTTTTTACCAACAGCGGTGCGGAAGCCATTGAGGGCGCCATCAAGACGGCACGCAAATATGGTTTTCTGAAAGATGGGAGAACGGATCATGAGATCATCGCCATGAACCACTCCTTCCACGGACGTACCATGGGAGCACTCTCGGTGACGGGCAATCCCCATTATCGGGATGCCTTCGAGCCGATGATCGGCAACATCCGCTTTGCAAACTTAAATGATTTTGACAGTGTGATGGCGCAGGTGACGGACAAAACCTGTGCGATCCTCTTTGAGACCGTGCAGGGCGAAGGCGGCATTTACCCGGCGACGGAAGAATTTATGAAAAAGGTGAGGGCGCTCTGCGATGAGCGGGATATCCTGATGATGTTAGACGAGATCCAGTGCGGCATGGGGCGGACGGGGACGATGTATGCCTGGCAGCGTTACGGTATCAAACCGGATGTGATGACCACGGCAAAGGCGCTTGGCTGCGGCGTGCCGGTGGGCGCCTTTCTGATGACGGAGAAGGTGGGAGCAAATTCTCTCGTGGCGGGAGATCACGGCACGACTTACGGCGGCAACCCCTTAGCCTGTGCCGCGATCTGCAAGGTGATCGAACTTTTTGAAAAGCAGGATGTGCTTGCCAATGTCGATCAGGTGGGTGCCTATCTGGAAAAGCGTCTGGATGAGATCGCGGCTGAATTTTCCTGCGTGGAGACAAGGCGTGGTGTGGGGCTTTTGCAGGGGCTTGTATTTGACAGACCCGTGGGAGACATCATTAAGGAGGCAATGGAGAGAGGTCTGGTACTGATCAATGCCGGGACGAGTATTATTCGCTTCGTGCCTCCTCTTGTGATCACAAAGGAGCATGTGGATGATATGATCGCGATTCTGCGTGAATGTATCAAGTGTAAGTGCTGAGTTTTGTGTGGGAGAATGCCTGGGAAGCGGCATTCTCCGTATATATTTGTAATATAAGGAGAACAGAAGTGACATTTCAGAAAAGATTGGTCATGATCCTTGCCATTGCCCTGTGCGCAGGCGGCCTCTATGCGGCGGGAAGGCTCGGGATGACGGTGCATCGTGAGGAAACGGAGGAGCCTGTGGAGGAATCGTTTTTCGGACACAGGGAAACCTTGTATCTGTGGTATGCTGACGAGGCACTTACGGA
Source organism: Lachnospiraceae bacterium UBA3282 (assembly GCA_002361735.1). Lineage (GTDB taxonomy): Bacteria > Bacillota > Clostridia > Lachnospirales > Lachnospiraceae > UBA3282. Next base: position 23,444 of record DETS01000010.1, on the reverse strand, counting down.
TTACCTGAACAGTATGGCAGTTTCTTACAGTGAATATCAGGACAGTGTGCGGGTGGTTCCCGTTTATACGCAGGGGCTGGAATATCTGGAGACCATTAACAGAGCTTCCCTGCAGACGGAAGAAGGACCCGACCTCTACATTGTCAGCAATGATTCTTTGGAAAAGGCGTATCTGGCGGGGCTTGCCAGTGAGGTGCAGCTTCCGGAGGGCACCCCGTCCATGGAGGATATCCTGCCGCAGACGGCGATCCGTGCAGTGACCTATCACGACAAGCAGATCGGCTACCCCTATTATTTTGAAACGAGTTGTCTTCTTTACAACAAAACGTACTTGGAGGATTGGGCAAAGGCGCAGATTGAAGCGGAGTGGGATCAGGCGTTGGCGGAAGATGCGCAGGAACAAGCAGAGAGCGGCGATGTGGAGGAGGAGATCCGCGAATCTACGGAGACGGACACAATCACGGAGGAGGAGCTTTTGGCGAAGCTGGAAGAAGCCCTTCCCGAGACGATAGACGAGATTCTTGCCCTGGCGGATGTCTATGATGCGCCTGAGCAGGTAGAGGCTGTCTTTAAGTGGGACGTGTCGGATATTTTCTATAACTATTTTGTGGTAGGAGGCTGTATTGATGTAGGCGGTGCAAACGGCGATAACGCGGAATCCATTCATATTTATAATGAGGACGCGATTCGGGCGCTGAGAGTTTATCAGAATCTGAATCAGTTTTTCTCCATTGACACCAAAGAAATCAGTTACGATGGGGTATTGCAGGACTTTCTGGATGGGAAGATCGTCTACACGGTGGCAACTTCGGATGCGCTCTCCAGGCTGCAAAAGGCAAAGGAAGAAGGAAATTTTGCTTACGAGTTCGGGGTATCCCGGGTGCCGGATGTGAGTGCGGAGCTTTCCTCCGCTTCCCTGTCAGTAACGCAGTGCGTTGCTGTCAACGGCTACTCCGCCAAAAAGGAGATGGCAAACGAGTTCGCGGTCTACCTGACGCAGCAGGCGACGGACGAACTCTATACCAGGACGGGAAAGCTGCCCGTGCACAGTGACAGCACTTATGAAGATCCGAATGCGGCAGCCTTTCTGATGGAGTACGAAAATGCGGTGCCCATGCCAAAGATGATAGAGACCAGCAATTTTTGGGTGGAAATGGAAATCGCCTTTGCCAAAATCTGGGAGGGAGACGACGCCAACAATACGTTGAAGGCGTTGTCCGAACAGATCATGGGTCAGGTGCTCGGAGAAGCCTACACGGAGGAGTATATTGACGTACCAATTCCGGTGGAGGAGACCGAGGAGGAACCGGAGGAGGAAGACGGCACGGAACAGAGCGGCGAAACGGAATAAAAAGAGCATAAACGGTTCATGATAAGACAAGACGGTTTGCACTGTCTTGTCTTTTTGGGCTTATGGGCAGAATCAGGAGGACAGGTTGTAAAAAGCTTTGGTACGGAGGTAACTATGCTTGGTTTTTTGATTGCAATTCTTTCGGGTGCACTGATGAGCGTGCAGGGAGTCTTTAATACGCAGGTCACCAAACAGTCGGGAATATGGGTGGCAAATGCCTTTGTCCAGCTTACGGCGCTGTTGGTCTGTCTGGCGGTCTGGCTTTTTTCCGACCGCGCTTCCTTTGCTTCCCTTTTAAAGGTTGAGCCCAAATATATGCTGCTTGGCGGCGCGATTGGCACGTTTATCACTTACACGGTCATTAAGAGCATGGAGCAGCTCGGACCTGCGCGGTCGGTTATGTTTATTGTGGTTTCTCAGCTCATCATTGCCTATGTCATTGAGATTTTCGGGCTTTTCGGGGTGGAGAAGCAGCCTTTTGAAATGAAAAAGCTTCTTGGCGCGGGCGTAATGATCGTCGGAATCGTTATTTTTAAGTGGACATAGGGCAAAATTTATCTTACAATGAGAATACAACGCATAGCGGGGGCCTCCCGGATCACGGCAGAAGCCGGAAAGGGAGACTATGCAGAGAAAAAATGTAATCAAAAATGAAATAAGGAACAGGTTAGAACATACCAAGCAGCTATGCCTTGCGGGAGCGCTTGTGACCGCGTGTTTTTTGTGCGGTTGTACGAAAAAGGAGGAACTGCTCATCCTGACGGAGCAACCGGCGGCGCAGGAGACCATATCGGAGACAGTAGAAAGCGGAGAAAGAAAGAACGCGGACTTAGGAGATGTATCGACGTTAACGCAGGAAGATGCGGCGATTTCTCAGAGGACGGAAGCGACTGCGGAGGGAAAAGCGCAGCAGGAGCCTGCGGAGAGCGGCAAGCTCTTTGTTCATGTCTGCGGGGCCGTGAAAGCGCCGGGCGTCTATGAGCTGCCTGCGGGAAGCCGTGTTTATGAGGCGGTACAGGAGGCGGGCGGATTTTCGGAGGATGCGGAACGAAATTATGTAAACCAGGCGCAAACCCTTTCAGACGGTGCGAAACTTGTGATTCCCACCGTGGAGGAAGCGGCGGCAGCGAAAGGGGCTGTATCGGCGGCGTGTGAAAAATCGGAATCCGACGCTGCGGCGGGAGATAAAGGAGAAACGACTGTGCAGATCGGCATCATCGGGCAGGAAGACGCGCCGGGAGAGGAAGCCGCGAAGCAGGCGGATGCGGGAAACGGGAATCAGTCGGGCAGGATCAACATCAACACGGCCACAAAGCAGGAGTTATGCACGATCCCGGGTGTGGGTGAGACCCGTGCGGCAGCGATCATTTCTTACAGAGAGTCCCACGGCGGCTTTGCGAAGCCGGAGGATATCATGAAGGTGAACGGTATCAAAGAAGGTATGTACGAAAAGATAAAGGACAATATCAGCGTGGAATAAGGCAGAACAGATAAGGACAGAAAAGATGGCACAGAGAGTTTTGGTGGTGGATGATGAAAAATTGATCGTAAAGGGAATCCGCTTCAGCTTAGAGCAGGACGGCATGGAAGTGGACTGCGCCTATGACGGGGAGGAAGCTTTGCGGTTGGCGGAAGAAAACAGTTACGATATCATATTGTTGGATGTGATGCTTCCCAAGATGACAGGTTTCGAAGTGTGCCAACAGATTCGGGAATTTTCCGGTGTACCCATTGTCATGCTGACAGCGAAGGGCGATGATATGGACAAGATTCTGGGGCTTGAATACGGCGCGGACGATTATATTACGAAACCCTTTAATATTCTGGAGGTAAAGGCGAGGATCAAGGCGATCATGCGCAGAACGAACCGCAAGGCGCCGCAGCGGGAAGAAGCGGTCAAAATGGTGGAACGGGGAGATATGCGGCTTGACTGCGAAGGCAGACGGGTTTATATCAAAGACCGGGAAATCAATCTGACGGCAAAAGAATTTGAAGTGCTGGAGCTTCTGATGAAGAACCATGGTAAAGTTTACGGCAGGGAGGAGCTTCTGAAACTGGTTTGGGGGAGCGACTATCCGGGTGACGTGAGGACCGTTGACGTACATATCAGAAGGCTGCGTGAAAAGATAGAGGAGATTCCCGGCGAACCCATGTATGTGCGTACTAAGTGGGGGGTTGGATACTACTTTGCCTAAATTTCGATTTCATAAAATTACATTCTTAAGAAGCCTGAAGGTACGCATTTTTCTGATTTTACTCATTGTCGGGCTGATTCCCTGTTTTGTTATGCGCCATGCGATTCTGCAAAACTATGAACGGCGTGCAATCAGCGTGAGGTCATCCGATATCGCGACACAGGTCAGGATCCTTGCCAATCATCTGATTGCCCGTCATTATCTGGAGGACACTTCTTCGGAGGTGATCAATGCGGAGCTGGAACAGCTCTCGAATCTCTATGACGGTCGTGTGCTCATCATCAATACGGAATTGAAAATCATAAAGGATACCTACGGCATCAGCGAGGGAAAGACCATCATATCGGAGGAGGTCATCCGCTGTCTGCGGGGAGAGAGTACGGAAGGCTATGACAGGGAGAACGGTTATATCGAAATGACCATCCCCATCATGGAGACGGTGGCGGCGGCGGACCTGCCGGTAGGGGCGGGGGATTCGTTTGAATTGGTGCGGGGTGTTATGCTGGTGAGCGCCTCAAACGACAGTGTGATTGCCACCATGGACAGTCTGAACAGACAGGCGATGGTGGTGGAGTCGATCGTGGGCGTGCTGATTTTCGTGGTCACGCTTTTGGTCTCCAAATTCCTTTTCCAGCCCTTCAAAAAGATCATAGAGGCGCTGGATCAGGTGCAGGAAGGTTACACGAGCGAGCCCATCTCGGTGCCGGACTGTCTGGAGACGGAGCATATCGGAGACGCCTTCAACAGAGTGCTGGGGAGAATGAAGATGCTGGACGATTCCAGACAGGATTTTGTGTCCAATGTCTCCCATGAACTGAGGACGCCGATCACTTCCATGAAAGTGCTGGCGGATTCTCTGATCACGCAAAAGGATGTGCCCTTAGAAGTTTATCAGGAATTTATGACGGACATTGCCGCTGAGATCGAGCGTGAGGATAAGATCATAAACGACCTGCTCTCTCTGGTGAAGATGGACAGAAAGGCGTCCGATCTGAATATCTCGGAAGTGGACATCAACGCACTGGTAGAGCTGATCATGAAAAGGCTCCGGCCAATCGCCATGCGCAGGGATGTGCAGCTTGTCTATGAGAGTCTGCGCCCGGTGACGGCTTCGGTGGACGAGGTGAAACTGACGCTTGCACTGTCCAATCTGGTAGAGAATGCGATCAAGTACAATAAAGAACACGGATTTGTGAAAGTGACGCTGGACGCAGACCATCAGTATTTTACGGTGCAGGTGGAAGATTCCGGCGTGGGCATTCCCGAGGAGGAATTGGAACACATCTTTGAGCGCTTTTATCGCGTGGATAAGTCACGTTCCCGGGAGGTCGGCGGCACGGGACTCGGTCTGGCAATCACCAAGAGCGCCATCCGTATGCACCGCGGCACCATCAAAGTGTCCAGCCTGGAAGGGGAAGGCACGGACTTTACGGTAAAGATACCGCTTAAGTATATCGCGGCGCAGCCCGGTGAGCGGCGGACAAGGAGAAAGGCTTAGAGATTGGGAAACATGGTCATGATAGGGAAAAAAGGAAAGATATTGGGGCTTCTCCTCCTTTTGACAGGGATGCTCGGCATACTTTGCGCCTGCGCAAACGGCGAAAACGGGGGGAGCGGAACGGTTTACCGGATATATTATGTAAACAATGATGAGACAAAGATCATTTCCAGAGAGTATCGGAGCGAGACGACGGATGAGACGCTTCTTTTAGAGGAACTTTTGGAGGAGCTTTCCGTGATTTCGGCGCGGTTGGAGTATGAGACGCCGCTTGCCAAAGAGTTTGCACTGGTGGGGCATACGCTGGACAACGGTCTGCTCACGCTTGATTTTGATGAGCGTTACCGTGAACTGCGGGGCGCGCGGGAAGTATTGGTGCGGGCATCCATCGTGCGGACGGTGATTCAGTTAAAGCAGGTGGAGCGCGTGGCTTTCACGGTCAAGGGGGAGCAGCTTGTAGATCAGGCGGGAGTTGCCATCGGCGTGATGGACGGGGAGAGCTTTATCGAGAATGCCGGCAATGAGATCAACGCTTATGAGAAGGTGGATCTGCGCCTTTATTTTGCGAATGCGTCGGGAGATTATCTGGTGGAGGAAGAACGCCGCAATGTGGTATACAACAGTAATATCTCACTGGAGAAGCTGGTGGTGGAGAAGCTGGTGGAGGGACCTGCGGGGGAAGGAATTTATCCGACCGTTAATCCGGGTACCAAGGTGCTCAGCGTAACGGTGAAAGACGGTATATGTTATGTAAACTTAAGCGGGGAATTTCTAAACCAGCCCTACAATGTGACCTCAGACGTGACGATCTATTCTATCACAAATTCACTGGTGGAGTTGTCCAACGTGAATAAGGTGCAGATATCCGTGGACGGCGAGACAGATATCTCTTATCGGGAAAAGCTGAGCCTGAACAATGTGTTTGAGAGAAATTTGGATATGCTGGAACCCACGGGAACCGGATATTGACAACTGCATAAAAAGGAGATGATGCTTTATGCGCAGACCCCTGTGCCTGCTTGGGCTGGCATTTGTGGCGGTGCTGCTTTTAGGAAGCTTTTTGATTCCACAGAAGAAAACAGATTACGGCCGATGGAATCGGGAGAGCCTGACGATCCTCGGCGTCGTTGAAGGGAAGGAACATAAGCTTTCGCGGGAGAAAGAAGTATCGGTACTGTCTTTGGGACAGGTCATTGTCCTGAAATCGGATCAGGTGAAAAGCCTGATGCAAATTCTGAATCATTCAAAGAAAGATCAATCCCCGGCTGTCGGGGGCAATACCGCAAAACAGATGAGAGCGTATTGTAAAAAGAACAGGGAAAGCCTGTGTTTTCCCGGAACGGAGGACATAGAGGGCGTACTGTGTTATCTGGAGGGAGAGGAGCCCGCCATGGGAAGCCTTGTCCTGATGGAGGGAAAGTTTTTTGCCTTTACCCACGCCACGAATCCGGGAGAGTTTGACGCCGCAGACTATTATCGAACACTGGGGCAGCAGGGCAGACTGATGAATGCCAAGCTGCTGGCGGATGACGGCGGAAAAAACACTTTTTTGGAAAGCTTATATCAGTGCAGATGCTATCTGTCCCTCCTTCTGCGGGCATGCTGTCCTGAGCGGGAGGCGACCGTTTTTGGGGCGATGCTTTTGGGAGAAAAGGGGCTTTTGGATGGAGAGGTCAAAGATATGTATCAGCAAAACGGGATCATCCACATCCTTGCCATCAGCGGCCTGCATCTTTCCCTTCTCGGCATGGGCTTTTACAAGCTGTTGGAGCGTCTGCGCGTCCCAAAATTGGTTGACATAATATTAACAATTGCATGGATGTACTGTTACGGTATGATGACGGGGATGAGTGTATCCGTCGTGAGGGCGTTTATCATGTTTTCCATGAAGCTTGCCGCCGGGCTGCTTAAAAGGAGTTATGATCTGTTCACGGCAATGACGACTGCTGCGATTCTGATCCTGATAAGTCAGCCGCTCTACCTGTTCCACAGCGGTTTCCTTTTCTCTTTCGGCGCTATCTGCGGTATCGGCTTTCTGCCGGCAGTGTCGGGGCATTTTCCCAAAAAGCCGAAATGTCTGAAGGCTCTGTTTACGGGGGCATGGATATCCATGTCCACCCTGCCTGTCTACCTGTGCTTTTACTATGAATTTCCGCCGTACTCGGTCCTGCTCAATCTGCTTGTGATTCCTTGCATGGGAATCGTTTTGGAAAGCGGTGTTTTGACGCTGGCGGCAGCAGCTGTGTTCCTGCCGCTGGGAAAGCCGGCAGTCCTTCCGGGAATCGCGGTTTTATCCTTATATGAAAAATGCTGTGAAATCTGCGCAAGACTGCCGGGCAAAAAATGGATCGCGGGGCATCCTGCGGGCATTCAGGTCGTTCTCTTTCTGACAATCTTAGCGGCGCTTACATATTTTGCCAAAAGGATGAACAGGCGGCAGTTTTTTGCGGGTGTTGCAGTCGCGGTTTTGATCCTCGCGCTGCGTATACCGGCAGGGCTGGAGATTACCTTTATCGATGTGGGACAGGGAGACTGCATCTATCTGCATGCGCCTGACGGGAGAAGCCTCCTCATTGACGGAGGCAGCTCAGACAAGAGCGATGTGGGAAAGTATCAAATCCTTCCTTTCTTAAAATACAGGGGTGTATCCTCGCTGGATGCCGTGTTTGTTACGCATCCGGACAGCGATCACGAAAACGGGATCAGAGAGATGATGGAGACTTACGAAGAAAACGGGATTCGCATCAAAATGCTGGTCATGCCGGATGTCGCCCCGAACAGCCGGAATGAAAATTATCTGACGCTTGCGGCGCTTGCGGAGTCAAAAGGCGTGCCGGTGCGTTTTATTTCGCGTGGAGACAACCTTTCTCTTGGTAAAGTTATTTTAACCTGCCTGCATCCGCAGGGAGGTTATGAAAACCGGGATACGAACGCCTACTCCACGGTATTGTACCTGACTTACGGGGACTTTTCCGCCCTGTTTACAGGCGATTTGGAAGGGGAAGGCGAGGCGCTGGTGACCGGGCGGCTTGCACGGCCGGTGGAGCAGGAGGCTGTGCGCTCTGATACAGGTAAGTCGGCAGAGAATATCACTCTTTTGAAAGTGGCCCATCACGGCTCAAAAAATTCTACCTCCGACGAGTTTCTTGCTCTCGCAAATCCGCAGATCGCGCTGATATCCGCCGGGAGGGACAATTCCTACGGGCATCCCCACAGGGAAACTTTGGAGAGACTGCAGGAGCAGGGCTGCCGTATTTATCAGACGCCTGAGAGCGGGGCGGTCACCTTTTATGTGAAACGGGGAAGGCTGTGCGTGGAGGCCTATTTGAAAAGCAGGTAACAGACGAATGAAGTTTTATGCAAAATGAGATTGAGCGGCGGTCCATGATGGAGTATACTGTTGTTTATGAAGAAGTTAAACGAGGAGATCAGAACGGGACAATTAAAACAAGTCTACCTTCTGTGCGGGGAGGAAGCGTACCTTCGCAGGCAGTACAGGGAGAGGATAAAAAAAGCGCTCATGGGAGACGGCGACCTCATGAATCTGCATTGCTTTGAGGGAAAGGGCATCGTCCCCGGTGAGGTGATCGATCTGGCACAGACCATGCCGTTTCTTGCCGAGAGACGGGTGCTGGTGATTGAGAACAGCGGTTTTTTTAAGAAAGGCGGCGAGGAACTTGCAGCCTATCTGGAAGACCCTTCCCCCAGCGCTTCCTTTTTGTTTGTGGAACCTGAGATCGATAAAAGGAGCAGGCTTTACAAGTCGGTGAGTACGAAGGGGCGCGTCATTGAGTGTAAGACCCCGGACGAAGCCACGCTAAAGCGTTGGGTGGTAGAACTGCTTACAAAGGACGGCAAACGGATCACGGGACGGGATCTGGACCACTTTTTTGATAAAACAGGGGCTGACATGGAAAATATTCGCGGCGAGGTGGAGAAGCTGGTCTGTTACTGCATGGACAGGGAAGCGGTCACGGCGCAGGATATCGACGAGGTCTGCGTCAGACAGATCAGCAGCCGTATTTTTGATATGGTGGATGCGGTGGCGGATAAGCGGCAGAAACAGGCGATGGAGCTTTACTACGATCTGCTGACCTTGAAAGAACCGCCCATGAGGATCCTCTTTCTGATCGCCAGGCAGTTTAATCTTCTTTTGCAGGTCAAGGAACTGAAAAATAAGGGATATGACGCGAACACCATTGGCACGAAGACGGGGCTTGCCGGCTTTATCGCAAAAAAATATGTGGCGCAGGCATCGAAGTTTCGGGAAGCGGAGCTAAGGAAGGCGCTTACGGAATGCGTGGAGACGGAGGAGGCTGTCAAGACCGGCAAAATGAACGATGTTATGAGCGTGGAGCTTTTGATTGTCAAGCGCAGCATGCAGGAAAATGCCTGAAGTGCGGCATTCTTTGACCGGATTCGAAATTTTGCGTTGTGTGATAGAAAAACTTTCGGTTGCGCGTCGGGTTATTCATACAGTACAATAGAAACATAGAAGAAAGGAATGACGCTGCGGCATTGTTTCTTAGATTAGAATTTTTGGAGGAATCAATCATATGAGTATGAAGATTGTCTGCCTGGATCTGGAGGGCGTTCTGGTGCCGGAGATTTGGATCGCTTTCGCGAAGGAGAGCGGCATTCCGGAACTGAGCAGAACGACCAGAGATGAGCCGGATTACGATAAGCTGATGAAGTGGCGGCTTGGCATTTTGAAAGAACACGGTCTGGGGCTTCGTCAGATTCAGGAGACGATTGCCGGGATCGATCCGCTGCCGGGAGCAAAAGAGTTTCTGGACGAACTCAGAAGCATGACGCAGGTCATTATCATCAGCGACACCTTCACGCAGTTTGCGAGACCTCTGATGGAAAAGCTGGGATGGCCCACGATTTTCTGTAATTCACTGGAAGTGGCGCCGGATGGCGAAATCACAGGATTTCGTATGCGGATCCGGGATTCCAAACTCACCACGGTGAAGGCGCTGCAGTCCATCGGCTATGATACCATTGCTGCCGGGGACAGTCACAATGACTTGGCGATGATCCGGGCGAGCAAGGCAGGATTTTTGTTTAAAAGTACGGAACAGATCAAGAAGGATCATCCGGAACTTCCCGCGTTTGAGACCTATGGGGAGTTGATGGAAGCAATCAAAACGGCGATTTAACCATTTCAAAACAATACGGGATGAAAAGGAGAGGAGGTATGAGTTTTATGAAATGTGTGCGTGTGTCTTTTGAGGCAAATGTGGAAAAGTATGAGGTCGGAAAGGGAATGGAGGACGGTTTTGAACTCTGGACGGATGTGGTGACGAGAGGCTGGTTTGTCACGGATTCCCTGGTGCAGATTAAGAAAGAAAACGGCGCCATCGTTTGTCCGTATATCCTTCATAAAAGAGGAAAGACATTTATCGGAGAGGGCGATTATATCATCACGGAGGCAGACGGTTCCCGTCATGTCTGCAGCGGCGACAAGATATTTGACAGGTATCAGCCCGTCGATAAGTAAGGAATCGTACAAAACGAGTTATGTAAACTAAAGAGTAAAAACAGGAGAGTCATCCGCAGGGGTGGCTCTTTTTTTGCGTATATGAGTCCCGTTTATGGGACTTGTAAAATGCTAAAGTAATTGCAACAAGTGTTTAGCGGGTTGCGCAATCTCAACAAGGGGGGTGCTGCGGATGAGATGGGGATTTGGCATGATCACGGCGCTGGTGATTTTGCTGTCTGCTCTGAGCGTGAGCATGACGGTGATGTAAAGCATTCCGACAGCGGGCTTGACAGCACAGAACATTTGTTCTATACTAGAGAAAAGAACAAATGTTCTGCATTGCTCACGGTGAGAAAGGAATGACAATTCGGCATTTTGGGATTATACTAATAGAGAATGATTGAGAAAAGGAGATTCCTATGAGACATAATCCCAGACCACAGGAGATGTACAGGCATTTTAAGGGCAAACAGTATCAGATCAGGTGTCTTGCGAAGCACAGCGAGACGGGAGAGATGATGGTAGTTTACCAGCAGATGTATGAGCCTTTCGAGACATATGTGCGTCCTCTCGCTATGTTTATGGAGGAAGTAGACCGTGAGAAATACCCTGACGCCGGGCAGAAATACCGCTTTGCCCTTCTTGGCGGCGAAGAAGATGATGCGGAAAAATCTGTGGCCGTGACGGAACAACGAAAAGAAAACGAATCCGAACAATTAAATATCGATCCTCTGGTGTTGGAGTTTCTCGATGCGGGTTCCTATGAGGAACGGCTGACGATTCTTGATTCCCTCCATAACAGGATCACGGACGACATGATAAATACGATGGCAGTGTCCGTGGATCTGGAAATCAAGGAAGGCGAGATAGAAGACAGATACGCTGAGCTTAGGAACTGTCTGCTTACTTTTGAGAAATATGAATGTAACAGACTGAGATAATTTGTTAAAGTCCCTGCCGGAGTGATCGCGGACGGGGGTGCTTTATGGCTTACGATCTGGACAACAAACTCGTGGTGGGGGTTTCGTCCCGCACGCTGTTTGATCTGACATTTGAAAACAAGATATTCGAGGAAGAAGGCGTGGAGGCCTACAGCCGTTATCAGGTGGAGCACGAGGACGAGCTGCTTCGTCCGGGACCGGGCTTTCCGTTGGTGCGGGCGCTCTTGAACCTGAATGAACTGCCGGGCAGGGAGGGGTCTGTCGAGGTCATCATCATGTCCAGAAACAGCCCGGACACTTCCCTGCGGGTCTTTAAGGCGATCGAGCATTACGGGCTGCGCATTACCAGAGCGGTGCTCGCGGGCGGCGCTTCCCTTGCGCCCTACCTGTCGGCATTTAAGACAGATCTCTTTTTGTCAGCGTGTGAGGACGATGTGCAGCGGGCAATCGATTCAAACATTGCGGCGGGCATCATTTGCACGGAGGGCATAACGACCTATGACTGTGAGCATCAGATCAAACAGATCAGGATTGCTTTCGATGGCGACGCGGTGCTTTTTTCGGATGAGTCCGAGCGGATTTTTCAGGAACAGGGACTTGAGGCCTTTGAGGAGAATGAGAGGCGCAACGCGGATAATCCCCTGCAGGCGGGACCTTTTGCCAAATTTTTAAAAACACTCTCTAAGCTGCAAAAGGATTATCCGGGGGAGGAGACACCGATCAGGACGGCTCTGGTCACGACCAGATGCGCGCCCGCGCACGAGCGCGTCATTCGTACATTGCGAGCTTGGGATGTGCGTATTGATGAAGTGTTTTTTCTGGGAGGAATCAGAAAAAGGGATGTATTACAGGCATTTGGTGCACATATTTTCTTTGACGATCAGCCCGCACATACGCTCCCTGCATCCGAGGTGGTCCCGGCGGCGAGAGTTCCCTATCGCAATCGGGAGAGTGTGGAGGAAATCGAGGAGAAGGACAGCAGTTAAAGGACAGTTGGCGTATGAGAAATGAAAGGACAGCCGAAACGGAAACAACGTCAGAGGAGGGAAGAATGGCGGCAGCGGAGCTGTCGGACAGCATCGTGGAGCCGCTCCTTGCCTGGTATGATCGCGGCAGGCGTATTCTGCCCTGGCGGGAGGAACCTACACCCTATCATGTATGGCTTTCGGAAATCATGCTGCAGCAGACCAGGGTGGAGGCAGTGAAACCTTATTACGATCGATTTTTGCAGGCGCTTCCTGATATTGACAGTCTGGCGTATGTGGAGGAAGACCGGCTTTTGAAACTGTGGGAAGGGCTGGGTTATTATAACCGCGCCAGAAATCTGAAAAAGGCGGCGCAGATCGTGGCGGAGAAGTATGGCGGCCGGATGCCGGAGGAGTATGAGGCAATCTTATCACTGCCGGGGATCGGCAGCTATACGGCGGGCGCGATCGCATCTATCGCTTTCGGGAAATCCTATCCTGCGGTGGACGGCAATGTGCTGCGCATTCTGTCCAGGCTGCGGGTGGATGACAGGGATATTCTGGATGCCAAAGTGAAGAAAGCGGTGGAAACGGAACTTGCCTGCGTGATGCCAAAGGAGCGTCCCGGTGATTTTAATCAGGCATTGATGGAGCTGGGAGCTACGGTGTGCATTCCCAACGGGGCGCCCAAATGTGAAAACTGTCCCTGGGGAGCGTTTTGTCTGGCAAGGCAGGAGGAAAGAATCGCAGAGTTTCCGAAAAAGGCGAAAAAGAAACCCCGGCGTATCGAGGAGAGGACGATTTTGGTCATACAGGATGCGGATCGGGTGGCGCTTCGCAAGCGTCCTGACAGGGGACTGCTTGCGGGAATGTATGAATTTCCTTCTCTGGAAGGACACTGTAAGGAGAGACAGGTGGCTTCTTATCTGAAAGAGCTTGGGCTTTCGCCTATCAGGATCAGGGAGCTTCCGCCGGCAAAGCATGTCTTTACGCATAAAGAATGGCATATGATCGGGTATCTGGTCAGGGTGGATGAACTTGCCGATATGGAGGCAGGGGAAAATCCGCAGGCGTTTGTCTTTGTCGAGCCGAAGGAAACAAAATCTGCCTATCCGATCCCTTCTGCGTTTGCCGCTTACGCCGAGCAGGTGGAGATGGGGAGGAAAAAATAAGAAAAACATAAGAAAACGGTCAACATTTCCGGGAGTTATTGTGTTAAAATGAATGGCAGGGTGGGTTGACAAAGATCAGATTGATGAAAGGCATGGAAGGTTAGGCATGAAATTATTATCTGTGGCAGTACCCTGTTACAATTCGCAGGCATATATGGAAAAGTGCATTGAATCGCTGCTTGTGGGCGGTGAGGATGTGGAGATCTTGATCGTGGACGACGGATCTTCCGACAGGACGGGAGAAATCGCGGATTCCTATGAAAAGCGGTATCCGTCCATTGTCAGAGTGATTCACAAAGAAAACGGCGGACACGGTTCCGCTGTTAACGCAGGACTTGAGCGTGCGGAGGGACTCTACTATAAAGTAGTGGACAGTGACGATTGGGTAAAGGAAAGTGCATATCAGAAAATCCTCGATACGCTGCGGGATATCGTTGCAGGCGGGGAAAAACTGGATATGCTCATCAGTAATTTCGTATATGAAAAAGAGGGAGCTAAAAAGCATAAGGTGATGAAGTATCACCATGCCCTGCCGCAGGATCGGATCTTCGGCTGGAACGAGGTGAAGCATTTTCATAAGGGTCAGTATATCCTCATGCACTCCGTGATCTTTCGTACCAAGCTTTTGCGTGAGTGTGAGCTGCGGCTGCCGGAGCATACCTTTTATGTGGACAACCTTTTTGTGTTTGAGCCGCTTCCCTTTGTGAAGAACATGTATTATCTGGATGTGAATTTTTATCGTTATTATATCGGCAGAGAGGGACAGTCGGTCAACGAGGAGGTCATGATCGGCAGGATCGACCAGCAGATCAGCGTCAATATGCGCATGATCGATTATCTCGTGGAAAAGAAGGCGAAGATTTACACAAAACGAAAATTAAAGCGGTATATGATAAACTATCTGGAGATCATTACCGTGATATCTTCCATCATGCTGATCCGTTCCGGTACGGAAGAAAATCTGGAGAAAAAAGCGCAGCTTTGGCAGTATATCAGGCAAAAGGATTTGGGATTGTTTACAAGGCTGCGATACGGAGTCTTGGGAAATTCCATGAATCTTCCCGGCAGAGGCGGGCGCAAGATATCGGTGGAGGGATATCGTATCTGCAGGCGGTTCTTTCAGTTTAATTAAGCCGGTTGCGTGTAATGCGTATAGTGGATCAATACAAAAGAGAGGTCTCCATGCGGATTCCTCTCTTTTATTATATTATATGCTGCTATACCAGCGTACCCGGTTTGCGTTTATGCTTGCGCCGCAAACTGTGATAGAAGTTGATCAGCACATCGGAACGGTATACCACGCCGTACATCACGGTTGCCATAATAAAGGCTGTGGTCACATCAAATACCGAGTGCTGCTTAATGAACACCGTCGATAAGATGATGGAAGTACACAGGATAAACGATCCGATACGGATGCCATGCTTTTTTTCCAGTCCGGCGCTTTTCATGATTGCAATATGGCAGCCAAGTGAATTGTACACATGGATGCTCGGCCAGAGGTTTGTCGGGGTGTCCGTCTTATAAAGTGCAGCCACCAGCCCGGTGAAGAAGTTTTCACGCGGCATTACGGCGGGACGCAAGTCGTGGCCGTTTGGCCAGAGCGTGCTGATGATCAAAAAGACCGTCATGCCGGTAAACAGGAAGGTACATACCCTGAAATAGTCGTCCCTGTCCTTGAAAAAGAAATAGAGGACGACCACCGCTACATAGGCGAACCATAGCAGATAAGGGATCACAAACGCCTCACAGAAGGGAATGTAGTCATCCGGCTTTACATGGATCAGACGGTAGCGGCTTGTTACGGTCACATTCCGCTCTAACCAGGCAAACCACTGCATGTAAATAACGCCATAGAGAAGCAGCGGCAGCGCGTGTCGATATTTATTGTAATAAAAGCGGCAGATCCTGAAAAAGGACCGCGGCGCTTCTTTTTTGGGGGTCATTGTTTTTTCCATAATAGTGACACCTCATCCTTATCATACTTGTCTATGCTATCATTTTACTTCATTCTATATTATCAGATTAGTAGAAAAAGTCAAAATAAGAATTTCATAAAGTTTTCTTAAAATTCCATTAAAAACTATCCATTATGCCAAAGATGCGCCGGCGGGTAGTATTTTTCTTAAATCTTCCTTAAGAAATGTCATAAATTTTAATTGCAATACATAGCATAATACTTTATAATATTGTTATGATATTTCCCTACAGTGACAGCTTTGGGGACAGCATTGGATTCAACCATTTTGAAAGGCAGGATAAGAGGAATGTATTCATTGGATGAGGTAAAGAAGGTAGACCCCGAAATCGCGCAGGCGATTCTGGACGAGCAGAACAGACAGAACTCCCATATTGAGCTGATCGCATCCGAGAACTGGGTGAGTAAGGCGGTCATGGCGGCGATGGGCAGTCCGCTGACAAATAAGTATGCAGAAGGCTATCCGGGTAAGCGATACTATGGCGGCTGTGAGTGTGTCGATGTGGTGGAGGACCTTGCCAGAGATCGTGCGAAAGAGCTTTTCGGCTGCGAATATGTCAATGTGCAGCCTCATTCCGGCGCACAGGCGAATATGGCGGTCTTCTTTGCGGTGATGGAGCCGGGCGATACCTTTATGGGCATGAATCTGGACCACGGCGGGCATCTGTCTCACGGTTCACCGGTCAATATGTCCGGTAAATATTTTAAGTGCGTGCCTTACGGCGTCAATGACGAAGGGTTCCTCGATTACGATAATGTGAGAAAAATCGCGCTGGAGTGCAAACCGAAGATGATCGTGGCGGGAGCTTCGGCTTATGCAAGGACCATTGACTTTAAGAAATTCCGTGAGATCGCGGATGAGGTCGGCGCGGTGCTGATGGTGGATATCGCGCATATCGCAGGACTTGTGGCGGCGGGGCTGCATCCGAGCCCGATTCCCTATGCTCATGTAACGACCACCACTACCCATAAGACCCTGCGCGGACCCCGCGGCGGTATGATCATGTCCGGTCAGGAAGTGGCGGATCAGTATAATTTCAATAAAGCAATCTTCCCCGGTATCCAGGGCGGACCGCTGATGCACGTGATCGCGGCGAAGGCAGTGTGTTTTAAGGAAGCGCTGTCCGATGACTTTAAGGTTTATATGAAGAATGTGGCAGACAATGCCCAGGCGCTCTGCAAGGCGCTGCAGGCGAGAGATATTAAGATCGTTTCCGGCGGTACGGACAATCATCTGATGTTAGTCGATCTGACGAACTATGATCTGACGGGTAAGGCGGTGGAAAAGCTGCTTGACGAAGCGCACATCACGGCGAATAAGAATACGATCCCGAACGATCCGAAGTCGCCTTTTGTGACCAGCGGCATCCGTCTGGGAACGCCGGCAGCTACTTCCCGCGGTTTGAACACGGCGGATATGGAGCAGGTGGCGGAAGCAATCTCCATTGTGATCAAGGAAGGCGAGGCAGGCATCGGTAAGGCACAGGCCATCATCAAGACACTGACGGATAAGTATCCTTTGGCATAAAAAACAGATTGGAGGCAGATTGAAAAATCACACTGATGTGCTGATTTTTCAATCGCGAGTTTGTAATAGGATTACAAACTCGGAATCGCAGAGAATGCCTGAAAAGCGGCATTCTCTGGCGTGCCTTCGAAAAAGAAGCTCAGGCACGGAGGTAGATATGATAAAAATCGCGGTTTTGGGATACGGCACTGTGGGCAGCGGTGTCGTGGAAGTGATTGAGACGAATAAGACTGATATCAATAAGAAGGCGGGAGAAGATCTGGCAGTAAAATATATTTTGGATCTGCGGGATTTTCCGGGAGACCCTTATGAAAAGAAAGTGGTGCATGATTTTGACGTCATTTTACAGGATGAAGAGGTGAAGATCATCTGCGAGACCATGGGCGGGGCCACTTATGCTTATGATTACACAAAGAAGGCGCTCCTTGCGGGCAAGAGTGTCTGTACTTCCAATAAGGAGTTGGTAGCGGCCCATGGTCCGGAACTTCTGCGGCTTGCCAGAGAGAATCATTGTAATTATCTCTTTGAGGCCAGCGTCGGCGGCGGGATCCCGATCATCCGACCCTTGAATTATTCCTTGACGGCGGAGCATATTGACGGCATTACAGGTATTTTAAACGGCACCACGAACTATATTCTGACCAAGATGGATCGGGACGGCGCTGATTTTGAGGATGTATTAAAGGAAGCGCAGGAGAAGGGCTATGCCGAGAGAAATCCAGAGGCCGATGTGGAAGGATATGATGCCTGCAGAAAAATAGCCATCCTTTCTTCTCTGATGACGGGAAAAAGTGTGAATTACGAGGATATCTATACGGAGGGCATCACAAAGATCACAGCGCTGGATTTCAAGTATGCCGGACAGATGAATAAATCTGTCAAACTGCTGGCTTTCAGTCAGGATACGGAGGACGGCTTTTTTGCGATGGTTGCGCCCTTTATGATTTCCAAAGACCATCCGCTCTACATTGTGAGAGATGTCTTCAATGCCGTGTACGTGCACGGCAATATGCTGGGAGATTCCATGTATTACGGGCGCGGAGCGGGAAAACTTCCCACGGCGAGCGCTGTGGTCTCCGATGTGGTGGACTGTGCAAGACACCAGGGCAAGACAATCATGTGTTTCTGGGACGAGGAACAGGTGAAAGTGGCGGATATCGGCTTGGCGAAGCGGAAGTTTTTTGTCAGGGTGTCTGCGGACAAGCGGGAGGCGGCGATGGCGGCTTTCGGTGCGCTGGCGGAGATCAATGTGGGAATCGCAGAGGAATTTGCTTTTATGACGCAGACCATGTCCGAGAAGGAATTTACGGAAAACATCGAGAAGCTGGGCGGATGTATAAACAGGATCCGCATCATGGCGTAATCAGGTAAGAGTAAGAGGGATAGAGGGATAGAGGGATGAATAAGGTAGTTAAATTTGGCGGCAGTTCTCTGGCGAGTGCAGAGCAGTTTCAGAAAGTGGGAGCGATCATTCGCGCTGACAGGGAACGTAAATTTGTGGTGCCTTCCGCACCCGGAAAGCGTTCTTCGGATGATACGAAAGTCACGGATATGCTTTACGCCTGCTATGCGCTTGCGGATAAGGGAGAGGATTTTTCCGAAGCGCTTGGAAAAATCAAGGAGCGGTATCAGGAAATCATAGACGGACTGGGTCTAAAACTTTCTCTGGAGAAAGAATTTCAGACGATCGAAAAGAATTTTAAGCAGAAAGCCGGTTCGGATTATGCGGCTTCCCGCGGTGAATACTTAAACGGCATCATTATGGCAAAGTATCTGGGCTATACTTTTGTGGATGCGGCTGAGGTGATCCGCTTTAAGGAAGACGGCGAACATGACGCTGAGGAGACCAACCGACTGATGCGGGAGCGCCTGGAAGGGGTGGAATCCGCGGTGATTCCCGGATTTTATGGCGCATATGCGGACGGCAGGGTAAAAACTTTCTCCAGAGGCGGTTCCGATATCACGGGTTCCATTGTGGCGCGGGCAATCAAGGCAAACGTTTATGAGAACTGGACGGATGTCTCAGGCGTTTTGGTGGCAGATCCCCGGATCATCTTTAAGCCCCGGGGCATTGAGACCATTACTTACAGAGAACTGCGGGAACTGTGTTACATGGGCTTTAACGTTCTGCACGAGGATGCGATCTTCCCCGTCAGGAGCGAAGGGATTCCCATCAACATCCGCAATACCAACGCGCCGGAAGACAACGGTACCTGGATCGTGGAGAGCACCTGCCAGAAGCCAAAGTATGTGATTACGGGAATTGCAGGCAAAAAGGGCTTCTGCGCGGTCAATATCGAAAAAGCGATGATGAACTCGGAAATCGGCTTTGGACGTAAGGTGCTGCAGGCTTTTGAGGAGAACGAGATTTCTTTTGAGCATGTGCCTTCCGGCATCGACACGATGACGGTATTTGTTCATCAGGATGAATTTATGCACAAGGAACAGAAGGTGGTATCAGGCATTCACAGGCTGGCTGATCCGGATTCGATCGACATTGAGGCGGACCTGGCACTGATTGCCGTGGTGGGGCGCGGTATGAAATCCACCCGCGGTACGGCAGGACGGATTTTTTCGGCGCTTGCTCACGCCAATGTCAATGTCAAGATGATCGATCAGGGTTCCAGTGAGTTAAACATTATCATCGGGGTGGCAAACGCCGATTTCGAGACGGCGATCAAGGCAATTTATGACATTTTTGTCATTTCCCAAATTTAGGAATTTGTTTTTTGGTTGATTTTTCCATTGGGCTATGGTAAAATAGTACCAGCATTGTGCAAAGGTTACAAAAATTAAACTCAAAAGATGGAGGTTGTGATGGGAAATCAGCCGTTAGATGCTCTGGTGTATACCAATGACAATTGCGTTGGCTGTAACAAATGTATTTCCGCCTGTCCTGTTTTGACAGCGAATCAGGCAGTCGAGGAGAACGGGAAAAACAAGATTATTGTGGACGGTGCGCAGTGCGTAAGCTGCGGCGCCTGTTTTGATGTTTGTGCGCATGGTGCCAGAAGTTACAATGATGACACGGAGCGCTTTTTTGAGGATTTGAAAAAAGGTGAGAAGATATCGCTTCTGCTCGCTCCCGCTTTTCTTGCAAATTATCCGCGAGAGTATGCGACGGTTCTGGGTGGTCTGAAAAAGCTCGGTGTCAACCGCATCATCAGTATCAGTTTCGGCGCGGACATCACGACCTGGGGCTATGTCAAATATATCACAGAACACAATTTCACAGGTGCGATTTCCCAACCCTGCCCTGCAGTGGTGGGTTACATAGAAAAGTACATTCCGGAGCTCATCCCGAGCCTGATGCCGGTGCACTCGCCTATGATGTGCGGTGCGATCTATGTAAAGAAATATATGAAGGTATCCGATAAACTTGCTTTTATCAGCCCCTGCATCGCTAAGAAAAACGAGATCGACGATCCCAACTGCGGCGGCTATGTTTCCTATAACGTGACCTTCGATCACTTGATGCAGTATGTGAGAGCGCATGGGGTTTCGGGACCTGCGGTGACGGACGAGATCGAGTACGGTCTGGGATCCATTTATCCGATGCCCGGCGGTTTGAAGGAGAACGTTTACTGGTTCTGCGGCGAGGATATCTTTATCCGTCAGATTGAGGGTGAAAAGCACGCTTATGAATTTTTGGAGGATTATAAAAAGAGGGTGCTTGGAAAGAAGGAGCTGCCTTTCATGGTAGATGCCCTAAACTGCGCGAAGGGCTGTATCTACGGTCCCGGCGTGGAGGAAGAAAAGGTGCACTCCGATGATACGCTTTACGAGCTGCAAAAGATCAGGGAAGCCAGCAAAAAGAGCGATAGAAGACATGCGTTCAGCAAGGGTCTCACGCCGAAGCAGAGGCTTGACCGCTTGAATAAACAGTTTGCGGATTTGGACATCAATGATTTTATCAGACGCTATACCGATAAGTCAAAAGGGCTTAAGAAGAGAGAACCGAGCGTCTCGGAGATGAACGATATCTTTGCAACAATGGAAAAAAGAACGGAAACAGAGCGTAACATCAATTGTTCCGCCTGCGGCTACAACACCTGTAAAGATATGGTCACGGCGATTTACAACGGCTGCAACAATAAAGATAATTGTATCCAGTATGTGAAGGGCGAAGTAGAGCGCGAGAGCGAAGTCGCGAAACAGATGGCGGCTGAGGTAGAGGGCAAGAACGCGCTGCTTGAGGAGAAGAATGAGAAGATTGCGGAACTGATCGCTGAAGTGCAGGTTGACTTTGACAGTCTGGATGTCTCTATCAGCGAGATGTCTGAGGGTAATAACAGCAATGCGGCGGAGAGCACGGGTATTTCTGCATCCATGAGTGATGTGGTGAAGTTCTGCGATCAGTTAAACAATGCGCTTGGAAAGATTCAGGGTCTTCTGGTGAAGCTGGAGGAGAATAACGAGGAAATTACGAACGTGGCGGAGGAGACAAACCTCCTTGCGTTAAATGCCAGCATCGAGGCGGCGAGAGCGGGAGAGTCCGGCAGAGGATTTGCCATCATTGCCGAAAATATTAAGAAACTGGCGGATTCCTCTAAGGATACGGCGAGCGACAGTGATGCCAATAAAGAACAGATTCAGGCAGCGATCAAGGAACTTTTGGGTGATGCCGAAAGACTGATCAGCGTTATCGACGGCGTCAATCTGCGGGTGACGAATTTGGCGGCGGCAACGGAGGAAATCGCGGCGTCGGCGGATATGGTGAGTACGATTTCCACGGATTTGAAAGATAAGCTTGCGGAATTGAATGCTTAATACTATGAAAGTTTTGAGACAGACGAAAAGGGACAGTGAAAAAGCCGGGACACAAAAGGTTCCGGCTTTTTTGATGCTGCATTTCATCATTCTTCAGGGGAAGGTCTCTTAGTAACCCAATTCCTCACCGACCAGATAAACCTTGATGCGGCCGGGGTGCATGCTGCGTCTGGTGATGACGACCTGACAACAGAAGCATTCCGGGGAAAGGCAGTCGTGGCAGCAGCCTGTGGCGGCACAGGGAAGCTTTCTGTCCAATCGAATCGCATTGGCGGGAGAGGCTACGTTCCTGACTCTTGCCACACCGCTTTCCACATCGGGCGTGACCTTGTTCATGCCCGCTACCACAATCACGTGGGAGGGACCCTGAATCAGGCAGGCTACCCGATTGCCGTTGCCGTCAATGTTGATGAGTTCACCATCCAGCGTAATGGCATTTGTACTCATTAAAAAGTAGTCGGCGAGAACGGTTCTCGCATAGATCTGCCGTGATTCTTCGGGAGTCTTTGCCGTGGCGCGGTCCAAAAGCTCATAGGAACCGTTATGGATCGCTTCCATCAGACCGCTTTCTTTCAGGCTTTCGCTGCCGCCC
>DETS01000010.1:564-684 GCA_002361735.1 Lachnospiraceae bacterium UBA3282 | reverse complement strand
TTCGCTGCCGCCCCAGCCGATGATCGCCCCGGAGGGAATCTCGGCGAGGATCGTTTTGGTGCAGTCGGCTGCCGTCTCAAAATAGCAGCCTTCCATATTTCTTTTTTCCAGATTTTTGAT
>DETS01000010.1:0-266 GCA_002361735.1 Lachnospiraceae bacterium UBA3282 | reverse complement strand
ATTTCTTTTTTCCAGATTTTTGATGATCGTTTCCGCTTGTCTGGCAAGCGCGGTTTGTTTATGTGACATCAGGGTTGCCTCCGTTTCTATGATACGGCCGGTGAAATGTTTTTCAGCCGTGGATGTATTGACCTATTCTATCTTACCACCTTCTATGACGGCAATGCAAGGAATGAATTGAGCGTCAATTTTGAAAATATATATTAAAAATTAGAAAACAATATGCGAAATCATGAGAATTAAATTTTTTTGAAATTTTTTTAAAA
>DETS01000116.1 GCA_002361735.1 Lachnospiraceae bacterium UBA3282 | reverse complement strand
ACCGTAAACAGCCTTTTCTTTTGTAAATATTGTACAAAAATCCCTAAATCTTGATTTTATTGTTGCAAATTACCGGCAAACAATGTCCTCATAAAAAAGTCTTGTTCTTCCGTGCAAAAAATGGTAGAATATAGATAAATATAGGAACAATCGGACATTGCACTGCATCATCCTTTATTGGGGGAAGGAGATGATTTTATGACAATCGGGGGAATCGGCAGTATCGCTTCATCAAACAGTATGTCTGTTAAGCAGGTTTCTTCGTCTGATCTGAAGGATCAAAAAAGCAAGAACCTGCAAAACGATATCACTGACGTACAGCGAAAAATACAGAGATTATCTTCTGAAGATGATTTGACTGCCATCGAAAAGGCGGAGGAGAAAAAGAAACTTCAACAGGAAAAATCCGACCTTTCCACGAAACTGAAACTGCATCAGGATGAGCTTCAAAAGTCGCAGAAAAGAGAGATTAAGCTCGCCGAGCTTCAAGAAGATCGGAAACCGGAAAAAGAGGAAGGCACCGAAACCAAGACCGAAACAGCAGCGATGGAATCCTCCTCTGTTTCTGACAACACAGACGAAAAGAAACGACCCGCCGATGACCGTCGGAATTTACAGCCGGGAACCGTCATCATGCAAAACAACGACGGCACCGTTATCTTGAAAGAAATTCTGAATCAATCCGCCGAACGTGACGCGGATGCAAAAGCACAACAGATGGAAGCTGCTAAGGAAGAAGCCGCTGCCGCCGAGCAGGAAAAAGAGGCTGCCGATGACGAGGAAGCCGCTGCTGCCGGTCTTTCCGGAAATGAAGTGCAGGCGATGGTATCCGCAAATACGACCATGCTGCAAGCGGATCGTCAGGGCTCACTTGCCGCCGGAACAAGCGATGACATTGCCGTTTTGAAAGGCGAGATCAAACAGGATGCGTATCACGGCACCGATACCGAACGCAAAGAAACTGAGCTCAAAAACATGCAGAACCGGCATAAACGGGAACTGGCTTTCCAATTTTCGATGCTGGGCGAGGCAAATCGCACCGCACAGACAGCGACAGATACGGGCATATCCGCTAACGGCGCAGCGCAGAGCAATGCGGAAAGAACCTTTCATGTCAGCGGCGTGAATGCAACAGCGGAAGATATCGCATTACAGCAGAGTTTTCAGGTTTCCATCGCATAAAAAACAAAGGAGGCTGCACGCCGCAGTCTCCTTTTTCTTTGCCCGCAATTTATTTGCTATAGATAAAATCGCAAAAGTCTGCCCATCCGCCGGCCGCAGTCTCCTCATTGTAGGAAAAGATGCCGATCCGTGCGCCCACGAACACCGACAGTGAAAAGAACATGGGAAGCGCATCCCCCAGAGCAAGATACTGTTCTCCATCAAGGCTGTAAAAAAATTTCGCCGTCTCCTCTCCGTTTCCACACGCTCCAAAATCAAAGGCAGCCTTTAACCAGACGGTATTTGTCGTGAGCGAAACGGTCTTCTCCTGAACGGAATACCAGTTTTTCAGCCCTGACAGTCCCTCTCTGCACACCACGTCATAGGGCGCTCTTTCGCCGTCACGATACCGCAGCACAATCTCTTTTTCGCCGCCTCTTTGCCGGACGCCGATCTGACCGTATCGCTCCAGCATCACGCAAAGTCCCGCATAATCCCCGTCCTTCATGCCGTCACAGGCAAGCCTGACCGTAAACGCGCTGTAGGGCGCTTTCGTCCTCTGCGTAAGGGTATTCTCCGCCTCAAAAATCTCCTGCACCGGCCCCCGGCTCTCCAGACGCAGAAAGCCCGGCCGCCTGGTAAACGACCACGCTTCACCATTCGGCACGTGATTCCACTGCCATACTCTGTTCAGGCTATTTTCCCGATGATCGAAGCTGTCGCTTTTAATAATATCATCTGTTATTTTTTCCGCAAACGGCACCTCAAAACATTCCGGAACTTTTCCGTCCACTCCTAGAACCGGCCAGCCGTCCCGCCATTCCACAGGCATCAGAAACGGTACCCTGCCGATGGCGCCGCAGTCCTGAAACAGCATCGCATACCAATTGCCAAAGGCGTCGTCAAACAGGGGCCCCTGCGCGATTCCGCAGCCCGGTATCTTCCCATCATCTTCCATCACGATCCTGCGCTCATATTCGCCGGAAAGATCACGCAGACGGTAACAGACTTCCCGCCTGATTCCCCTCTTTTCGGGCGCATCCTGCGGCCATTCGATAAAGAGAAGATAAATATTCCCATCCCTTACATAGGCCCGGCAGCCCTCGCAGCGCAGTCTGACGCCCTCCTTCGGCGTGGATAAGAGCAGGCGGTCGGAACCCGCCACTGTCCCGGAGAAATCTTCCTTTAATGCCACGATGCGGATATCTCCGTTCCCGTAGACCAGATACACCGTATCTTCAAAGCAAAGAAAGGACATGTCGTGATAAACGGCATCCAGTTCCACCCTGTCCCAATCGCTCTTTTCGATGTCGTCCGTGGAAAACAGGAAGGTCTTTCCCATATCATAACAGACAAAGCATGCGTAAAACCGCCCCTTATACTGCATCAGACTGGTCGCCCACTGCCCTTTTCCGTAGGCGTGCCGGCCGTTTTTCAGGTGATAAATCTCATTGTCCGCAATCTCATTGCAGACATAGGAAACGATCTGCCAGTGCTGCAAGTCATACGATTTCAGGATGGGTGCCGCCGGCATATAAAACATGGTCGTTGACACCATATAGAAGGCGTCGCCCGCCCGGATCACATCAGGGTCCGGCATATCCGCCCAAAATAAAGGATTCCTTATTTTCATCTGAAGTCTCCTATTTTACAAACTGCCATGTCTCAATCTGGTAATTTTCACCGGCAAAAACAAAGTACAAGTCATGCACGCCCCCGGCCTTTTCGGTAAGCTCTGCGCTCACTGCGCTAAAGCTGTCCCCTTCCGGTATGTCGTCCAGCAAAAGATATCCCAGCACCGTACCTTCCAGACTGTCCAGACAAAGCTTAACCGCTCCCGCGGCCTGCCCGTCCGTTTCCTTTCTGACGGTCAAAGTCACGGATGCCGGCGCGCCCGTTCCAAAATCTACGCCCTGCACCTTGATGAAATCGCCGCTCTGGATATCTCCAAGCGCCATATTGCCGCTGCCGCAGTCTTTGGTCACATCATCCGCCGGAACTGTATTCACACCGCCCATGACCGCGAAGGAAGCCGCCCTGTTTACCGCATAGGGATCCACATACTGCAGCTGCTTTCTGCCCTTTAAGGTCTGTTTGATCTCGCCGATCGTGCCGTCCTCCTGCATGGTGAAGGCGTCGATGTGCGTGCAGCGATAACCTTTTTCCACTCCCATCGCCTGCTCCAGAACTCTGGTATGATAGGTGATATACCACTGGTCCCGGAACCGGAACA
Source organism: Lachnospiraceae bacterium UBA3282 (assembly GCA_002361735.1). Classification (GTDB taxonomy): domain Bacteria; phylum Bacillota; class Clostridia; order Lachnospirales; family Lachnospiraceae; genus UBA3282. Next base: position 32,331 of record DETS01000116.1, on the reverse strand, counting down.
CACAGTGGTGGTTATTTCCGCCCAGTCCGAATGTGCTGCCCGGATTTTTCAAGATCCTCTCCTTAAAGGTAAACGGTCCCAGCGGGCTTTCGCTTTCCAGACAGACGATCTCTCCGTTCTCGATCCCGTATTTTTCCGTTCCCGCCGCATCTACCTGAAAATTGGAGCTGTAAGTGTAATAATACTTATCCCCCGCCTTATGAATGCCGGAATCCTCAAACAGATAGGGGGGATTGATCCTTGTCGGCTCTCCGACGATGCTGATCATATCCTCACCCAGTTCCACCACTCTCGCCGTACCCGGATCAGCCGCCTTCCCTTCCGGAACACCGCCGCCAAAGTACAGATAAGCCCTGCCGTCATCGTCCATCAGCACCGCCGGGTCAAACAGCCACAGCACATCCGCGCATTCGGGTGTCTGTCTGCTGATCAGCGCCTCGCCCAGCGGGTCCTCAAAAGGTCCGGTCGGGCTGTCCGCCTGCAAGACTCCGATGCCGCCGCCGTTATCCGCAAAATAGAGGAAAAACTTCGGTTTCCCGTCTATTTCTTTCCATGCGGCAGCCGGCGCCCACGAATTTTTCGCCCACTTTGCGGCTCCCCGGTCCGACGCCACCTTGATAGAACCGTGATCGGTGAAATTCACCATGTCATCCGTGGAGATCACGTTGATCTGGTTGATCTTACTGTAGGTATTTTCCTCCACCTTCTTGTACGCGCCATACTCAAAGGCATCCGCCGTCATATAAAAATAGACCCGGTCACCATAGACTAACGCATACGGATCGGCGCCAAACCTCTGCGTCATCAGCGGGTTGGTATCCTCCAGCCCCTTGTAGCTTTCCGTTATCTGTAATCCCTCAAAATAGCCCATCGCTTCCTCCTGTTTTTCCTGCTCTGATTTTTCTGCCTGTTCCGTCTCTCCTGATTGTTCTGCCTGCTGCAATCCTTCTGATTCCTGCGTCTGCTCTGCCTGCCGCAATCCTTCTGACTCCTGCGTCTGCTCTGCCTGCCCTGCTGCCGCCCCTGTCTGCGCGGCCGGCCCATCCACCGCACCGCCGCAGCCCCACAGGATTCCACACACAAAAACCACCCCTACCGCCGCTGCTCCCAATCTCTTTTTACTATCTGCTCTTCTCATCCTATCTGACGGCCCTCTCATAATCATACCCCCGGTCCGGCCTCACCTCGCCCGGCTTCACCTCGAAATAGACCACCGCGTTCCGCTCAAGTTCCAGTTTCACGCTAAGCTGCCCGTCCTCCGCTTCCTTCCGCTTCGTCCTGACAAAGGGCTTTGCCGCCTCCACAAGAAGCTTCCTTTGCTCCTCCGATAAATGCGAGGGTTCTCCAAGATCATGCCACACCCTGAGCGGATTGCAGGTCTTTTCATCGACTGTTCTGGTCAATAAGCAATAACCGCCCTTAGCTGGCAGAGAAAGTTTCAGCTTCCTCACTTCCTTGTCGGACACCTTCTTTTCCTTCCCCTTTGCCTCTTTTTTCACTTCTTTATTTTCTTCTTTTTCCACCGCTTTGGAAGTTTTTGCCGAATGCCCAGCGATATTCCACGCCACGCCGCGAAAACTGCCGTCTTTACACTTCATCAGCACCATATTGTCATCCCTGTAGACGCAGTCTCCGTCGCCCTCCTTTAACTTCTTGAAAAAGACAAAGGTCCAGAAGGTCGGCTTGGGGATACAGCCGTTCGCCACCAGACCGAAGCCGCCGTGGAAGGGCGTAAACGGCACTCCCGTCTCCTCAAACACATCCCCGAAGGTCCAGTAGGAATAGGACTCATTCACATCCCCCAGACGGGACAACTGCAGAGCGATCGCCGCTGCGTTCAAGTTCGTGTCGTGAATCACGCCTTTGGGTGTATAGGAGGTATTAAACTCCGTAATGTGCATCGGCAACCCTTTATACTCCGCAAAGCTGTCAATAATATCCCGCGATGTCTTTAAGTTCGCAAACCCATCCTCTGCCGGGATCAGCTCGGAGTACGCATAATGTCCGATTTCCTCCGGCAGCTCAATGGTATAATGATGCCTGGTCACAGAATCGATTGCCAGCTTGTTGTCGCGGCAGTACTCCAGAAAGGCACGCATCCACTCCTCATCATTAACGCCGCAGATTGCGGGACCGCCCACCTGAAACCGCCTGTCCACCTCTTTGATGGCATCGAACGTCTTATGAAAGAGCTTAAAGTATTCCTGCATATCCGCATTTTCCCAAAACCCCGGCAGATTGGGCTCATTCCATACCTCGATCGGCCATGTCACCACTTCGTCCGCTCCATAGCGTTCCATCAGATGCCTGAGCAGCGCCTGCACCATCCGGCACCACGCATTATAATCCTTAGGCGGCGTTGTGTTTCCCTTCCAGTAAAAGAGCGTCTGTGTTCCCCTTGCCATCTTGTACGGCATAAAGCCTAACTCCAGAAACGGACGGATCCCCACACTGCGATAGGCGTCCATTACCCTATCCAGATAGGTAAAATTGTACTCTGCCTTCTTAACGCCGTCCTCCTCGTACTCCTGATAGATCGCCATATCATCGCAGAACAGACCATGCCCCCTGATATACCGAAAACCGATTTCCTCCTGCACCAGCCTAAGCTGATCCATGTATTCCTGTGTCAACGCCAGTCCCATACGCCCCGTGCCCACGCAAAAATCCACGTTGTTATGGAAAAAGGCTTTTGACTGCTCTGTGATCACGATCGTTTCTTCTGCTGTTTCTTTCCCCATATGCTCACCCTTCCTTTGATTTCTTCTTCACATACCACGCCGCGCCCACTGCTCCTGCCGCAATCACGATCACGGCCACGACTGCCGGCGTCCCGAAGATTCCCGTACTGCCGGACACACTGTCCGCGTTGTCAGATGCTGCCGTACCGTTCCCATTCCCCGCGTCTTTCGTTGCCGCACCATCCGCATTTTCCGCCTTCGCTCCGTCACTGTTTGCGGAAGATTCCACATTTTCGCCTGCGTCTGTATTCTCTGTGATCGGGGCGCCATCCTCGTTAATAACGACAGAGATATCATCCACATAAAAGTCCGCTTTCCCGTCCGTCTCCAGATAGAGAAAGGCTGCCGGCACATCCTCCGGTATCGTGTAATTGACCGAAAGTTCCGCCCAATCCCCGGGAACCGCATCCGCCTCAAGAAGCTGCGTGCTCTCAGAAGTCTCCATTCCCATGCGGATCTTTTGATCCTCCGTCATCACATAAGCGGTGATCGTCACATTCTTTCCCGCATAACGGGAAATATTGAGTTTCATGCTCGCATCCTGTTCCTGTCTGGATACTTGCAGGGAAAAACCAATCGCCGCGCCTTCCGTATGGTTGATCTTCTGCGCCAGCTTAAGCTTTGCCTGATGCCCTGTTCCCCGTCCTATAATGCCAACGTCTTTCGGTTCGATCGACACCGCCTTCCCCGCCTCCACATAAGGCTCAAAGGTGATGAGCATATCTTCCACATCGCCCAGCGTATCCTGCAGAGTCATGGTAAATTCTTCGCCCTTCGCCGCCATCACGACAGCATCAAAAGCAGGCTTTCTCTCCAGATTGCCAAAAAACAACAGCGGATTGGCGTCCACGCGCCAGGAAGCGTCGTCCGTCAGTCCCCAGACCGTAACGGAAGTCAGCTTGGCGCCGTTTTTTACTTCCTCGATCAGCATCGAAAAGAAATCATAATAAAACTTCGCCTGAAACAGCCAGGTATTATCGTCTGTTTTGCTGCACCCTACATCCAACTCCGTAATCTGTACTTCATCCACGACCGCCGAGTATTTTTGAAGTGCCTTCCGATACTGTTCGATGTCCTGCGTATCGGTCAGATGCCCCTGCATCCCAATGCCGTCGAGCAGACCGTCGCCGTAGATGGTGCCGTCACCATCGGGTTTTATGACATCGCTCTGTACCTTGGCATGGTTCTCATTCCATTTTTCCCGTGTCAGGAAATTAATGATCGCGTCGCTCTTATTGTCAAACCACTCGTTATAATCATTATAGAAAAGTTTGGGCATGATAGCGGACAGATCGTCCGTCTCCGCATTCAGCCCGTAAAGGTCCGCATACTGCACCGCATAAAGCGTCTCCGCCTCCCTCGCGTACAAAAAGGCATAATAGAGGAAGTCCGGGCCAATGATCTGATACCAATAGCTTTTGCGGAAACCGTCGTCCTGGTTTTCGTCCGCCGCTTCGTTCACCACATCCCAGGCATAGATGGTCTTAGCGTAGCCTTCCTTGTAGGTGTACTCCATCATGCTGTAAATATAGGTTTTCATTCTCCGAAGCAGTTCGTCCCTGTCAACCAGACACTCCTCGTCCAATTGTGCCGAATCCGTCCATGTCTGCTTACCGTTTGACAAAGCAATATAATCTTTTGCAAAAATGGACGGATCTACCTGCGAATGCCACAAAAGCGTATGTCCGCGCATTCCCATATCATTGGCTTTCGCCCACTCGAGCATCTCCGTCGCCGCCGGATCGATCTTAAAAAGGGATTCCGCCTGCGCGTCAAAGTTGTATGCCGGCTTCATCTCGTTGCCGCAGGTAATGCTGTTAAAGACCGTCGAAAGCAATTCCTCTTTCGCGGGATTCCCGATTTCCTTGCCGGGATCGTTCCAATGGCTGATTGCTTCACATGCCGCCCCGAACTTAAAATATTCACCGTACAGTTCGTCCAACCGCTCATAGGACGCAATATCTACATCCGCCGCTTCCACTGTTATCTTCCCTCCCGTCAGACTGCATACCGCCACCATACAAGCCAACATGACCGCATACATTCTTTTCCCAAATTTATTACCTTTTTGCCGCATTCTCTTTCTCTCCTTTTCGCACACCTTCTTTATGCGATATCTGTGTAATACTTCGCCTGCTCGTGGAACATCTCCGCATAAATACCGCCCTCTACCCCCACCAGCTCATCATGCGTGCCATACTCTTTGATGGTATCGTCCGCAAAGACGGCGATCCTGTCGCAGAACCGACAGCTGGAGAGCCTGTGCGAGATATAGATGGCAGTCTTTCCGCCCACCAGCGTCTCGAACTGCCGGTAGATCTCGTACTCCGCGATCGGGTCGAGCGCCGCCGTCGGCTCATCCAGAATGACAATGGGCGCATTGCGGTAGAGCGCCCTGGCGATAGCGGTCTTTTGCTGCTGCCCGCCGGAAAGCTCCGTTCCGTGCTCATCGTACGACTTAAAGATCATGGTGTCCATCCCCTCAGGCAGTTTCTCCACATCCTCGGAAAGCCCCGTCAGTTTCAGGATTTCCGCGATTCTCTCCGTATCCGCACTCTCAGATTCGGAAAGCGCGATATTCTCTTTCAGCGAAAAGGCAAACAGTTCAAAGTCCTGAAATACCACCGCAAACAGCCTTCTGTACTCCTCCTCAGCATACTCTTTGATATTGACGCCGTCAATAAGAATCGCCCCTTCCGTCACATCGTAGAGCCTGCACAGAAGTTTGACAAGCGTCGTTTTGCCCGCACCGTTTAAGCCCACGATGGAGAGATGCTCACCCGATCGAATCGTGAGATTGATGTGACGCAGCACATAGTTTTCCGCGCGCGGATAGCGGAAGCTGACATCCGCAAATTCGATTGTATGCTCGCCCTTTTGCACGCTGCGGCTCCCTTTCTCCATTGCCGCCGGATACTCCAGATATTCCAGATAGCGGTGGGCGTAATTACAGCGCTTCGTGACCTGCTGCAGACCGTTCGCCATGGAAAACAGACCCTGATAAAGGACCGAGGCTGCCGCCACGCACATGGAAAAGTCTCCCAGAGAAATCCGATGCGTGATCGCCAGATACCCGATATAGAAATAACTGACCGCATCCCGCAGCATATTGATCCCATCCATCGCCCAATTGTTGCTCCTGCTTTGCTGATTCTGCCTCCGCCAGGTAGAAACCATTTGCTCCGCATGGGCATCCGCTTTCCTTCCCATCATCCCGACACTGTTATACAGGCGGATATCTTTCCCATATTGCAGCTGAGAAAGCTGAAAGAAAATATAACCAAAAATTCTGTTATCCTTCGCCAATTCCTCAAAATGCCGCACTTCAATTTTGTTGATCCTCATATTAAAATAGAGAAACCCCACAAGCGACAGCAGCTGCACCGGCACCAGCAGCGGACAGGTCATAAGCACCACGCCTATGCCGCCGAAGATGACCAGGGTATTGCTGAGCACACGCTGCGCTTCCCCTAATACGCCCACAACGCCGCCGCTGTACCAACTCATCCCCTCTTTTGCCTTATTCAGGGCATCCAGCGCATCCGGATCCTCGGTATGTTCAAAATCCATCTCCACCGCCTGCCTGGCGATGTCAATGTCAATGTATTCCTGAAACCACTCGCCTATCACCTGTGTGGCATGATCGCCCGTAATGCTTCCAATAAGGCCGACCGCCAGCGAGGCGCCCACACTGATCACGGCATACACGCCGAGCGTATGCAGATGACGCGAAGCCTCCGCTCCTGCCAAAAACAGCTGCAGTTCATCCATCATCAGCTTGGGCAGGAAAATCTGCCATGCCCTGTCAAATACATCCCCGATCAAAAGCAGCGCATAGACCAAGAGCAGAACCGGCTTGGTTTTCCACACAAGTTTTATCATAAATATGATTGTTTCCAGACATTTTTTCGTATTTTCAAAGTGTTCCTGCCGTTTTTTTGTCTCAGACATCCGCCGTCACCCCCTCCGCATCTTCCACATAATACTGCGCCTGCGTATGAAACATATTGGCGTAAGCCCCGTTCTGTTCCAAAAGTTCCTTATGCGTGCCGTACTCCGTAAGCTCTCCTCCCTCAAACATCGCCACATGAGAGCAGAACTGGGTGGAACTTAGGCGGTGGCTGATATAGACCGCGGTTTTTTCCCCGATCAGTTTGTTAAAGTCCTGATAGAGTTTGCTTTCCGCCAGCGCGTCAAGCGCCGCCGTGGGCTCGTCCAAAACCACCACCGGCGCGTCCTTATAAAGTGCGCGGGCAAGGGCGATCTTCTGTTTCTCGCCGCCGCTGAAATCCGTACCGTCGTCGTGGATGACCTTCAAGACCTCCGTATCCACGCCCGCTGGCAGCTCTTTTACCTTCTCCTCCAGACCGCTTTTTACAAGGCATTCCTTTGCCCTGTCTTTATCGGTAGCCTGCGGCTCCTGCATGGAAATATTTTCGGAGAGCGGAAAGGCAAAGAGCTCCACATCCTGAAACACCGGCGCAAACAGCCGATAGTAGCTTTCTTTCGCATAGCGGTTCACATTGACGCCGTTTAGTAAGATCTCGCCCTCCTCAGGCTCGTAGAGCCGCAGCAACAGTTTGATAAAGGTGGATTTTCCCGCACCGTTTAAGCCGACCACCGCCAGCCGCTCCCCGGGCGCAATGGTCAGAGAAAGATTTTTCAGCGCATAGCCATCCGCCTTCGGATAGCGAAACGATACATTTTTGAAAGTAAATTCATAGGATGCTGCGGCAGGCACTTCTTCCCCGTCATCCATATCGTCCCCCGCAAAGTCCATAAAGCTTCTGAAATCATCCACTTCCCTGCTCTTTGCCATCAGATCGCCGGCCCCCCGCAGGAACTGAAAGATGTAACTGTAAAATGTCATGGAAGAAGCCAGATAGAGCGAGAAATTACCGGGCGTAATCTCACCGCGCGCCACCCCCGCGATCAGCCAAGCGTAGACCGCTCCCATCGCCGCGACCGACATCAGATTTCCGACGACGGTCGCAACAAACCAGATTTTTGCATTTTCCTTTTCCTTGTCATAGCGGAATGTTTTCAGCTCTCTGTATTTGCCAAGCAGCCAGTCCTTCAAGCCGAACATGCGGATATCCTTAGCCGCGTCAAAATCTGTGGTCGTGTATTCCATATAGCCATTCTTACGCCACCATGTCGCAAGCTGATCCCAGACCCTTTCCTTTGCCTTCTTGCTGACCCGGTCCCTGATTGCAAAATTCATGACAGACAGCGCCAGCATGATCACCACGATGCCCGGATGCAGGGTGCCGAGGATGAGAATGCCGGTAACCGTTACGCTTAAATTGATCAGGCAGTCTGAGAGGTTGTGCAAAAGCCCTTCCACCCCGTTATTATTGTTATTGCACGCCTGACCAGCCTTCTGGTAGCAATCCATCACATCGGCATCTTCCAGATACTGATAGGGCATGGTCATGACCTTCCTGTTTTTCATGCTCATCAAGCCAAAACGGACGCTGACAAAGCGGGTCCACATATCCCTGTTGCGGTAGGTGCCAAGCATTGTCGTTGCAAGCTGTAAGACCGCAAAAATGAGGATGATGCGAAGCAGCCTGTCCACACCCCCATTCTCCGTGATCACGTCGATAATGAATTTGGAGAGAAACGTCCATAAATACTGCATAAAAGGCTCCCCAATCATGCCAAGCAATATCATGAACGGGAGTTTTGGCTGAAACCGCACCATCGCTTTCCACAGATAGCGAATATTACTGAATAAGCCGTATTCTCTATGGTAGGGATTTTTCTTTTCCTCTTCCTTCTCTTTTTTCTTCCTTTTTTCTATCCAACTCATTGTTCTGTCATTCCTTCATTATGTCCTGCTAATTTCTTTCATAATACGCCCGTATAGTGGCGTTCTTCCCACGGCCTTATCGCATTCATCGCCGTGCTGTCAGCTTCTCAAGCTCCTTTTTGACAAACTCACGTTTTTCTTCCTTTACCAGATAATACAAATACGCGTCCAGCACATACTGCTGCGGCATGCCGCGTCCCGCGATCTTAAAGTTCACAAAACCTCTTTCAATATAGTTCCCGATCTCCTCATTGGAGATAAAGGCGGACCGTTTCATACATTCCGCAAAGGTCTTATTGGGATTGGCATTGGGACAGGGGAAAATGTCTTTGACATCAAAATTAAGCTGCGCTCTCGACTGCTGCTCGTAATGCTCCGCCCTTCTGGTACAGCCGGGCGTACATACTTCGTTCACCAGAATCTCAATCTTCCCGCTCCCATGTTCTTCCAGCCTTTTTAAGACTTCTTCGTTATGGTTTAAGTCATAATCAAGAACCACCAGAAAATAATCCTCATCAAGCTCATGAAACAGGCGCTCCGGCTCTATGATCCGCTTGGTGGTGGATGAGATCATCGGAAAACGAGGATACTCGCGGCGGATATAATCCGCTAACACCTGCGAATTGACAAGCACCTGATTGAGACCGTTATCCGCAAGGCGCATGATCAGGTTGCAGTAGGTGTCATAAGTATGCTTTTCTTCCAGAACGGAGTTGGTCCATGTAAAGCGCACCGGCACCCCTTTGTCGTTATAGAGATGCAAGGTCGCCTCGATATCCCGCTTGCCCGCGCTTCCCATGACCACGCGTCCGCCGTTCCAGATTGCGCCGGGGAAGGTCCCATAGACCGATCCCACCCGGTATCCCTCGCGAAATGCCTCAGGATATTTCTCCATCAACGTGATCACCCCGTAATTTAACTGCCTGTAATAACAAAAACCCGGCAAATGCCAATAAACTTTCTCTGCAGCCATGCTCTTTCTCCTCTCTGCGGAAGGCTATCCCTCCCACTTAGCAGGTCTCGGTCTCGCCACCGTGATCAACCGATTCGCCGCCAGGCTGTTGAGCAGCGTGGTCGTCGCATCTACCCGGTACTCCGGGCGGATCAGATAGTGACAGTATACTTCCATGATATAAAATAAATTTGCCGTCCTTCCCTCCAACTTGAAATTCCGAAAGCCCATCGGCACATACTTCTCCCAGATATCCTCCGGGGATACATAGGTACAGTAACTCTGGATCGTATGGAACTCATTGTGTTCGCCATAGTCGCAGTGCCAGGGTTCTAAAGGAATCTGCCGCTCCGGGCTGCGCGTGCGATTTTTTAACATAATCTTCTGGTTTTTCGCCTCGTTCTCGTAATGTTTGCCACGCCTCGGACAGTCAGGCTGGCAGACCGCGTTCACCAGAATCTCGCAGCGCTCCTTATCCTTAATCTTCTCAAGCTCCTCAAAACGGTTATTGAAATTGTAGTCAAGGACGACAAGATGATAATCTTTCTCTAATTCTTCGTTTACCGCGTCAATGTCGCGGATTTCCTTACAAGTCGAACTGTTGATACGAAAGCGCGGATACGTCTTACGGACATATTCTTCCAAAAGCGGCGATACCACAAGGATGCCGTTTTGTCCGTTGTCCGCGGCTTTCATGCAAAAATTACAGTAAGGGTCTTTTAAATCTTCCTCGTCCAGAAACATATTTGTGTAGGTATAGCGGACCGAAACGCCCTTTGCGTTGATGCTCCTGATGGCGTTTTCAATAAAACCGGCGTCACATTGATCGTTTGGCGAACGTCTGCCGCCGTTCCACAATGACATGGGAAATTCTCCAAAAAAGGATGCAATGCGCACACCCTCTCTAAAATATTGCGGTCGTTTCTCTAACATCGACAACACTACCATATTCAGCGCCAGATTCTGTCTAAGCCCCGGCAGATGAAAATTAACTTCCATCTCTCGCCCGTCCTTTCTTTTAAAAAAGAGCCATCCGCAGGGATGACTCTTTTTTCTTTTTATCCTGTCAGATTTTGTATTGCAGACAGTACTATTTTAACGTAGCATTGAATTCATCAACAGCCGTCTGCCACTCAGCCAGATTCTGCTCCAAAAGAGCATCCGCATCTGCGCCTACGCTTGCCTTATACAGGAAGTTGTCGTTCGGATTGAAGTTGGGCACGATCGCATGCACATCGTCAACACCTCTGGTTGTCATCATATCAATCGTCTCGTCTACGGAACGGGTATCTCTCATACCGCCGTAGAGGTTATCCAGCAGACCATAGTAACCTTCCCACTCTTCGCCGGGAACGTCGTCTGTCCATACATCGTAAGCAAACATCAGAAGTCTTGCTTTGTCATCGCTGTAGGAAGCAGGCATCATGGTGATATTGTTAGACTTGTTGGTCACATAGTCGTTCGCTCTGGGTCCCTTCGGGAACATTACGAAACCGTAATCTACCTGCTGGGTCAGCTCAACGCCGTTAACGGCTGTCGGATTACCCTCTGCATCCACAGACTGACCTGTCAGCCAGCCACCCTGATATGCGCAGTAAGCATCGTCAAACATGAATGCCGCTTCGCCGTTCATGAAACGTACCTTATAGTCTTCCCAGTTGGTACCTTCCTCGTTGCTGTAGTTCAGATAGTACTTGTTGGTCACTTCATCGATTGCGAAGTGCAGACCCTCTCTTACCGCATCACTGTCAGCCGTAAGTTCATAGGTGCCATCCGCGTTCTTGGTCACCAGAGCGCCGCCGTTGGAACGTACGCACTCATATACCATACCGCCGTTATTCTGTACGCAGCCGTATACATCGATCTGACCGTCAGAGTCGATATCACGCTGTACCTTACTCATGATATCAGTCCAAGCATCCCATGTCCAGGTGCCGTCCGCCTGCATATCGTAAATGGATTCAGGATCGATACCCGCATCCTTTAACACTGTCTTATTGAAATAGAGACCGCCTCTGGGCTCAGAAGGGCCTGCATAGAAGCCATACTTCGCATCGCCTACTGCCCAGCTTGTCAACTCGCCGTTGCAGGTCCATTTCTCACGGGACAGATCTACTGTGTCGCCGTCCAGCTTGGAAATATCATAGCACAGACCCTGGCTGACATAAGAAGCGGTAGATGCAGAGTTGGTCAGGATGTAAATCACGTTCTCATCGGAACCGGAAGTAGCAGCCTGTACAAATGCCTCACCGATGGAACCTTCGCCCCAGCCCCAGCCTGCGTAGTTTTTCTGTACCATAGTGAAGTTGTAGGTCTCCTGCAGCCAGTCACGGTACTCCTTCTGTGCTTCCTGGAACTCCGTTGTCGGCGGTGTGTTAGGATCAGTCCACCAGTCTGCGATAACGATTTCCATACCGCCCAGATCGTAAGGCTGACCCGTAGCAGGATCGATCTTTACCTCAGCCATGCCGTCATCCGCAGCCTCCGCCTCGGTGTCAGCGGGTGCTTCCGTATCAGCGGGTGCTTCCGTATCCGCCGGAGCTTCTGTGTCCGCCGGCGTATCAGCCGGTGCCTGTTCAGGCTGAGTCTGTGCAGCGTCGCCACCGCCGCAGCCGGTCACGCCGACAGTCATGACTACAGCCATAGATGCCGCCATCAGTTTGCTTAATGTTTTTCTTTTCATATTTTCCTCCATTTTCCTGCGCTGTTTGAAAGCGCTGATTTTGCGCAGCATGTTCTGCGCTTCCTTTATATAAATTTCCATCCGCTGCCGCCTTTCGCCGACTGCGGCAGACAGAAGAAACTCATATCACATCTTGATACCTGTACTGCTAAGGCTTTCCACAAAGCCCTTCTGCGCAAACAGGTACAGCACGATCAGCGGCACGATCACCATCAGGGTACCGGTAGCCAAAATACAGTTGGTGTAAGGAACAGATACACCCGCGGAGCTGGCCGCGCCGCTGATCTTTGCCATGTAACCGCCGAACGTATCGGGAAGCTGCTTTAACTTAATGCTCAGCAGGCTGATATTGCCAAGGAACATGCTAGAGTAAAAGCCGTCCGTCCACTGCCATACAAAAGCAAACAGGAAGCAGGACGTCAAAATGGGCTTCGCATCCGGCAGCATAATGCGGATAAAGGTCTTTAGTGTGCCACAGCCGTCCACATAGGCAGCCTCCTCCAGCTCCTTCGGAATATTGCGGAAGAACTGCCTAATCATATAGATATACAAACCGTTCTTTAAACCCATGCAGCACGCGCTCATCAGATAATAAGGCAGTACCGAGGACTTTAAGTTTACGGTCGTTCCCGTCAGCAGCTGAGAAATCCCCAGCACGTCAAAAAACCTGAAGTGCAGATGCAGGGATGTCGAGATGACCTGCGGCGGAATCAAAACCATCACCATAACGCAGGCAAACCAAAAATTCTTAAGGGGAAACTGGAATCTGGCAAATCCATATCCTACCAGCGTACTCATTGCCACCTGCAGAATGGCAATGGTCAGGGAAATCACCAACGAATGAACAATCGTCGTTCCAAACTCCATCAACCCTGCCGCCAGCTTATAATTCTGCGTGGTAAAATGCAGCGGGATCGATGTTACGATCGGGTCGTAGAGATCTGCCTCCGTCATGAAACTCACCGATATCTTGTTCAAAAGCGGTTGCAAAATCAGGAAGCACAATCCGAAAAGGAGTACCGCCCGACAGATGCTCACGACGTAACCCATCACGGTGCTGCGCAGAAGATAGCCGCCGGATTTTCTGTTTCTCTCCCAGAAATTTGCGTATTTCCCCGCCTTTTTTTTCGCCTTCGTCTTAGTCATAGTAGTAAACCCCCTTCGAGATAATGAGCGAACTGATTCCTACGATGGCCATGACGAGCACGAAGTATGCCCAAGACATGGCGGACGCCAGCCCATAATTCAGATTTATGTTCATCAGATTTGTAATCTTCTCGATAATCTCGTTGTCCGATCTCATACAAAAATCCACTACCGTATAGATCCAGTTCACCAAAAACAGGGAACTCACCATCGGGAACGTAATTTTCCAAAGGCTCTCCCACTTGGTACAGCCCTCGATATCCGCCGCCTCATACATACTGGTGGAAATCGTCTGCAGGCCAGAAAGGAAGATAATGATCTGAATACCTGATGAAATAGCCACATCATAGATGTTATCCATAATCTCAAACAGCTTCTCAAATGCACGTACACCGACTCCCGCCGTCCGCAGAATCTCCTGGATCGCATCGGTGATGCCCGTGGTACCTCCCGCATTTACCTCAACGGTCGCTGCTACGGCTGCCATCAAAGCATTTTCCGAATCCAGCTTCAGCATCACGCCGGAAGCAAGGATCACCGGCAGAAAGAATACGGAACGCACAAGCGCCCTGCCCCTGAATTTCCCATTGATGATCAGTGCCACAAAGAAACTGAATACCATGATGGCAAGGGAATAGAATGCCATCCTGGTGATTTCTTCCGTCAAAAGCCTCACATATTCGGCATCCACGCGAAAGGCATAATTGTAATTAAAGATTCCTCTCCACACAGGATTAAAGTTGCCGGCTCCCAGCTGGACGTCACAAAAACTCATATACAAAGACTGCACCAGCGGTTTTACCATAAAGACCAGAAAACCCAGAATGAATGGCGATATAAACAGATATCCCGCGATGGCTTTCCGTTTTTGAAGACCTGCTAACTTTTTTTTCTGACTTTTCATACCCGGTATCCTTTCTAAATAACTTATTTTGACAAAGTCCTTTGGGGAGCGCCGCCGCCCCGCATGAGGTTACTATCTGACTACCTTATAATCCCTTGCCGGAACCTCAACCCCATCCGGAGTCACTGCGTCGATATAGCTGTAGTTTACATAGACCTTCGTGCCGTCCTCATAAACGGTACAGGACAAGCTCTCCGTAATCTTTTCATGGTCTGTCATCTGTTGATGAAATACATGCCCCAGCTCACTGTTATATTTGTTATAAGTCTCCATCATTCTGTCATGCACTGCCGCAAAATCAGAAGCGTAGTACTCCGTATAAAGCGTCTTCTGCAGGGCAAAAGCCGTTTCCGCCATCAGCGAATAAGAAAGTCCCGCACCGTACTCTGCCGATTCCAATAACTCCTGCTGCTCATCCCCGCATACATTCAAAGGAGAACCCGTATAATTCACAAAACCGTGAACCGCCAACTGATAAAACGGAACCTCTGCATCCAAAATGGTGTAGCCGCTGCCCGCCAGATCCATACCGGTCACCATATCCGCATAGGCAATGGCGTAATCGTTACCCATATTGATCAGATTTTTCTGACCGCCGTCTCCGATCTTCTTCAAACTTTCGGCTTGAGATTCCATAGCACTTTGTCTGCTCACCATATTTTTCAGATAATAATCGGAGGACAGCTCCATACCCGTATCCCGGAAAGCCACATTTGCACCAAACTTCGAAGCGGCCGCCACCAGGGTATCGGTGTTTTGCTGAATGACATCCGGATGCAGCAGATAATAAGGATCCGTATGTTCCCTCGCATTATATGTCACAGGACTGTAGATATGCAGTTCCGCTCTCTCCTTGGAAATAAAGCGCGCGGCATCCGTAAAGGAGAAGAAACCGTCAAGCAGTCCGCTGTCATATTCGTAATGGGTCACACCCTCAAGGTAAAGATCCACGCCTAATTCCTTTGCCTTACTGCCCAAGGATTCCAGATCCTTCTTGCTTCCGAGCGTGTGAATGGTCTTTGCCTTTTTCAATATTTTCTGATTCACACCGCCGTTACACCATCCCGTCAGCTTTGCGGAAATGTTGCTCATCCCCTCCCCGGAAAGCTGCGTTATGATATCTTCCGCCTCACTGTATTTGGTCAGCCGCAGAGGACGGGAAACCGGTACGCCCAGAATCTGTCTCACCTTATCCACAGCGCCCACGATCTCCAGCGCCACCGGCGTCGTCTGATCGTCGTTTGCCTTAAAATAGGTGCCATATTTATTCTGCAGATAGTTCTGATAGGTCTTTGCCATATCCACATAATCGTTGCTGTCTACAAAGCAATACCGCTGGGTCAGCGTCTCATGGGGCAACGTCTCCAAGAACTTATAGGTATTCTGGCTGCCAAGATCACCTACCTCAAAGAGTTCACGCGGGCTGATGCTGTAGATCGCGTTCACATAGTTATAGCTGCCGCCGTGTCCGGCGATGTCCGCCTGCACGGAAGCATAGGGCACGCCCTCCTCCAGGATGCAGATAAAGGAATCGTCACCGTTAGCGATACCAAACGCATTGAAATATGCTCTCGTGTCATGCACGACCGCGTCTCTCGATAACGCCATATCCCAGCCGTACATATTGGCAAAATAAGCTGCCTGAGACTGTTTGTTGTTATTAAAGTTGATCAGCGCACCGCCGCCTTCGGGCACCAGCATATAGCCGGTATCCTCAGGGCCGCCCGCTCCGAAATAAGGCAGCATCACCATTGTGTAAATGGGCGTGTTCTTTCTATACTGCATATCATCCAGAGGCATCTCCACCACCAGATCGCCGCCGTCTAAGCGATATGTCATGCTTACGTTGAACACCAGCTTATCGGTGCTCTTTATTTTATTGTTCAGCGCCTTATCTGCCTCCAGATCCTCCGCGGTGTATCCCGCATTCGCAAAGATCTGCTCCAGTTTAATGGTAGACGCACCTGAAACCGTCGTCTCTCTCAGTAAGTAAATCGGCTCTGTCTCCAGAATCGGATAATTTGCCAACAATTCTTCTTTATTATCATCTTTATCCAAATCATTGATATCGTACTTTTTGTAATAACGGCGGATAAAGCTGGCATCTTTCTTGCCCGCGATATCAAACCACTCCTTCATTTTTGCCTCGGTAGTGATCGGCGGGATCATATATTCCTTTTCCGCTTCACCGATGGAATAATTGATCTTGATATAATCCTCGCCCTGCTCTATTTCATAAAGCTTGTTGTTGACGCCGTAGCTGAAATTATCAAAGGTGGTCTGCAATCCCGTGGCCTGGCTGAACGTCAAAAGCAGGGTAGACTGAAGCCTTCCCTTATAAGATGCCACCGCCAGCGGATCCGTGTCCGCACCCTGAGGATTGGAATACCAGATTTTCCCTGTGTCCTTCACCTCCAGCGTAAACTGCGTGGTATTCGGATCCATGGTCATTTTCAGCCTGTCATTCTCCACCACGATCGGATCTTCCGTCCCGCTGTAGCTGTTTAATTCCACCACCGGCTCCTGCTCCGTGGTACTCTGGAACTTAAAGATAACCACGATTGCCGCTGCGATAACAGCTGTTATGATAACAGGCGCCGCCAGACTTTTCAACTGCCTGACCACTGCCTCCTTAAATTCCCGTTGTCTCACTGATTTTTCTTTCTTCATGACCATTCCCATCCTTTTCGTCCCGGAAAATAGTTGTTTTTATCTTGCTGCTCCGTCATAGTCGGAACATGATTTCTTTTGCAAGAGATATAAAATACGCGATACCCTGCGATATCATACCGAAAAACAGCAGTAGGATAAATACGATCACCAGCATAGCGAACAGACTCGCCACAATAAACAACATATTCTTTCCCGCACCGAATTCGTGGATCTGTCCCATGGCCGATATCATCAACATCGCCACCCATACCAGCGAAAGCATGCTGACTACGATATAAAACTCCTGCTCATCCACTGTGACAAAATTGCTGAAGACCATCAACGGAAACTGCACCAGCGGATACGGCGTCAAAGCATAGCAGCTTGCCATATATACCTGCCCCAGCCGACCCTTGCCGTCAAACAAAGTCGTAAGTCCCCAGTTGCCGACCACAAACATTGCGAGCGGAAACGCGACGCTGGCAATATACAGGAAAATATTGATTCCCTCCCAATAAACCGTCATGAAAATAAAACTGGTATAGCGCAGCTTCAGGACTCTGATCAGCAGCGTCAAAAACAGGATCGTATTTGCCGCCGCATAAGTCCCCCTTCTCTCGTGGGTCAGATCCCAGAAGCCGTCCAAGGGATGCGTCGTACAATACAGTGCAAATTTCAGACTTTTAAAATACTCCTGATAGGTTTCTTTCCTTTTCAATGCAGCAATCATAACGGTCCCCCTGTCGTCCGGTTTTTAAAGATATCCGCAGTATCGATTTCATACTTGACTCTCCTGACCTTGCCGATGCCCATGGGGATCAGGAAGATTGCCAAAATCACTATGACAAGTATGACGATATTCTCCTCCACCCACTCCTTACGGTATTGTTTATACGCCTTGGAGTAGTTTTCCCTGTCATATTTTAGTTCAAAGTATTCCATCGCTTCTTTAAATTGCTTTTGTCGAAGCAGAGAACGTCCGATGCCGATATACGCCAGATCGTAATTGCCGTCCAAACTCATAACCTTGCGCCAGCTCTCACCGGAAACCACATAGTTTCCTTCATCGAATTCTTCGATGGCATTGTAAATCAGTTTACCAAACTCCGTCGGGGTAAACAGCGTTACGCTGCAATCCAGAGAATCCAGCACGAACAGATCGTGTCCCATATGTTCAATCGCCGCCGGCTGTCTGAAATAGCCGTCCATATTTCCGTTGCCGCCGAAGCAGAACACCGTCTTTCCCTGATCGTCATAGCCAAAAAGACGTCCGCGGTTTTTATCCAGACACACATAGATATCATTTTCAAAAACAGTTACATCCGTAAAATAGGAAGGGCCTTCATAACCGCCGCCTTCGCCCCAGTACAAATCGCCGTAAACGGGATACTCGCCGTTCTCCACCAGGATATCGTTACCCATGAGGTTGAGCTTACGGATGGCATCCGCCGCACCGGAGTCCAGAGCAGCCTCTTCCTGACCGCCGGCACAAGCGTAAATAAATCCTTCATGATCCATATAAATATTGTCGTATGCAGTAGGGACAAAGGACGTCATACGCTGTCTCTGCTCCTGCGTCGCCAATTTCTTCCAGACAAAGTCCATAAAATCGAAGGTAACGGGGGTCGCACCCACAAAACCCGAAAACGTCCCGTCCGCTTCATACTTGCACAGGCCCTGATTGATGCTCGTCGCGATACAATATACACGTCCCGCCGTGTCAATAACAATTTTAGAGGGCTGGAAAACGCTGTCTGCGCTGACATTGGAATCCACCGGCAGATCAAACTGCATGAGATAATTCAAATCGCTGTCAACCTTAACGATCCTGGCGTTACCGTTATCGCTGATGAAAATGTCGCCTTCCTCCGACACGGCAATATCAGTGGGACCGGCTAATGCCGTGACATCCGTATCCCCCTGTATGCTGTCAAAGATACGCTCCACCGCAAACGACTCCGCGCCGGTACGCTCCAACTGTACAATACGGTTATTACCGGTATCACATATGTAAAGCATATTATCCTTGACGAACATGCCCTGCGGATTCTTGAAGTTCATGTCCAGACCAAAGGTTGACGCCGTGTAAACATTCGTTACCGAATAAACGTCCGGCGAATCCTGCACATCACCCCAATAATCATAATTATAGGTATAACTCCTGTCCGCCGCCATAACGCTTAGTGAGGCAGATGCAAAAACCACTGTTCCAAGCGCCAAAGCACCGATTGATTTGATCATCTTCTTCATACGCCACCTCGTTTACTGTTAATCCTTCAAGCCGGAACTTGCCATTGTCTCCAAAATCTGACTCTCAGAGAAGATAAAGATTGCAATGGGCACGATCATCAAAACGACCAACACTGCCGCGCCCTGTCCTGTTCTTGCAATACCGCCGCTCTGAATCTGCTGCATGGCATACACAAGCGTTTTCTTTTGCTCAGAATAGATATAGGTAGCGGCCTTATTATTCCACAAGCCCTGCACGGAAAAGATGATGAGCGTCATCCACGCAGGCTTTACATTCGGCATGACAATGCCGGAAAATACGCGCCACTCGCTGGCACCGTCAATCTTCGCTGCCTCGATCAGAGACGTGGGAAGACCTTCCATAAACTGCTTCATCAAAAACAGACCCATCGGCGATGCAAAAGCCGGAATGATGATGGACCAGTAGCTATCGATCCAGCCCAGTTTATTTAGAATCAGATAGTTTGGTATCTGCGTCACGTAACCGGTGAACATCATTGCCACGGTAACCAGCTTGAAGAACGACTGATTGCCCGGAAAATCATACTTCGCCAGTACGAAGGCTCCCATGGATGCCACGATCAGATGCCCGAAGGTTCCTACAAACGTGATAAATACCGTATTGAACAGATATCTCGAAAAAGTGACCCACGACTTCCCCATCGTTACGAACAAATCGGAAAAGTTATCAAACGTGGGATTCTGCGCCAAAATCTTCGGCGGGAACTTAAACAATTCATCCAAAGGCTTCAATGCGCTGCTCACCGCATAAATCAGCGGGAATGCCATGACCAACGCCACCAGCAGCAAAAACAGATAAAGGAAAATATCGCCGATGATGGAGCGGTTTGGTTTTCTTCTCTTGATCAGCTTTTTTCGGTAAACCGGTTCCATATTTTCTTGCTTTTTCTTGCTCTTTTTGCTCATATCAGGTTCCCACCCTCCTCAACAGACTTTGAATTGCTTTGTTGCAAAGTATCATCATCAGGAACAGGATGGTCGCAATAGCACATGCGTAACCCATCTCAAACCTAGTGAAGCCGTAGTCGAACAGATGCGTTACTATCGTACGCGCCGCATAATCCGTACTGGGATATCCGCACAGTGCCATGGTAACATCGCAGACACCGAATGCCTGCGTGATCGACATAACCGCGCCGAACATCAGCATGGGACGCATATTGGGAAGGGTTATGTACCACAACTCCTGCCAGCGGTTCTTCACGCCGTCCATATATCCCGCCTCAAACTGCGATCTGTCCACACCCTGCAGACCTGCCACAAAGGAGAGGAAGCCTGTTCCCAGACTCATCCATAAAATAACGAGCATACAGATCGGCAGCATATAGTCCGGATTGATCAGCCATAACACCGGTGTATCGATAATACCTATATTCATTAGAAAAGCATTTACATATCCGTAAGCGTCTCCACGGAAGAACACGGAAAAGATCACGTAACAGTTACCCGCGATCGACGGTGCATAGAATACAACCACCGCGATGCTTCGCACCCATCTGGGCAGCTCGTTGATCAGCCACGCAAACAGGAAAGACATGATATATCCCAAAGGACCGGTGATTACGGCTATCATCAGAGTGTTTTTCAAACCGATGAGGAATATATCATCTTCCAGGATCAGGCTGATGTAATTCTGCAATCCGATAAACCGCGGCTTTTCCAGAATGTTGTAGTAGGTAAAGCCATAAAATATGGAGATGATCACGGGCGCCACATAAAACAGCGTAAACAGCAGCGCATAGGGCAGGAGAAACAGATAGCACATCTTACTCCTTTTTGCCTTTTTCCACGCAATCTGCAAATCGTTTTTGCGCAGAACAAAATATTTTCTGATATAATTTCCCATCACTCTACCCCCTGCTCCTCGTCTATCGGTAACCCGAATTCGATCCGCTTCTTTTCGATCTCATCATTTATGGTAACGGCATAGTCTATGATGGTCTCGCGCGAGTCGGTCTTTTCATTGATCACCTTTCTGATGGCGTTGGTGATATGGCGTCCCGTAAAGTAACCGCCGGGTACTTCGCGGATGCCCACCGTCTCGTTCCACTGCGCATCCAGCACCTTGATATCGTCATTACTCCACGAAAGCCGGACAAACGCATCTTTATTTGCCGTGGCATAACGCGCCGAAGATCCGAGCAGCGCCTCGATCTCACGGCCGAAACGCACCTGCGTATCAGGCTGTGCCCACCACTTCATAAACTCCCATGATTTATTCCGCAGACTCTCATCCTCGGTAGCGATCATCATCGTCGCGTTACCGGTGATAAAGTCGGAACGGTCTATGTATGTACTGCCGTCCGCCGCGGTCCGCTCCGTGCCGGGGATGAGCGTGAAATCCCAAAGTCCCCTGATCTCAGGTGCAGATACCATCAGAGTGTTGTAGGTCGAATACGCCGAAACGCCGATGGGCATCTCGCCGGAACGGAAACGGCTTACAAAATCGTACACAGTAGGCAGCCCGTAATCATTAAAGTATCTGACATAATCCTTAAACGCCTTTACACCTGCCTCATCATCGACCTCCGTCTTCGTCCCCTCGTCATTATACATATCTCCGCCATACTGAAAGAGAAGCGTGAAGTATAAGGACAGATCCGGCACATTGGACGCTATTGCCGTAGACGCCGTCGCGGTCGTACTGGAACCCGTCGCCGTCGGAATACCCACGGAAAGGTTATTTCCCTGTATCGTAGGCATCATCTCAATCAGTTCCTGCCACGTATTGGGCGGCTCCAATCCCAGCTCCTCCATGACGTCCGTTCTGTAAAACATCACGTTGAAGGTCTGCGTCTCGGGTATCGCGTAAATATGTCCGTCAAGAGCATACTGCTCATAAGAACTTGCCGTATAGTGGGAAAAAGTATCCTCCCAATCGTCAAACTGCGTCAAATCTTCCACCGCATTACGAAGCGCGTAATTCACAGGCTGGTCGGCTGCCACGGAAAGCACCACGTTCGGTCCTCTTCCCGCCATAACCGCATTCATCAGCGCACTGGGATCGACAATCTCCACATTGACTTTTACGCCGCTTTCCGGTGTGAAGCTGTCGTCGATCATGGACTTTAAGATCGTACCCTGATCACGTCCGGTCAAGACCCATACCTTAACGATTTCTTCTTCGCCTTCTTCATAGACATCACCCACTGCATTGTAGTTCACCACAAAGGAGGCTGCGAATGATTTCGCCTCATGCCACAGCTTTGTGAACGCATTCGCCTTCTTCTTTTCCGGCGATACATTCACGCCGCTCACCACCAGATAATCCACGTCCAGCTTCGTCTCGCTCAGATTCAGGGACGAGGTGCCAAGCGCAGTGATATTATCCTTGAACGTTACAAATTCCAAACTGATCTTCTGCGGCTTTTTGCAGAAACGCTCCAGCTGCTGAGCAACCGTCTGCGCCGATGCAATGCCGTCAGCCTTCTGTCCGCTGTATGCGACCATATCGTCCACCAGCTTATAAAGCCGCTTGGACTCAAGTTCCATCGCCTCCATGATCTCCGGATAACTTCTCTCGATATAATAATCCCTGTACTTATCAGGATTGGCGCCGATGTAAACCAAAATCTTTCGATAAATCTGATTGAGTCGGAATGTGGAATCCTCCAACTCCTCAAGGATGCTGCCCACACCGCCGAGTGTAGCCTCCAAACGAATCGTGTGAACGCCCTTTGTCAAATAGAAGTTATACGGTGTGCCCTCTGCGTCCGCCAAATCCAGATAATCCCAGTCGTTGCTGTATTCAAAGGAAATCGCCTGCATCTCGTCAAAGGGAATCTCACCGTCTATGTATACGCTTCTGCTGGACACAGCGCCGCGGGAATAGTTCTGGCGACCCTTGACCATGATATTGTAGTATCCGTCCTCAGGCACCTCAAAATCCCACTCGATCCACTGACCGGAACTCCGCCAAGCCTCACCGCCCACATAGTTGAGCAGGGTCTTGGTGACACTGTTGGGCTGGGTCGTCGGAGACGATCTGTCATATTTTGCATAAAGGGAAGATTCGGAACGATACGTAGAATCCTCGCCCTCGATCAGCGTCATGTAATTCTTGGCCGCATCGGATGATGTGTCAGCCGGCTGTTCCGCCAGATACTTTTCATAAGTAACAATTTCCTGAACAGGAACGATATCAAGCCTGCGAAGAACCATAGGCTCGTTTGCCGCCTCAAGCCCGATGGTATTTTCGCCCTTTTCCAGATAGAACACATAGGGATCTGTAATATATCCCATGTCGTCCTTAAAATATGCCTTCTGCCAGTCATAGACTTCGACCTGGCTGGGTCTGATCTCATTTCCCTGATTATCTACCGTAGGCTCCGCGGCATCCGTCCAGATTCTGCTGAAAGAAACATTTCTCGCATCTCCAAAAGGAATCTCGCCGTTCACGTATACTACGCGCTCCGCCGCCACGCCTCTGGATTCGGGAAGCAGGTACTCCATACAGATGTTGTAAAAACCGGTCTCCGGTACATCTACCTTCCATGTAACCTTAGAATCCGTATCCGTAAACAGCGCCTTCTCTTCTCCTTCGTAATCATTGTACACTTCCACGCCGCCTTCCGCTTCGTAGTCGTACAGATCCACCTCTGCGCTCTGTGCGGGATGCGCCGCACCCGTATGCTCGTTCAGATACCCCGTATAGGTGTCCTCTCTCTCCATTCCT
The DNA here is from genome assembly GCA_002361735.1 of Lachnospiraceae bacterium UBA3282. Taxonomy (GTDB): domain Bacteria; phylum Bacillota; class Clostridia; order Lachnospirales; family Lachnospiraceae; genus UBA3282. The sequence goes on along the minus strand of DETS01000116.1, from coordinate 8,492 downwards.
TCTACGTCGGCAGTAAGGTCCTGACCCGCATACTTATCATGGAAATCTTCCACGCCCCGCATCGTTATCAAAATGACGATCAACGTTACCGCCACTACTGCGACTGCTGCAATTGCTATCCGTTTGTTTCTGACAGAGTTTCCCATACTTTCCTCCATTAAAAACCATAAAATTAGTGCCCAAACAAGACTTATTAGTCTGCTTTTCAATTTTAATAGAAAATCGTTGATAATCGTACCTCTTAAATTGCACATACACCCGTCAATATTATACTTTTCGTTTTTTTCGGTTGAATAATCCACTCTGTCAGCCGATTTTCATTGGACAAGTGAATGGTAATCTGATAAGATTTGACAGATAGGAAAGACTCGATCGGGAATGATAAAAACAGATCAATAAGGGAATCCGTCATGAAGGTGCTGTTTCTTGACAGTGAAAAAGCTGTCCGCAGACAATTGCAGAATATAATCCCGTGGAACCAGTATGGTTTTTCGCATTTTGGGGAAGCCGGCAGTTACACGGATGCTCTCAGCGTGATCCGCAAGGAACTTCCCGAGCTGATTGTGATGGATCTCTATCTGAAAGATCTTTCCGGAGCGGCACTCCTGCAGGAGATCCGAAAAAACGACTACAGTGCAAAGATTATCATCCTGAGCGGCACCTCTCATTTTGAAGACACCAAGTTTGCCTTAAACGCCGGTGTGACAGCCTATCTGAACAAACCCGTCAATCCGGAGGATCTCTCATGGGCAGTCATGCGGTGCGTCGATGAGATTCAAAAGGCAAAACTCCTTTCCATTTATTACGAACAGTCCGCCATGCTGTCCAAAAATAACTTATTATCCAATATCCTGACCGGCAACATGACCTATGTGAAAGAGATGAAATCCATCTTTCATATAGAGCTGGACTCAGACTATTATCGCCTGATCGCCCTGATCCTGCCCGAGGTTCCCGACACCGACACTATCTGGGATGAGGCGCTTTTGCATCTCAAAAACTGTCTGTCCGTCACCTATTCCCAATCCATGCTGATTCTGGTCGCCTTAAGTCCGAATCAGGAACAGTTTATCTTAAAGCAGCTGAAAACCTGTCAGGAAAATTATCCGCCATACGACGATCTGCTCGGTATCATCAGCTCGCAGGCACAATCCCATACAGAACTCAGCACGCTCTTTGCCGAGATACAGCGTATTGCGCAAAATCTATACTACTACAAGGAAAAACAGAGCAATCTGCTCTACGCAGACGCCCTGTCACAGCGGCTTGGCCGGATCCGGCAGACCGACCTTGACCTGATCAGCTTTACCGAAAGCATGATACAGGATATCCTGCTTCTTCAAAGTTCTACGCTGGAAGAAGCGCTTTTGTCCCTGCGCGATTTTCTGTCCCTGCGCAGGCCGCACAGAGACAGCACGCAGTTCATCCTTATGAACTGTTATGCGCAGACCGTCTCCGCGCTCACCGAGTACTATCCGCCGTTAGAGTTTGAACTGTCCGGCAGCAAGGCTCTGACTGCCCGTTTGTCTTATGACCGCTATTTATGCGACAGCATTGCCTATCTGAACGATCAGTTTCAAAAGGCGATCCATTATATTCGAAACGAGTCCCGCAAGAACCCCTGCCGGCGGATCTGTCAGTACATCGACAGGAACTATTCCTCACCGCTTAAGCTAAGCGACGTCGCGAATCTCCTTGGCTATAACAGCGCCTATCTGGGAAAACTGTTTTCCCGTGAAATGGGGGAGAGCTTCCATTCCTATCTGGACAAAGTCCGCATCAGGAAGGCTACGGAATACCTGCAAAAAGGGGTCCCCGTCATACCGACCAGCGAATATTCCGGCTTTACCAACCCGGATTACTTTACCAAAAAGTTCAAACAGCACATGGGGATCCTGCCATCCGCCTATCGGGCAAAATACCTGAACGAATCTCCATTTCCATTTACCCCCCCCCCTGAAAAAATGGGGAAATGACCTTTTCGGCCGTCTCAGGATAAGCCGCGGCGTTTTTTACTTGAACATATCCACAATGTCCTTGATCTCCACCACGTTCGACTGGTTTTGGTCAGCGATCTTGAATATGGAATCCGCGATCTGCGTCGTCTGATCGTTTTTAACGACGATCTCGTTTACGCCCTGTTCGTTGTCGTCAGACGCCATCTTGACATTATTGATCTGATCGCGGATGCTTGCGGCGCTTTGCGTAAACACGAAAGCCTGGCTGTGTATGCTGTGGATCACTTCCCGAATATCGTTCACCACCGCCCCGTATTCCGCGGCCATCTCCGCAAATTCCTGAAATTTTCCGGAAACGTCCGTCTCCATAAACGTGATGATGTCTTCAAAACATTCCTGCACGCTCTCAATGCTCTTGTTCGCGTCCTTGCAGATCGCCTGAATCTGATTGGCCGTATCAGAAGAATTTTCCGCCAGGCTCCCGATCTCTCCGGCAACGACCGCAAACCCTCTTCCCGCTTCTCCTGCCCTGGCAGCTTCTATGGACGCATTCAGGGAAAGCAGATTCGTCTGGCTGGTGATATCCAAAATCTGCGTCGCCATCTCATTGATCTTCATCAGCGACTGCAGGTTCTTCATCGCTTCCTCAATGTCTCGCTTCGTCTCCTCGACCTTCTTCGTATTGTTCGACAGCGTATCCGCCACCGTTTTACTCATGGCGTTTGCCGTTTGGATCAAAGACTCGCTCTTTTCGCTTCCGTCCTTTGCGCGCGCCGTGATATCTCCCACGATATCATTGATCTTTTCCACCTCTTCCGTGACCACTTCGATGGAGGTGTTTGTGTTCAGGATGCTGGCAGACAGTTCCTCCGTGGTCGCCTGATTGTTTTCCGCGCTCTCCATCAGCTCGTTCGAAGCCGTCCGCATCGTCTCGGAACTGCCGACCAGGGACTCGGAGCACTGGTTCAGCGTCGTCAGCATCTTACGGAACGTGACCGTGAGGGAATCCACCGCCGTAGCCAGCTTACCTACTTCGCTCTTACACCCGATGTAATCCCCTATCATATCATCCTCACTCAAATCAAGCGTTTCGATCTTCTGGATCTTACACAATACTTTTTTGAGCGGCTGCAGATTGAGCGTGATCATCCCCCATGACATACCTGTGATCAAAAGGAAGGCAAGCGCGCAGACAACGCTCAGGACCAGACGGCTTTTATATACCGGCTGGTACAGCTCGTCCTTATCGTTCCTGATCACAAGCGCCCAGGCTCTCTCCGGGATCGACTGGAAGACCGAAAAATATTCCACGCCGTCCTCCCCGTGATAGGTAAGCTGCCCCGTTTCCCGTCCGCCTTCGATCATGGACATGACGTCGAGCAGGGCCGCATCCTCGATCTGCGTCAGGATCAGGTCTGCGTTATCGTCAAAAATATACTGTTTCGTTCCCACATTGATCAGCGAATAGGTCGTATTCTCGATACCGTGTGTGGAAACGGAGGAAAGCTGCGCTGCCAGACCGTCTGTCCGCACCGCGCCGCCGACAAATCCGAGAGGCGTATCACCGTCGAAGATCGGCACATACATGGAGATGATGAGCTGTCCCGATGCCGGTGATTTCAGGATGCCCGTGTTGAAAACGCCGCCCTTTGCCGCCGTCAGATTATCCCGAAGCTGCTTGAGCGAATCCCCTTCCCGCAGGATCATTCCCACCACATCCGGGTTGGAGTGGGTCATCGTTTCCGTTTCCCACGTGCAGACATACAGCCCTTCCCAGCCTTCCAGCGCCGCATAATACTCGGAATTATACGCCTGCAGCGCCTGCTGCTTTGTCTGATCGCCCGTATTTTTTAGAAACGCCGCGATATCCGGCTGCTTGGAGAAAGATATCAGCTGTTTCTCCGCGTTCAATATGTACTCATCGATCAGCTTCGTTTTGGCATCCAGGGATGTCTGCATGTTATTTTCCACATCGTTAACGAGCATCGACGTGATATTGCCGTTGGAAATATAGAATACCACTCCCATCGCCAGTGCGGAGACCACCGCAACGATCGCCGCGATCAGAAATCCCATTTTTACATTTTTGAACATTTTTCCCTCCCGTCCAAAGCAGAGAACTCTGCTTTCCTCTTTGGTAAATCGATTTACCATTTTTGTCATTGTCAATATTCTAGCACAGTTACCGCCGCGCCACAAGAAAAATTCTTGTTATTGCCAATTTGATTCGCCTGCTATATAATAGAGTAAAATATTTCAAAAAACTATAGGAATCAAGGTCGGGGGAGACGATTATGCTTCACATAGAAAAATTGGAAGACGGACTGGAGATCTTCAAGGCTCTGGGTTCGGAAATCAGGATCGAGATCGTCAAGATCCTCCTGGAAAACAACGGCATGAGCATGAACGAGCTGGCCGGCAGACTGAACATCACCAACGGCGCGCTCACCAATCATATCAAGAAACTGGAGGACTGCGGCATCGTCTCCATTTCCAACGAATTGGCAGGGCACGGCAACCAGAAAAAATGCTCCGTCTATCTGGATAAGATCCTGATCGACATCGATTCGCAGGAAGATTTTAAGAATATTTATCAGACAAGTATCAAAGTCGGCCATTTTACGGACTACGACGTCTATCCTACCTGTGGCATCGCTTCCGGTACGGCTCTGATCGGGGAAGTGGACGACACCAGATATTTCGCCCACCCGGAACGATACGAGGCGGACATCCTCTGGTTTACCAAGGGTTACGTGGAATATATCATCCCTAACTTTATTCCCTTCGGGCAGAAAATAGACCAGATCACCGTCTCGTTGGAAATCAGTTCGGAAGCGCCGGGCAGCAACGATATCTGGCCCTCCGACATCTCCTTCAAGATCAACGGCAAAAAGGTAGCCACCTGGACGTCCCCCGGCGATTTCGGGAACGTGCAGGGGATTTTCACGCCTGAATGGTGGTATCCCAACTGGAACCAATACGGCCTTTTGAAGATACTCGTCATCAACAAAAGAGGCACTTACATCGACGGATTACAGGTATCGGACGTGTCCATCAACGACTTTGAGTTCGACTATCACAGCACGATCAAGCTGCGGCTGGAAGTCGAGGAGGACGCGGAACACGTCGGCGGCCTTACCATTTTCGGCAAGACGTTCGGCAACTACAATCAGGATATCGACGTGCGGATCAATTACAGTCCGCTTGCAGAAGAATTGCTGCAAAATCCTATCGAATAAACGAGCAGGCAAAAATATTCTTTATTTTTTCCCTTTCGTCCCCAAAAAAGTGGGGTCGCTCTGATAAGCCTGAAACTTCCGTTCAACTTCTTCCGCCGGCAGTACGCAGTGATAAATCTCCAATCCCGCCACCTTACCGTGAAAAGATTTCTGGTACTCGTCTCCGCCGATTACCACCCGCTCCGGCACTTTCAGATTCGGTGCCTTATCTCTGCTGCCGATCAGCATCCCGTTAAAATACAGTCTGACCAATCCCGTGACCACATCACAGGAAACACACATATACGCCCACTCGCCCGGCACCGCATGTCTGCCGAAAATATCAAACCACTCGTTTACTTCGCGGTCATCCTTCATCCGAAATACACAGCTGCAGATGGCATCCGAAGGAACTATGCTGATAAAACCGTCCAGATACGAGACATAGACCACACTCGTCCAAGACTGCATTTCCGCCGTGTTAACCCACAGGCAGATGGTATAGCTCTCGCTGTACATAACCGACTTCGGTAAAACAACGATATTTTCTCCTACCTTGCCGCCGGGGAAGGAAAGTGCCATCTGTCCCGCAACCACACCGGCATCGTAGGTAATCCCCTCTCCTATGATTTCTCCTTCATTCTTTCCTTCCGCATCCTTCAGGTGACGGCCGAAGGAATACACCGTGGGAATACGGTTGCTGACAAAGAAATAACGGTCACGATACTTCTCGAAAAAAGTCTCCGGCGGCTGCGGTTTCCCGTAAAAATTTCCCACTCCCAGCTGCGCGCCGTAATTGGCAAGCGCCCCCGCCTGCACGGTATTTTCGATTCCCTGCGCCACGATCATAAACTGCAGATCCCGCCCCAGCCCGATCACATTGCGAAGCAGCAAAAGCGGGCGTTTGTCATTCTCCTTTTCCGAACGAAGCAATCTCGGATCCAGTTTCAAAATATTCGCCGGAACCTGCTGCAGCACTTTAAAGGACGAGGCGGATCCAAAGTTTTCAATGCCGATTTCAAAACCCATCTCGGACAAAATCTCGACCGCACAGACAATTTTCTCACTCCGTCCAAGAAAGCTGTCCTCCTCAATGCAGAGTTTGATTTCCTCCGGTCTGACCCGATAAGTCTCCAGACATCTTCGGATATGATCCACCCCATCCGCCTGTAAAATCGTTCTGGCGGAAATGCGGACATAAATCTGTAATTCCCGAAAAACGGTATCCTGCCATGTTTGTTTCCACCGGCAGACCCGCTCAAAGATCAGCTTATCCAGTCTGGTGATCACACCATATTGCTCGAACACGGGAATAAAATCTTCTTCCTCCAAAATCCCCTTATCCGGGAAATGCCAGTAAAGCGCTGCCCGTGCCGCATAAACATCGGAATTTTGCAGGTAAACCATGGGCTGAAAACGCAGCTCAAATTCATTCTCCCGAAAGGCGGTGAGCGCCCTGTCTTTCATCGCATTCTGTTCCGCGAGCTGTTCACGAATTTCTTCGTAGTTTACATAACTTCCTTTTCCGTTTTTCTTGACATAATACATCGCCTCGTCGCCCTGATCAAGAATGACGGAAAGATCTTCGGAAACGCTGCAATCGGCAACAAAACCGATACCGAAAGACAAAACCTCACGCAGGGACTCGTCAAACTCTTCCCGCAGCAGTTTGCTCACAAACAGCAGAAGCTCGTCACCTTTGGCATGGCTGTAGACATCGTTGACCAGCTTAAAATGATCGACATCCATATAAAAACAATGAACATGCGAACCTTCCGGTAAGGCATTCCAGATTTCATGCATGCCCCGTCTGTTGACCATTCCCGTCAAATAGTCGGTATTCTTTTCTCCTTTTGCCCGATCGATCAGGCCGTCGAATAAATGATTCATGCGATTTTCCCCTTGTATCCCGCAGTGCAAGCTCGAAAAACCTACGGTTTGCCTACGTGCACATAAAAAAGTGTCTTCGACACATCAACTCCCCTGCCCCTCATTCATGAGGGGTTAGGGGTTTCTTTTTATTTCATTTTCCCTCATAATAGTCCTATGAACATACTTCAGAACATTTTTACTGACCATTACGAAGAAATGATCTATCTTCTTCATCCAAGACAAACCGTTGTCGAGAATGTTGAAAAAATGATCCACTGTGGAGACCCGTCCTTTGGCGGCGCCATGTACGGCTGCCCTTCCTGTGGTGTTAAATATTCCATTGACAGAACTACCTCCATGTCCTTCAAGCTCATTGATGCCCCCCACAGGCACTGCGTCTTCACCATCGCCGAACAACTCCGTCCTTTCTTTCTGCAGGACCGGCAGCTTCTGGATTGTCTTTTTTCTTCCGTACGCAGTGTTGTCCTCAGAATGTTCCAGACCGCCAACAAATCTGAATGTTTTACTCCCGGCTTTATCTGTGTCCTGCATACCTTTGGCCGTGACCTCAAATGGAATCCACATATCCACTGTCTCATTTCCGAAGGCGGCATTGGCAGCTCCGGGCGATGGCGCCCTTTTAAACATTTCAACTACAGGCTTTTACGCCTGTCTTTCCAGACTGCTCTTCTAAATGAAATGCAAAAGAGGACCGGCTGCTCTTTCAAAAAAGTTAAGGCCTCTGTTTACCGTGATCAGAAAAATGGGTTCTACGTCTATGCCAAACCTAATCTCTGCAATCCTTCCGTTGTCACAAAATACATCGGCAGATACCTCGGCCGCCCTGTTATTGCCACCTCCCGCATTGACCGATACGATGGTGATCTTGTCACATTCCACTACAACAGGCACAAAGACAACAGACTTATTTACGAAACCATTCCTGCTCTGGAGTTCATGCACAGGCTTATCCGGCATATCCCCGAAAAGAACTTCAAGATGATCCGTTATTATGGCATCTATGCACGTCACCGCAGCTCTGACAAAAAGCTCCGCCGCGTCATCTCAAAAGAAAAACACCGTATCCTTCTGTCTTTTAACCGCTGGCGTGACTGCCTGTTATCCTCTTTCGACTATGACCCCCTTAAATGTCCCCGCTGTAACTCCACAATGCATTTCCTTGAACTCTACTTTAACCATAAACGGGGTTCTCTGGATGAATTATATGAAAGGGCAATGGCTAAACACCGCGGCTGCCGCTCCCCATCCGGCACGATCTCCTCTTGTACAGTGTCCTCCCGCTGTAGTAAACTGTCTTTGAAACGGAGGGTTGCCATATGAGTAAACAAAACACAGAGAAACTACGGCAAAAGTACATCCAAAATCCTCCCGAAGGCATGACCGCTGATGAGATCCGTTCCATGAGCGATGATGATCTTCTGGA
>DETS01000039.1 GCA_002361735.1 Lachnospiraceae bacterium UBA3282 | reverse complement strand
AGCGCCAGATCCATCAGGCAGACAAACTTATCCTGTCTGTCCCCGAACAGCTCCTTGCGCACGCTCAGGTAATTCTGATACGCGTCCTCGATGGGCTTTCTGTAATACCCTTCCGCAAAACGCACATTTTTTAATTCTGTAGAAAAGGTCGTATGGCGGCAGTGATCCGACCAATAGGTATCGAGCACCCGAATCTCCGTCATCGTGGGGTCTCTGTGCTCCTCCCCCTGATAATACTTCTGAATATGCAGAAAATCCTTAAAGGTCATCGCCAGCCCCAGAGAATCATAAAGAATACGGAGTTTTCCCTCCGACATTGATACAAATCCATCTATGACTGCCACATCCGCAGGCTCCTCATAAGCCATCTGCAGCGTATCAGGTTTGACCATATCAGTCTCCCTCGAATCCACCGGGTTGATGCAGTAAGCTTTGATCTTTGCAAGTTCCTCGTCTGTCACATTGCCATTGACCAGATAAGTCACCGCTGTTCTGATAATGGGCTGCTCGTCCTCCTTTAGAAACTGTACGCACTGTACGGCGGAATCGGCGCGCTGATCGAACTGCCCCGGCAGAAACTCCACGGAGAAGACTTTACCGTTCTCAGGAATCTCCATTGTCTCCCGATACAGGATATCTACCGGCGGCTCCGAAAACACAGTCCGGCAGGCTCTCTCAAACACCTCGTCGGAAATATTTTCCACGTCGTAGCGGATCAACACCCGCACCTGCTCTACGCTCCTGATTCCCAGAAAGCCCTCGATTTCCTCCTTTAACTCTCTGGCTCTGACTGCAAACGGCTCCTTCTTTTCCACATAAATGCGCCTTACGTTTCCCATGCTCGTCCTCTCCTCCATTGTCATGACTTCCCCAATATCACCCTTTTGCGCTCCCGATCTGATTCATACGACTCCTCTGCTTTTCTAAAAAAGATACCCCGCTCGGAAGTATCTTTTTTTACTTTCTATATCTCAGTACTCAGCCCCTGCATGATGTAAAGCAGCTGCTCGTCCACCATCTTTTCCGTGATGCCGAAGGTCTGCGCATTGATCTTCATACCTTCCAGCACATACATGATATTCGCCGCCGCCCCCTTGGGATCCTCGCAGTAAAACTCCCCGCTGGCGATGCCCGCTTCGATCAGCTTTTCAATCACCATGACACCTGCGTCAAATTGCCTGCGCAGCATATTTTCCTTATCGGTCTCCTTATGGCGAAAGAAGTATTCATAGACCGCTACGGTCAAATTATCCTTTTTCCGCAGAAGCTCCTTCTTTTGCTCTTTCAAAAAGAGGGTCAGGATATCCGCTGCCGTATCTCCCTGCGCAATGCGCTCCGTAAACACATCGTCGGTCTCGTTCGCCTCCATCTGCAGCACTTCCAATAAAATCTGGTCCGTACTCTCAAAATAGAGATACAGACCGCCGCGGCTGATTTCGCAGGCTTCCACGATATCCTTCATGGTCACGCTCTGAAAGCCTTTCTCGACAAACACCTTTCTCGCCGTGTCCAAAATATATTTCTTTTTCTGTGCTGATTTTTCTCCCATCGTATCGCTTTCTCCCTAAACAATTTACTCTGACGTCTCCTGCTTTTCCGTCTCTTTCATATTGACTACTCTGGTCTGTACCGGGGTATCCCAGAAATCCAGATTCGCCTTCATCCGCTTTAAGACATACAGAAAAACGCCCGTCTCTACCGCTTCCGACCACATCCGTCCCTTTGTCATACCGCCCATCACATATTTGGACAAGATTCCCTTTAATACATCCATCTCCTGAATCGAGCATTTCTCAATGATCCGAAGTTCATCCTGCAGATGACGGATCTTGCAGCGCGAATAAACGTATCTGTAATTCCGATCCATCAGCTTCGTCCTCTGTGCTTCTTTTATGAAGCTCATCAACGTACTGTCGTACACAGGAAAGGATATGGAATGCTCCTCAATCCCGGAGCCGGAATAACTTTGCTGTACGCTGCCCCCCATCTTGCTCTCCAACCAGGGCAAATAACGCGCCAGTTTTTCCACATCCGGCCGGTATTCGTTCACCACCTGCTGCCTGTACGCGATATCTTCTTTTTCCAGTTGTATCTTCTCCATAATTGCTTCTCACTCGCTTTCATTTCCAATCACCATACACGGATTTTCCCACTTTTTATCAGGCGTTTGCACACCCGACAAGCCTGTCATTTTCAATTCTATCACAAAATCCTAAAAAGTACAGTACAAAAAACACGGCAGTTCTTGTGCAATCTGTCAAGCGTCACCACCCGGTACTCCTCTAATAACAACAAGACGTAAAGCCTCATGATTTTACTGACTCTACGCCCTGCCTGTAAGATTGTTCTCTGCACATTATCTGTACTATGCAAGCCTTTGCAACTGTATACTGTGATTTTCAACCGTCCTTTTCAGTATCTCAATATCCGAGAATGCTGTTTCCATTCGCTCCGCGTCCCTTTTATAACGGTCATAAGTGCTCGTATAACACGCCTCAATCGTATTCAAACGCGGTTCCAGTATATTTTCCTGATACAGCTTAACCTGACACAAGTCAGTTTTCATTGCCTGGATTTCCGTCTTCATCACGTGCATTTCCGTCTTCATCGTCTGCATCTCTGCTTTCACAGTCTGCATCTCACCTTTCAAAGTCTGTACATCTTTCTTC
>DETS01000042.1 GCA_002361735.1 Lachnospiraceae bacterium UBA3282 | reverse complement strand
ACCGTAAACAGCCTTTTCTTTTGTGAATATTGTACAAAAATCCCTAAATCTTGATTTTATTGTTGCAAATTACCCCCTTTCAAAAACAAATAGGTTCCACATCCTCGTTTAACGGTTTCATCTCATATTCCGGCAGACTGTCCAGCAGTTCTTCCAGACAAAGGGTTGTGCTGCCGACCACGTCATGCGCCAGCAAAACGACCTTCTTGCGCCCGAGCGTCGTCGATACTCCGTTTTCCAGCAGCTTTTTGGGATCGGGATTTTTGACCGCGTCTTCCAGACTGGCGTTCCAGTCGTAATAAATGTAGCCTCTGTCCGTCATCTCCTTGATAATCGCTTTTCCCGTTTTCTTATTAAAGGCGTTGACGCTGCCGCCGGGAAAACGGAACAGATTCGTCTCCACTCCCGTCACCTCATACACGGTCTGTCTCGCCTTCTCAAAATCCGCCACATAACTGTCCACGCTCGCATATAAGGCGTCGTAATCATGGTTATCACAGTGGATGCCGATGCTATGCCCCTCCGCCACGATCCGGCGCGCCACCTCCGGATGCTGTCTGACATTCTCTCCTACCAGAAAGAAGGTTGCTTTGATATTTCTCTCCCGCAGAATATCGAGCACTTTTCCCGTATTCTCCGCAGAAGGACCGTCATCAAACGTCAGGTACATGGTCTTTGGATGAAAATAATAGGAGACTCCCCGTACAATACCGTCCGCGATCTGCTGCTGATATTCCGCAAGGCTTAGTTGCATGCGCTCCGCCGCGTTGGAGAGAAATCCCGTCTCAATCAGGCAGGCGGGCATGGAGGTGTTTTTCGTCACATAAAAATCAGAATCATCCCGCAGCTCCCGTGCTGCCGCTTCTGTGCTTTTCAAAGTCTGTTGTCTGATCAACTGTGCCAGCCTCTTACTGTCACGCCCCGAATCATCCGTCGTATACCACACTTCCATCCCCTTCACCGCAGCGCCTTCTTCTGTAGCGTTCTGATGGATGCTGATATAGATATCCGCATCTGAACGGTTCGCCTCCGCCACGCGCGCTTCCTTCGCAATGTAAGTGTCTGTCTCTCTGGACATGATCACCTGATAGCCCTGTTCCTGCAGCCGATCCCGCACAAGCAGCGCAATGGACAGATTTAAGTCCTTTTCCCGCACGCCTTCTCTGGCGCAGCCCTCGTCCTCACCGCCATGTCCCGGATCCAGATAAACCGTGGGCACATGCACCGCCGTCGTCTGTCCGTCTGTATCACCGCTGAGAATTGCCGCCTGTGACGCCATCAGAGCAAGCGGCGCCGCGATTTTCTTCCCTGCTTCCGCCGCTGTCCCTTCCGCTTCAGGCGGCAGGACAGCCGTTGACGTTTCTTTCTCCGTATTCCGCAATTTTGCTGCCAGCTGTCTGATGCCGCCGGCCTCCGCAGTCTTCACCGACAGCATTGCCGTCAGACTGATGATACAGACGGCGGCACCCAGCGCGTATGCTTTCTTTACCAGACGCCTTTTTCTCTGCTCCCTCGTCTCATAACCGCAGACATATTCCCAGGTAAACGATGATCCTCCGTACATAACTGATGCTCCTCTCTTGTACACTTGATACAGTAAGTGTAAAAAAGAGGAGCATCAAAATTTCATCTAAGTTGCATCAAAACGCCATAATATTTGCATCAAAATTGCATCATCATTTTTCGCATTGTTATCTGGATATTTTCAGGAACAATTCGTTGATCCCCTCGTAGAATCCAAGCGTTACCACCGTTCGCCCGTTGCCCATACCCGTAAAGACATATTTGCGGAAATACGGTGTCGTCTCCAAAAGCGGGTTGTCCGACTCATAAGGCAGCGGTTCGCCAAGACCCATATACGCCGCCCAATCCGCTACCAGAGTGTCCGCGTCAATATCCTCCCACAGAAGCGGCGTCCGTACATAAAATTCATATATTTTTCCGTCGTCCGCGTCGATATAGGCATCCATCAGGCGGTTTGCCTTATCCGCGTTTTTCTGGGAATTGGAGAGGCTCATTTTCCAGACCGCCACATTGTTGCGCGGCTCCAACACGTCGATCGCCGAGTAGAGTGTAACGTCATAGGAGGACGCATCCACCTCCCTCACCTGTTCCGGCAGGATTCCCTTTTCCTTAAGCAGTTTAAGCCCCTCATTGCAGGTAACATAGATCTGTTCGTCCGTGATCTCCTTACCGGACGGCCCCCTGCGATTCACCACAAAGGCATAGGAACCTTCCAGTTCCTGATAGTCCACCTCCGCCTCCGCCTCACGCGTCATGGCGCTTGTCTCGCTCTCCGGAAACGTCCGGCTGTTCAAACAGCAGGACAGAATATAAAGTTTTTCGTTGCTGTTCATCTGATAACGATAGCCTTCTCCCGCCGCTTCCACGCTTTCCGTATGCGGACTGTCCAGAATCGCCTGATCCTTATACTCCGCCAGCGCCTCCGGTCCCCATATGGAAATAAACATTGTAACTGCCGCCAAAAGCGGAACCGCTAAATAATATACCTTATTCATCATCCGTCGTATTCTCCGTCCAACATACTATGGCAATATAAAACTGAAACAAGAACCTTCCCCCACTTTGCTCTCGATCTGTAATTCGCTGTGATGTATCCTTAAAATCTCCGCACAGAGCGCAAGCCCGAGTCCCGCCCCGTTTTTGCTTCTTGCCCGAGACTTGTCCACCATATAAAACGCCTTGACGATTTTACCCTGCTCCGTCTCCGGGATGCCGATTCCATAATCCCTCACCGCGATCCGGTAGCCGTCATCGACCGCTTTGCCGCTCACCTCGACCACGCCCGCCGCATCCGACGCTTTACAGGCATTGTCGATCAGATTGACCAGCACCGTCTTGATCAGATTCATCTCCATCCGCACCACGGTTTCCTCGTAAGTAAAACGAATATCCGCATCCTTTTTCTCCGCAAACAGTTCCCGCAAATAAGCAAACAGCTCTCCCGTCTGCGTCTCCTGCAGCTGCGCCTCATCCTGCTTTGCCACAATGATATCCAGAAGGCGGAAGGACATGGCTTCCAGTCGTTTTCCTTCCGTGTAGATATAGTTCGCAGACAGGATGCTCTTTTCCTCATCCATCTTATGCGAGCGCAGCATGTCTGCATAGCCGATGATCGCCGTCAGAGGCGTTTTTAATTCGTGGGCAAAAGCACCCATGAACTCCTCCCTTGCCTCGATTTCCTCCTCCAGCTTACTGATATTCTCCTCCAGCGCGTTTGCCATTGCGTTAAAATCTCCCGTAAGCTGCCCCAGCTCATCGCGGCTGATCTGTTTCGCCCGATAGGAATAATCTCCCGCCGCCATCTGTCTCGTTGCCTTCGTCAGCAGACGGATCGGCTTTGTTAAGAAGGAGGCGATAAACAGCATAATGACCGTTCCGGTCAACAATATGATCACCGTCACTTTACGATACAGGGAAAACCCCATCGCGCGCTCCGTGAACACTTCCGTCACATCCTTCATGGTCTCCAGATACAGAATCCGGTTCAGGGCGTTGATGGACACGCAGGTGTGTACATAATAGCCGTCCTGTCCCTGTATTACGCGATAGGCTTTGGTATGCTGGTCTGTCTGTGGAAGAAGCCCCTCATCCGCAGTAAATCCATCGCTTGTATACAATATATTTTTCTCTTCATCCGCGATCCGCAAAAGCCGTCCGCCGCCCTGTCCGCCCATCTCCAGCTTGGACGCGATCTCCTCCACCACACTGTCGGGCAGGACGCTGTACTTAAGCGGCACGTTCAAAGCCGCCGTCTCAAAGGCAAAGCCTAAGATACTGCTCTCGTCAAGCGCCTGTCCCACCTCTCTGTCC
>DETS01000020.1 GCA_002361735.1 Lachnospiraceae bacterium UBA3282 | reverse complement strand
CTCGCACTTCAAAGTCTGTACATCCTTCTTCAGAATATGAATATCATCTCTGATCGGCTGCAATTCTGCTTTCAGCTTGGTATCCAGCAAATCCGACATCGCTAACAACAATTCGTTATCTGTCATAATTTTCTCCATTTCAAAGTAGTTTTCTGATGAGGTCCTCTCGATAGGGACAGTATAACATCGAGTCCACCCCCTGTCCATTGTATCAAATATCCAAAAGTATCATCAGAAAACCGTATTTGTTGAATCTGCACAACACTATATTTTGTATTTAACCAATTCATTTTTCTATTCCACTTCTATATCTTGTATCCCCTTGTGTGTAAAACGTTATTTCGTTAATAATATTTTTTGCATAACATCACCTTAAAATCCACTGCTTTTTCGCCCGTAACATCGTTTCTTTTTTGCCCGACTATTCCATGTCTTCCTCCTTTTCCGCTAAATTGCCATATTTCTTCTACCCCCTCCCCAATAATTCATGCAATATGTCATCTTGTTTTTTACACTATACAGTGTAGAATATATGGTAATAGGTAGATTTAACGCTTAGTTTACCATAAAATCGCGAAAACGATTTGAGAGGGAGGTGAGACATTGAAGATAAAAAGGACTACTCTTGCACTGGGAATCATCCTGCTTTCGGCGGTGGGGCTCTGTGGCTGCGGCGGCAGTCGGGAGTATGTGGAGATGGCCAGTGACAACGCAAAAACATCGCAGCTCACTCTCCTCGAAGGAGCGGACGCAGAACTGTCCTCCTCGGCAGACGCGAACGCGGAACTGTCTCCTGCAACGGAGACGGACTCACCGCAGTTGACAGCGCTTGCCGACAGCCTGGAGGAAGCGCAGGAAATCGCAGACCTCTATGGCATCGAACTGGACAGCTACTCCTACGGGGTAGCCGCCTACAGCACAGACAAGGATATCTCGGAGCTTCTCCGCATGGGTGAGGAAAATGATTATCCGACTCTGGCGCCCAACCAAACGAACGTGATCCAAGACGACACCGTTCAGTAACTGCCAACCGGTAACATCAGCAACAGAAAGAGAAGGAAAGAAATGAAAAAAACGAAACTGCTGTCATTTTTACTGGCAGGCGTCCTGTTGTTCCAGACCACAGGAATCGACGCTCTGGCAACCGCGCCTGCTGTCTCCGATCCCGTCCCGGTGGCGGTTGAGGAACCATCCGATGAAACATCGGCTCCGCTTCCAACAGGCGGGGAGACCGTAAGCGATCCCAAGACACCTGAGAGCGGGGAGACCGTAAGCGATCCCAAGACACCCGGTGAGGACGGCGACAAACAGGATCCTGAAACGCCCGCAGGGGATGACGACAAACAGAATCCCGAAGCACCTGCCGGGGACGACGACAAACAGGATCCCGAAACGCCCGCCGGGGATGACGACAAACAGAATCCCGAAGCACCTGCCGGGGACGACGACAAACAAGATCCCGAAACGCCCGCCGGGGACGACGACAAACAGGATCCCGAAACGCCCGCAGGGGACGACGACAAACAGGATCCCGAAACGCCCGCTGAAGACGACGACAAACAGGATCCCGAAACGCCCGCTGAAGACGAAAAACAGGATCCCGAGGAAAGTATTTCCGAGAACTCCGTATCCGAAAATTCGGTATCCGAAAACTCCGTATCCGAAAACGATCTTCCTGAGGACGAAGTATCTGCCTTTGCTATTTTTCCGGGCTTAGGCGACGACTATACATTCACCACGCAGCAGATTGCTGACAAGCAGGAGCTTGCTAAACACGTGGGAGACGTTGTCGATCTCAATGCCGCAAAAGAGGATCTCTTTCCCGATGCGGAAGGTCTCTATGAACTCGGAGAAGTCGTCTATCTGGCAGACACCGAGGAGGAGGCACAGCAAATCGCGGAAGCATTCGGCGGCGCTCTGGACAGCTACTCCTATGGCGTAGCCGTGATCAACCTGCCTGAAAAAGCCACCGTATCTCTGGCTGTGGCAGCGGCTGCCGACTCGGACGTCAAGCTTCCCGCCGTGTGGCCCAACTATTATAACTATGTGAACAGCGTGGATGATGTCTCCATCGACGCCTTTTCCACCGACGATCCCGGCTACAGCGCACAGTGGCAGCACGATTATATCGGCACCCGCTATGCCTGGACTGCCGGCTACAAAGGGCAGGGCATCAAGGTTGCCGTCATCGACAGCGGTGTTCAGGCTAATCATGAGGACTTACACGACGTGACGGGTCGTAACTTTGTATCATCAGAAGGCGGTAGCGGCGGCGCCTACAATGTAGATAACGGCTCCCACGGCTCCCATGTGGCGGGCATCATCGCCGCTGCCGCCAACAATGGCAAGGGCGGCGCAGGTATCGCCCCCAAGGCAACCATACGCAGCTACTGTGTTATGTCCAAGTCAACCGACGGAAGATCGGGCAGCAACGCAGATGTCATGCGTGCCATTGAGGCTGCCGTCACGGATGGCAACGACATTATCAATATGAGTCTGGGCAGCCCGATGTACTCTGCGCAGTACGCCTCTGTTATAGAAAAGGCATACAAGGCAGGTGTAGCCGTCTTTGCCTCTGCCGGCAACGACGACTCCGACGGCTGCAATTTCCCGGCAGCGTATCCTGGCTCAATCTCCGTAGCTGCCGTAGACGAAAACGGCGCCAGAGCTTCCTTTTCCAACTTTGGCAGCACGGTGGACCTTGCCTTCCCGGGCGTTCGTATCTATTCCACGATTCCTACCGGCTACGGACTCATGAGCGGCACCAGCCAGGCTTCCCCCGCGGCAGCCGGCACGGCAGCGGTAATCTTATCCGCCGATGCTTCCATCCGAAGTAAGACGGGCAAGGCAAGGGTGGACGCCCTGCTCTCTAAGATGAAGTCCTCCACCACCAAATCCTCGGGGTCCGGCATGGGATCGGGCACCACCTGGCTGCCCGGCGCATTAAAGATTGCCACCGATGCAACAACACCGGATGCGCCCGTCATTACCATCGCGGAGACACCCTCTCCCAAGGACAAGAAGGGCAAGACCTACATAGCGGAGGCGGTGACCGTCACCCTCACCACCCAGACTGCCGTTTCCGAAATCGAAATCTGGTATAATACGGACGGCAAATCGCCTTCCTATAAGAACGGCGCAGTCACAAATGCCGTGAAATATACCGCCCCCTTCTCCTTGGGCGGTGCGAAAAGTAAAACCGTGAAAGCGATCGCTGTCAATCCGCACACCGGCAAGGTGAGTAAGGCGGTCTCCAAGACCGTTACCCTGACACCGATTCCTACGGCAGTGAATGTGACATCCGCCGGCAATGTATCCCGCATCGCTGCCGGTAAGAATCTGAAATTGACCGCGGCAGTCATTCCCTCCTATGCCATCTCCACAAAGGTCGCATGGGCGGTAAACGACGCGGCAAAGACCGCCGGCATCACGATATCAAACGGCACCGTAAAGACAAAAACCACTACCCCTGCCGGGAAATACATCGTTACCGCCACCGCTGTGGGCAGCGACGGCGCAGCCTTTAACGGCGTGTCAGGCACTTTTGAGATAGAAGTGATCACTAAGACGGACATCAAAAAAGTAGCGTTCCAGGACAACAAGAACAAAACGTTTAAAAAAACCAGCCTCAACAAGGACGCAACGCTGGATTTGAAACCTTATCTCAAAGTAACCAAGCTGGATAATACCGCCGGCACAGCAGCCGATGTGGTCTGGTCCAGCGGCAATCTCAAAGTGGCAACCGTCTCCGCCGAAGGTATCGTCACTGCCGTGGCGCCCGGAAAGGCTGTCATCAAGGCGACCTCAAACGACGGCGGAAACAAGAGCGCGTCCTGTACCGTGACCGTAAATCAGCCCATTACCGCCATCACCCTCTCCGGTCCCACCAAAGTGGCTTCCGGAAAAGGCGTTACGTTACGCGCAGCTATTCAGCCCGCGAACGCTACCAATAAAAAGCTGACCTGGGCGGTCACCGGCAATGCCATGGTCACCGTCTCCTCGAGCGGCAAAGTAACCGCCAAGAAGGGCGCTTCCGGAAGCTGCTCCGTGACCGCCACAGCCAAGGATGGCTCCGGCGTGACCTCCGCGGCATACACGCTCACGATCGTATCGGGCATGATCACAAAGATCACCCTCTCCGACAAGAGCGTAAACCTGTTTAACAGCTCGGTAAATGTCAATACGCCTCTCAGTAAAACACTGACGGCAAAGGTGGACGGAAGCGGCAGTTTTGACAGTACACTGGTTGAGTGGACCAGCAATGCCCCCGCCATCGCTTCCGTGGAAAACGGTATTGTGACGGCACACACCGCCGGCAAGGCGACCATCACCTGCGCTGCCACCGACGGCAGCAATAAAAAAGCGACCTGTACGGTCAAGGTTCTGGTTCCCATGTCCAAACTGGTGATCGGCACTAACGGGCGCAACGGAAGCGGCTTGATCGCACAGGGTAAGAGCATCCGCTTATCCGCTCACTACTACAGCTACTGCGGTAAGCCCGACAGCACAAAGATAACCTGGAAGTCGAGCAATGAAGCGGTGGCAAAGGTCGATAAAAACGGTAAAGTAACAGCAAGTAAAAATGCCGCAGATGTGGATAAAACGGCAGTTATCACAGCGACGGCAGCGGATGGCAGCAACGTGGTCTCCAACAAATACACCGTCACAGTTTCCCGGCTTTTCAAAAAGCTGACTCTTGAATATGACTCTCGTCCATCTTCCATTTATGCCGATGGCGGCTGGGTTCCTGTGCTTGATGATAACTGGACGACCAGCAACTTTACCGTATCCGTATCCGGCGGCAAAAATGCCGGATGCAACAAAGATGTATATAGCAAACAATTTTATTACCTGCAGCCAATCCCCGGCAAAGTAACCACAAGCAAGTCCTCCAGCAGTCTATACATTACAAACCGGGATCTGCAGAAAATGAAGATTACGGTCACGCTGCAGGACGGTTCCAATTTGAAGGCAACCGTCACTGCAAACGTTGCCCGCTTTAGAGACGGCAGCGTGGGTTACTATTTCCCCAGGCGGTAATTATCACAAAAGAATCACTATGATAGACAACAGCCGACCCTTTCCGGGTCGGCTGTTTCTCTGCCCTCCTATTTTTTCTCCCACATCCGGATTCTGCCCGCCTTCATTGACTTTTCCCACAAAAAGGCATAAAATAGAAACGAAATCTTTCAAAATATGCAGTAAGAGGGGGTATTCCAATGGCTGTAAAAGAATTTCCGGCAGGCACACAGTTGATTCAGAGTGAACAGAACCTGACCGCCCTGCACCTTATCGCAAAGGGGAGTGTGCGTGCCGACTATCCGGGCGGCACTTATTATTTGCAAAAAGGAGACGTAATCGGCGTCTGTGAGATCTTCTACGGTTCCCACTTTATTTCCTATCAGACGGAAGAACCCACCGGCATCACTTCCTATCCCTGCACCGCTGCCACGCTCGCTTCGCTGATGAGCAAGAGCGCAGAACTGGCAAACATGATCGTCACGTCCCTGTTTAAGCAGTTTCGGGAAATTCACGACCAGTACGAGATGGGCGTATTTGACTGTGAAAATTTCTACCATTATCTGCTCAACAGCTACGAAGAATATAAGACCTTCTGTACCAAGCACGGTTTCGCCGCCAGAGCGCTGCCGGATTTAGAAACGCTGGAGCCGCTCTCTCTGGATGACGATCTGGAAGGCTGGCTGGATGGCTATTATGAACAGCTTACCGCCTTGATTTCGGAAAACTCCGCTAAGGGAATCAACCCCGATTTTCTGGCGGGCGTAACCATCAAAGCAAACCTGGACGTTCACCGCGTGGTCTCCGTCTGCCGTATGCTCTACGACTATAGGTCGGATATCGCACGTCTTTTGATGAATGAAAACCGACTGGACTTTTTTGATCTCTACACCAGCCTTTTATATAAGATTGGAAAGAACGACCCGAACTCTACCACGCTGATTGCGGCACTCTCCACCATGATGATTCAGATGGAGGATCAAACTTCCATCGATAAGGAGATGTATCAGACCCGCGTAGCAGAATACCGTGACAAACTTGCCAACTTAGGCGATGCGCCGGCGGAAAGCTCCGCTGTGGAAGACGTCGCAGACGTAACGGATTCCATGAATACCATTCTCACCTATGCCGAGGTGCCCGGTGAGATTGCCACTGCTTTCCGCGAGGCAGTTAAGAAATTTGCAAAGCAGCCCGATAAGAACGCGTCCGATGATGCCGCCAGGAAACTGCGGCTTTCCATCACAAAGCTGTTCTATCAGATTTATGAGAAAGCCTTCTTAAAGAGTCTGAACGACCCGGCAATTCCTAAGGTTGTAAAGATGTTCTTTAACTTTGGCTATATCGACGAAAACCTTGCCGGCTTGGAAAATGCCGCCTATCTGTATCAGATTGTTGATAAACTTCCCACGGATCCGAATCGCAAGGTTTACACCGCTTACGAGTGGTTTTCCGCTATCTATCATGGGAAGAAGTCGCCGAGCCGCAACGAGTTTGACTCCGACTTTGCTACCTTCCTGCGCGAGCAGAAAATGACAGGCAATATCACCGCAGCGGACGAGGCGCGAATGATAAACGATCCCAAAGAGCAGGTTCTCTTTGAGATCCGCAATATGTTCCCTACCGTCAATAAGATCACGTTCGGCCGCGTCTTAAGCTTTTGCCCGATCTTTTCAGAGCACAATGTCTTAAAGGATCTGGACACTTCGCTCGTCTCTGTCGAAAAGGTGGAAAACGCCTTTGCGCAAGTGAGGGCAATTGACTTTAGCGCCTATTACCGCGATGTCATTTACACGAATCCCGACATCGGCATCGGAAAGGAATCCATCGGCGTCGAGGTGCTTCCCGACATCATCCTTATGCCTAATATCGGCACCCGCGGCATTGCCTGGCAGGAGATTGAAGGGCGTAAGCGTACAACGCCCGCCCGCATGATGGTATCCATCTTCCAGATGGAAGATCTGACCAATATCTTAGTCCGTTTGACCGGCGATTTTCGCTGGGAGATGTGCAAGCGCGTACAGGGCGCCCGCTGGAACGACATTTCCGAGCCTTCCCTCACCAGCGAATATTTCGATTATATCCAGTTTTACCGCAAAAACCGCGATCTTTCCGCGGATGCGAAGGATAAGATCAAGCTCAGTATGCAAAAAGCGAAAAACAGCTATAAAGAGATGTTTATCAGAGACTACGAAGCGTGGATCCTTTATGAAGGCGTCGGTTCTCCGAGACTGAACAAGGTGTCCCGCAATATCATCTTCACTTACTGTCCGTTCTCCAAGGCAATCCGCACAAAACTGGCGGCAAACCCGCTCTATAAGGAGACGATGTCCCGCTATGATGTCAAGCTCTCACAGAAGCTTCATCACTATGACAACGTGTTCCAGAAGCTGAAAAATACCGGGGTACCAATCCCGAAGGAGCTGCAGGATCAGTACGAATATCTGAGTATGTAATGCCGTAAACGCAGCCAAAAATCTATGTGAATATCATCGATATCAAAAAGGAGCCGCTCACCGATTTTGGTGAACAGCTCCTTTTTCATCTCTATCTTTTATGACTTTGCTTTTATCATCTGATCCTGCCGCTTACTTCTTATCGGTCGTGGACGGTTTCACTAAGAAGAGGCTGAGCAGCAGAGCAATAATGTAAAGCACGATCGTAAAGTACAGCACATTCTGATAGCCGACCGGATTTACCATATTGCCGTGCGCATCTTCGAAAAAGCTACCCGTTTTGTCCACAATCAGATTCGCGATCTGATTGCCCGTCAGACCCGCAAACGCCCAAGCGGAAAGGGTAATGCCGTGGATTGCACTGATGCTGCCCATGCCGTAGTGGTCGGACAGCAGGGTCGGCACATTGGAGAAGCCGCCGCCGTAACCCGCATTTACCATAAAGATCAATGCCAGTACCAGGATCACCAGTAACATATTGCCCTCGCCGTTCTTGATACCGCCTGTCAGCATCACGATGCCGGTAAAGACGATGGAGAGCACGAAGATCAGCTTATAGATCGTATTTCTGTCCTTCATATGATCCGCCCATGCGGAGAAGCCCAAACGACCGCCCGCATTGAAGATTGCGGAAATCGTGGAAATCACGCCCACCACGCCGGCAAGACCGATACATTTCACGATCATCTTTTCCTGAGAGATCAGCGCCAGACCACAGGTGATATTGATGTAGAACATCAGCCAAATACCGATGTAGTTGCTGATCGGGCGGGTCTTGATGGTATCCATGATACCCTGCCCTTTCTCCTTTTTCTGCGGCTCGTGCCAGCCTGCGGGCTTCGCCAGCAGAAGGTGACCCACAAACATCATCACAAAATAGACAGCCGCCAGAATCCAGAACATTTTATAGATGCCGCCGTCACCAAGATTTGCCAAAAGCGCCTGCATGATGGGGCTCGCGATCGCCTTCGCGCCGCCAAAGCCTGCCACCGCCAGACCTGTCGCCAGACCTTTCTTATCCTCGAACCAAAGCATCAGGGTCTTGACCGGAGAAAGATATCCCGTACCCAAGCCAATGCCCATGATGAAACCATAGCAGACATAAATACCTACGAGCGCCAGTACGCTTCCCGGATTATTTCCGCCATACCAGATAAAGAAGCCCGTGCCCGCCATACCGAGCGCAAAGGTGATGGTGGCGATCAGAGACGACTTATGGATGTCCTTCTCCACCACATTGCCCAGAAATGCCGCCGACATGCCGAGGAAGAAGATGGCGAAGCTGAACGCCCACTCCGTAGCGCCCTTGGAAAATCCTATGTAGTCCGCGATCTCCTGACTGAAAATCGACCAGCAGTACACCGTACCGATACTGAAGTGCAGGAGCAATGCCGGGATTGCGGCACGCACCCATTTGTTTTGACTTTTCATGTTACCTACCTGTTATCCTTTCGTTTATATTGAGTCAGCCGCTCCGTAATGATAACAGAACCTGACCCTCTCATAAAAACTGTGTGTAACCTTTACCATTTTAGTACAAATTCATAGGAAATTCAAGAAGTTTCAAGTCATCGCATCCTTATACCGGAACCTTACCAGCTCATTCTTTTCCAGCACATCCTCCTCCGTCCCCACATACTGACAGCGGATGCAGTGAAACTCCTTCTTATCCTTATCGTAAAACATATCGATATCCAAATCCCTCATAAAGCAGGAGGGACATCTGTAATTTAATTTGCCTTTGCCAGATTGAGCCATGTCGCAAATACCTCCTTATCCTTTAACTTGGTCGTATAGCCTAAGGTAAACATCGGGGAGAAGGCGTAACCTTCCTTAATATAGCCCACGGCATCCTTCTTCTCACAGCTTAAGGAGACCTTCGTCTCAATCTGCGGCACCACTGCCACCGCCTCCACTGCGCCCTGCAGCTGCGCCTCACGGCACTTGTATGCGTAGTCGATTTTCTCTGTATTTGCGCCGTCTGTCACGGAAAGGGTGATCCCCGTCATATCCTCGGAATACTCGGTGGTGCCGTAGCATGCCACCATGTACTCGTTGATCTCCACCTCGGCATTCGGGTCGCTCATGGAAAGGATGTTTCTCTCGATCTTGATCCTGGAGCTTCCCTCCTCAAAGTACAATTTCGTCTGCAATTTCACTGTCAGGTCATAAAACTCGATATCCACAGGATCAAGCGTAAGGATCCTCGTATTGCCCTCCTGAGAGAAATGCGCTTTCGTCCTGCACAGGCAGAGGTCTACCTCCTCGCCGTTATGCACAAGCTTCGCGCTCCTGACCGTGCCCTCGCCCGCATAGTGGGTAAAGTAACCCGCGCGGTACTTTTCCTGAATGAGAAAAGGATAGGAAGCGTCCGTCACATGCTTGGTACCGATGCCGACAGGCCAGTAGAGCTTCGCCGCATAGGGACGCAGATCCACGATCGCGCCGCCCTGATCCATGTTCGAGCAGACTCTCATATAAGGATCGCAGTACCAGAAAAGCTGCTTGTCGGAACCGTAAAGGATGTCGCGCCACAGCGCGCATTCCGGCTCCGTCAGCCTTCTGTTTGCGCGGAAGTAATCGGCAAACTCCGCCATGGTCATATCGTCGAGCTTTCCTTCCTTTTTCAGCTTACCGTAGTAAGCCATGCCGTCCTCGTAGGATTTCAAAAGAAGCTCATAAGGCGCTTCCCAGCGTCCCATCTTATTCATCCAGCCGGGACCGACGAACATCATATTGTAGGCATAGCCGTTATTGTACTTCGCCAGCGCCCGAAACTGATCGATCAGGTTGTACATATAAGGGTATTCCCATGTTTTGCTGTCATAACACATACTGCGCAGTACATTTTGCGGATGCGTCCCGAAATTGGAGCCGTTTCCGTCATAGCAGGCGATCAGGTCGCGAGACAGGTGCGGAATCGCCACAATGCCGGCATCCTCCGCCTCATTTGCCGCCGGCGCGTGCACGTTCTGCTTGCTGGGGATCCAGGGCGCCCAGGGACCGCCGTCCATAAAGGTGTACCAGGAATTGTTGCAGGTATGGTAAGCCTTGGGGCCTTCCTCCCAGCAGGTTGCCACGGCACACTTTACCATCGGATACTTTTCCTTGATATAGTTGACCAGATCCGCATCTAAATAGTAGGAACCCGTGGACTCCGGATAGAAGCCGAAACGGTCCTTGAACTTGCCAAACACATCGTCCACAATGGATTTCTTATCCTCCATCGAAAACATCCAGATACAGAAATCTTTCGTCTTATACTTCTCACGAAACTCCTCGCAGGGAAGCCCCAGAAGCGATAAAGCGATCTCGTCACCGTACCTTTCGTGGTCTTCCTTCGCCAACGCCACCGCCTCGTCATTGAACAGGGAAGCGTACGTCATCTGAATCGTCGTCTTTAATCCGTTCTTGTGCGCAATCGACTGCTGGGTCTTAAAGATGTCCAAAGACTCCGTCAAAAGCTCCTTTCTCCCGATGTCTTCCTCCTTACCGTGTCCGGTCACCTTTTCCGCATACTCAGGTACCATCTCGGGTCGATGAATGATGTTGACGATAAACTTATCCATGTTGTCCTCCGTTTCCTTTCTTACTTTCTTTATTGATCTTTTTTGGTTTCTCGATTTGTGCTGAAATGACACTTGCCTGATTTCTTTCCTATTGATCCGTTTTTACCATTATTCCCTGATTTGGCTCTTTGCCTCTTACGCCACCCTGTATTTGTCTCTTTTTCCCTGTTTTTAGGATATTTCTCTGCGCTCGTCTATTTTCCTTTGGTGGTTTTTACTTTGCGCAATCGGTTGTTCATATGGATAGCATAGCAAACTGTACAGAAACTGTCAATGTCTTTTTGAAAAAAATGGAAATCTTTTCAGAGTGTGATTGAAATGCACTGCCGCCTGATCGCAAAGGTCTCAAAATAACGGTTTTCCATGGGAATCCATTCTCTGACAAACCGCTGATACTGTTCCCTGCCGTTTCTGGCAAGGAGACGTTTTTCCTGTACTTCAGGGGATACTTCCACAAAGAAACGCACCTGATAGATATCCCCAAAATAAGGGTGGCAGCTGTAGGCGCCCTCGACGATGTTCAGCCTGCGCCACGGAACCTGCACCGTCTCCCCGAAGCTCATCGTGCGGCAGCAAAACGGACGATAGGAAACGCCGTCCTCATCCGCAAGATGCGAGAGCACTTCTTCCTGAAACCGCTCATAGTCCACGTTTCCGCCGGGTTCTTCGTAGCGTTCTCCGCAAGCGCCCTCTCTATCTCATTACAGACAATCTGCGGAATCTCAATTCCTACCATGCTCAAACGTCGTTCCTGCCTTCTGTCACTTTCTTTCTGTTCACTTCCTTTGCGACTTTTCCTTTCGAAACTGCTTTACTGCTCTCCGCCTTTGTTGCTTTTCCTCTCGAATCAGCTTTACTGCTCTCCGTCATCCCTCTCCTCCCGCAAGACCCCTGCCCGCGTGAGCGCCATCATAATAATGGGAATCAACACGATCTGCAAAATGATGCCCGGTATCGCATTGAGAAGCGCGCCGGATAAAAAGATCTGCGCGGAAAAGCCGCCTCCCGCCATACCGTAGAGCGGGATGCCAACGATTCCCCAAGCTGCACGACCCGCAATCATTGCGGCAAGTAGACTCACATAGAGATAGGGTGTCTTCTTCGGCAGCTTCCTATATAAAAGCCCCGTCACCAGCCCGTAAACAGCCAGTTCTACTGCCATTGCCGCAGCAGTAGGCATCAGCGGCGGCATACCAAAGAGAACGCTCCGCAAAACCGGTGTGATAAGCCCCACTGCCAGCCCATACTGCCAGCCGCAGATAAAGCCGCACAGCAGCACGGGAATGTGCATCGGCAAAAGCATGTTGCCGATCTGCTGGATCTGCCCTGTTAAGAACGGCAGGACGATGCCCAGCGCCATAAAAAATGCCGATAATACCAATTTCTTAGTCTGTTTCATTGCTTCCTCCATGTCGAAATATTTTTTCACGACGGTACGCGTCGAGAATTTTAAATTCTCATCTGCACCCCCGCCTTTTTTACTTCTTCTTTGTCGAGTTTCTCATACGAACCTCGTAACCAAGCAGCGTCCGCAGCTCTACCGACTCTCCCTCCAGCATGGCAAGCAGCGTCTCACAGGCTTTCTGTCCCAATTCCTCCACATCAAAGCGGATGGAGGTGACAGAAGGTTTCTGATGTTCCAACAGCGTGCTGTCATAAAAAGACACCACCTGCATCTGCTCCGGCACTGCAACATTGCGCTGCTGCAGCGCATTTAGTACACAGCCGCAGAGAAAATCGTCCATACTCACGATACATTCCGTTCCGTCCGCGATCAACTCCTCCACGATCTTCTGCACCTGCGCATTTTCCCTGACATTCGTAAAGATCTGCCTGCTGCCTTTCCATCCTTTCTTCTTTTCAAAGGCATCCTCAAAGCCCTGCCGCCTGTTTTTCGTGACGATATGACTCTCATCACTGCCGATCAGCGCAAGTTTCCGAATCCCGCTCTGCAACAGCCGCTCCGTCAGTTCCCTGCAGGCGCTCCGATGGTCGTTATCGATCTGCACAACACTTTCATCGTCTGTACTGCCGATCGCCACAAAGGGCACGCCGCTTTGCAGCAAAAACTTCATCGGCTCATCCTCCGCAAGCGTTCTCGTGAGGATCGCGCCGTCGATTTTACGGTTCGCCACTGCCCGCCTTAGCTGCTTCGTATTCTGTGCCGTCACCATGGACAGCAGTACGTCATATCCATGAGCGGAGGCCACCCTGCTGATGCCCAGCATACATTTCTGGAAAAAGGGAAGCTCAGCCACATTATAATCCCCCGGCAGCACGACCGCCAGATTAAAAGTCTTTTGCTGCGCCAATCCCTTTGCGATCACATTGGGACGATAGTTATGTTCTTCAATATAGGAGAGCACCCGCTCCCTCGTCTTTTCCCCGATTCTGCCCTTGCCGGAGATTGCCCGCGATATCGTAGTCTTTGAGACTCCCAGCTCCTCGGCAATATCCCCGATGGTCAAGTTCTTATCATCCATAGTGATACCCTACACCTGATAACCATTCAATTCATTCATCCTTCGTTTTCTGTTCCAAAAAACAACTCATATTGGAAGAAGCCAAGCTGCCTACGATCAGAGTCACGATAACAGCCGCACCCAGAATAAACAGAAAAAAGCTGGGATGTGATGCTGATCTTTAGTGTCTTCACATCCCCGTTTCCTCCGTAAGTAAAGTTTTTTATAAACTATTTTACTATTATACTGGAAAAATGGGGAAAAGGAAATAGGGGAAATAACCTCAGCTCAAAATCTCTCCGGCAGACTATTTTCCACACACAGCGCCCCATACCCCGCGTGTGGCAAGTTATTGTCACAAACTTTTTTTATTTAATTAATGGTAGATTCGTTAAGCCCTTTTTCCTTCCAGCTAATGATTTCCTGCTCCAGCTTGATATTTTCCTGCAGCATATAGGATAATTCCTTCCTGTACAATCCCCTCTCCATTAAAGTCTTCGCTTTTTTCCTGTCATTTTCTTCCAGACCCTTTCCAAAATCCCTATATTTCACCAAATCCTCAATACCCATATGAAACGGTTCAAATGCAATCCCTGTTCCTCTTTTTAAATGCTCCAGAATAAAAAAACCATCCGGATCCAAGTCACCGAAGTGATACCATTTCAGTGTCTGGTTTTCCGTAGCCAGCCGCTTAATTACATACTGCTTCAACGTATTGTGGTAACCGCTCAAATAAATATAAAAAACCTCCTCACTTTGCATTCTGTGAAAGGTTGTGAGGTTTTCCACCGTCATTGCCGCTTTGCACAAAATCCGAACCCCTGTCATCCCCTCTACTGCCTGCGCAGAGAGCGCGATCGGATAGTCAGGTGCAACCCGCAGTATAGTTCCATTTCCCAGCACAAATTCCCCATGTCCCCTCAGATAAATATAAGAAGGATTCGCCAAGATATTATGTTCCCCCAGAATAATCATTTCCTTTTCGCGCGCATTTGTAATCCCATATAATTTCTCTCCATAATCCCCATTTTTCTCCAGAATATTACACACAGCGGCACGGTAGGAATTTCCAAAAATCTTACTGTCCCCAAAAAGACTAATGGAAAGTTCTCTCTCTAAAATCTCTTCCCGGTTCTCCAGAATCTTTGCCGCCAGATTAAGCATTTCTTCCGCCCTCTTTAACGGATACTCCGCCTTATTACCCCGCTCAAGCCTGACAAGCTGCTGTCTGCAAAATTGATCCAGTGTGGGGTGCTTCCCCACATAACTTTCGTAAATCTTCCTTTCCCGCACTAAAAGTTTCCTCTTCTCCTCCCTTCCTAAGATTCTGTAATATTCCGGAATCTTTTCTTCAATGGCGGCTATACGCCTGATTTCTCCATCACGAACAATCAACTTTACAAGCTCTTTAGCCGAAAGTTCCTGCATATCTCTTTCAAAATCCTTTATCTCCCCTACATCCGCAAAGCTGTCGGAATAATTACTGCAAATCTTCTCCGGAGAAACAGAAAATGTCTGTTTTTTCATGTTATCTCCCGTATAAGTTTTACTCTTTTCATATTGATCCAACAAAAGCTGCAGTACTTTTTCCTGATTTTTATTATTCGGAGATTTCATTCACCTTGACCAGTCCTTCTATCATATTTGTGTAGCGTCCCGTAATCACAAGACTTACGGTAGATTGAATAAAGGTTCCGATACTGCCTATTTTCTCAGGCGGCGCCGCATAAATGACCTGAAAATGATTCTCTTCAAAATATCGCACCATCTGCTCAATCCGTTCTCTGGAAAGCGCCGAAAAGGCTTCGTCAATAAATGCCAGCCGCACACAGCAATTACTCTTGGGATAACACTGCATCAGGCTTGCAGCCAGTATGATAAAATATGGCGTCTGCTTTTCCCCGTTACTGGCGGAACCCTGCTTTCTGGAAAGATCCGACTCTATCTCCTCGTCACCCTGATTTGTGGATATCCGCATATTGTAAGTAAAATATCTGCGATAATCCGTGTATTCTTCCTCGTCCTCTTCTTCCAGAATAACCTCCATAAAACTCTGGATATCATGCTCCAATTCTTCATCCATCCGGCTGCCAGCCAGATAAAATTCAGCGGAACCCAATTCCTCCATCTTTCTGCAGATTCTAAAGAAATCCTTTCTATCCGCCTTTTCCTCCATCAAAAACTGATACGTATCACTTCCAAATGGCAGCTGCTTCAGTTCCCTGTTTATCAACTCAATCTCTGCTCGGGCATTGGATGCCATCTCATTGATTTCTGCCACAAAATCATTCATAAATGCACTTTCCAATGTCTTTGCCTGCTGCGCTAATTTTACAGAAACCTCCTCTATTTTAATATTTGAAATTTCCTTAAGCTGCCCCCTGTAAAACGGAATAAAAGACACGCCCCGTCTGTTTAAATCAATTTCCGCAAGCTTGGCATATGCCATCTGCAGATTTTCCATCTCCTTAATGCAGTTTTCCCTCTCAGCCCCCAGATTGCGAACCGTCTTTTCCTTTATGACCAGGCAGGAGTCTGATCTGCTGCGCAGCTTCTGATATTCTTCCAGCATTGCCGATTCCAGTTCCAGAAAACGAAGCCGCATCTCCTCATAATTCTGTTTCGCCTCATAGATTTCTCCCGCGATTGTTTTCTGCTTTTCTCTTTCCCGTTTCAGTCCATCCTCACATCCCCGAATATCCCCTACTACTTCGTCCCTCTCATTCTGTATCTCCTTCCATTGCTCCCTGGCCTGTCTCACTTCTTCCATAACCGCCATAAATTCCGGATTATTCTCAAGCGTTTCCTTTTGACCCTGCAAAGTATCCCGCTGTATCTTGTTTTGCCGCATTTTTTTCGGCGCGCCAAAATCATAACGCTCCGCTTTCCATTCCACTGCGTCAATCTCTTTGATTCTCTCATTTGTCAGCTGCAAACGGTTTCGACTAACTTCCAGGCTTTTCCTCTCCGCCTCCTGTTCCTCCCGCAACTGGGCAAGCTGCAACTTTATCGCATCAGCTCCCAAATAGAACCTTGTCTTTTTCATGTCCATCATGGATACCGCATAGCTTTTGGCAAGCATACCGTTCTTCATCAATCCGCCCTTTGGATGCTCATGAAGCTCCTCCAGCAACTCACACCGATGAATACCGTTCAATAAATAATTTGCATATCTTCTGGCGTAAATATTAGGAATGGACAATAACTCCGCCACAGAACCCGGCTCCTCATCTGTCTCCGGAAGCTTGTCCGTAATAACCACGTTGACCCGATGCAGCTTTTTGTCCTGTAGGATCTGTATGGCCTCCTCGCAGCAATCTCCGTCCACAATGATATAAAACCGCTTTCTTCCCAAAAATGTCTCGATAGCCTCACGCCAGGACTCGTCCTTAATCTCCTTTACCAATTCAGCAAAGACGCGTACCTCTGTCCTGATCCCCTGTTTCTGAAACTCCCGGACAATCACCTGTTTCGCCGCCGCTATCTCCTGCGGCAGCACCATCTTATTGGACTCCAACTCTTTGATGTTCTGTTCTCTTGCAGCTATATTTTGATTGAACCGGGTAATGTCATCCTTCGTATGAACCTTATCCTCCTCCAGTTGCTGCCTGAAATTCAGGATTTTGCCAGATATACGCAGAAAACTCTCTCTTTTCAAGTTCTCATCCACATTTTCATCCAGTAACCGCCTTATATTTTCCTCATCAGACGGCATAAAATCGATTTCTTTCTCCATCCATATCTGCATTCCTTCCAGCTGTTCCTTCATCCGCAGCAATACCGCCAATGCGGTTTCATTTGCACCGATTTCTTCCCCCAGACGCTGCAGCTGCTCCTTCAGAGCACGAATGCTGTCCTTCACACCTCCTATAAGATCATTGTTTTCCGCAATGCGCAGCCGTTCTTCCGCCTGCTCCAATCTGCTCTCAATGCCTGATTTCCGTTTCCTGTCAGAATCCAGCTTATCCTCAAGCGCCCTCATCCTAAAAATGATATTTTCCTTTTCTTCCCTCCTGTCACAAAGTTGCTGATAAGAAAGCATTAACTCACGAATCTGGTAATTCCTGTTTTTTACCTCGTATTCTTCTGTCTTCTTCTCCAGAATCTCCAATTTCTGCCTGCTGAGTTCAAGATTGTGAAACATTCCCTTCAGTTGCTCAAACTTTTGTTTCTGCTCTCTGAGTTCCTTCAGGGAGTCTATCTTTCCGGGTTCCAGCACACAGTCCTGAATAAACTTATCAATATTATTCTCCGGGTTAAATGCCATCATTTTCAAAATCTTACTGCGGTATTTTGCCACATCACAGCGAAGCCCCAGTGCGCGGAGAGTCTGGGCGACCCCCTTTTCCTGTGACATAAACTGAGACATTTTTACCGTTTTCCCCTTTACGGTCAGCTGGTTTCTTGGATAGACATACAATGTCTTCCCCTGTATATCCGTAAAACCAATTTCCGCCATCTGCGTGTCAGGCAGCACAAACCAATAGGATTTGCAATCTGTCTCGTTTGGTGACTCCATACAGACACCCGCCACAAAAGTGTTATCATCCACAGGAGAATAAAATTCCATGGCAATATAACTGACCACCTCTCCTGCCCGCAGGTACCTGTTTTTTCCGTTGCTTCTGGTATCGCCTCTCACATAACCCAGCACCGTTCTGTCCTTATCTTTTGCCGCCTTATTAAACTGTCTGTTTCCCGTAAGAAGATAAGTCATGGCATCCAGAATCGTGGACTTCCCACTACCATTAATTCCGGTAAAAAGTGTGGAGCCCTCCAATTTTATCTGCACATTCTGAAATCTGGACCATTGAATCAGACAAAGCTTCGTTGCAGTTTTCCTATTCTTCTCCGTTTTCATCTTCTTCGTCCTCTCCCGCTT
Organism: Lachnospiraceae bacterium UBA3282; assembly: GCA_002361735.1. Classification (GTDB taxonomy): domain Bacteria; phylum Bacillota; class Clostridia; order Lachnospirales; family Lachnospiraceae; genus UBA3282. The sequence goes on along the minus strand of DETS01000020.1, from coordinate 2,129 downwards.
CTATCTCCTTTACACTCATGCTTTTCATTCTTTCTACGGTAACTTCCACAAACTTCTTAAATTCTTCCGTATTTAACGCAAATACCAGCGAGGGATAGAGCCGAATCAGACATTCCTCGTCCCCTACCTTCCCGCTCACTTCAATCAGCTGGTATCTGGAAAACAGTTCCAACGCCCGCTTCAGCACAGACTTATCCACCTCATCCTTTACTCCGAATTTTTCCAGTTCAAACCTTAAATCTGTGATGGAAATCAGGATCGGTCTGGTTAGATTTCCTTCATTCAGGTTATCCATGTAGATGATCCAGAGACAACATAAAATAATGCTCTCATCTTTTTTCATCTGATACCTGTTGGACTGCACATTCATGCTGCCCTCTTCATTCTCGTAATTACTGAGCATGATAACGCCATTGTTCCTGTCAACCACAATATCAAAGCCGATTAACTGAAAATACTCCGAAAAGGGCGCCGGATTCTTGGAAATGAAAAAATACAGTTTTCTACTTTCCTCGTTCCGATCTCTCACAATGAAAGTCTGTTTCAGCAGACGTCTGCATGCCCTCTGAAAGGTTTCCCTCTCGCCAGACGTATAATCCTCCATATATTGCTCAATGCTCATCCTCTTTTCTCCTTTTCACTTCAAATCTTTTGAGAAGCAAACGATCGGTTTCCAGATACCCTTGTGAAGGAATAATCTCGAAGCCGTTTTCCTCTGCATACACTGCCGCTGACAGCGCCGCCAGCAAGTCATCCTTATTATCAAAGGGCATATCCTCAACTGCCAGGGTATCCTGTTCCCCCATGCAAAACAGAAGGTATTCCCGCATCCTGTCTTTTGAAAACGGGTTGTATGCCTCTTTCTCCTGCGCCTTTCTGGAGTTTTCAATATCCTCCGGGGTCATTTCCTCTATTTCTGCTACCGCTGCATGTCTGACAGCCCGCTGCTTCCTGGGATACCTCAGGGATGACCTGTCGATAAATTCATGGGTTCCAAGCGTAAACAGACCGTTCATCTTGCCCGGCAGACCTTCTTTCCAACCCAATTTCCCCATTTCCTCCACAATGTACCTAATTGTCTGTTCAATATTTCCTCTCTCATCCACCTCTCGGTTTCTTAAAAACCTGGCCCGGCCAATCGCCACCTGAAGGTATACATTAATCTTATGCTTGATTACCTTCATAATACGATCATAGTCTTCAGTCAGAAACCTTCTGGACGACAGGAGCATATTCTCTACATAATCCCGAGCCTTATCCTTCTCCAATTCCTCCTCTTTCATACATTCCCCGACTATTGTGTCGAGCAGCTCTGTATCCTCTTTCATTTCATCCAGTCTCGTCTTAATGTATCCCCGGTAAATATGGATATTCTGCTGTTTGGTCAACCTGGAATATTCCCTGATAAAGCTGCCGTCAAAGTATTCTAAAAGGTTTTCTGTCAGACTCTCCAGCGTTTCCTCATTCACCATCTTTTCAATTACTTTCCGAATAAAAGTTGACAGCCTTTTTAATGATTTTGAGAGGAGTCTCGCATTCTGGTAAATGTTCTTCATACCATTCACATAAGGATGGTCTTCCCACTGTTCCACATTCCGAAGCGTATTGTAAATATTGAAGATGTAGCCTGAATATTCTTCTTTCTCAGGTTTCTTAAGCTGTGTCAAAAATTCTGCCAGCAGAATCCCCCGCTCTGTCATCAGAATCTGCTTCTCATAAGTTGCTTCATCATTTTCCTCCTCCAACCACCCTACGTTTTTCGAACAAAATTTCCTTAAGATGGCAGTTGCAAGCTCCCCATGATTCTTAATCGGACCTGTCTCCTGATCTACATCGAGAGAAACGTGATTCTCCAGCAAATAGATTGCCAAGGCATCCCTAATCTGATTTCTCGGGATACAGTATGAAATTTCACGTTCATACTGACTGTATATCAGTTCCAGGCATTCCACATATAATCGTTGGTTGCTGTTACTTGCGAGATAATTAAAAAAACCTGCAGGTATCACATCAAAGACGTTTACCCTCTTTTGTTGCTGATAATCCATTTATTTTTCACTCTTCCTTCCGGTCAACGACTATAACCTCTTTTTTCTAATCATATATGGCTCTTCATGGGTAATAGTGGG
>DETS01000014.1 GCA_002361735.1 Lachnospiraceae bacterium UBA3282 | reverse complement strand
CTGCTTGTAAGGCAGATGCTCTCCCAGCTGAGCTAAGACCCCATTTACAAGCGGGTCACTCACGCAACCCGCCTTGCTAGTATACAATCTATCACGACTGCTTGTCAAGCGTTTTCGGAAAATTGTGTAAAAAATTCATTCCCATCCGCCATCCTATCTGGCTCCGATCAGTTCCTCCGCCATGTCAAACAGCTCATCGGCGCTCAGATCCAGATCCGTCCCCATGAGATCATAGTATTTACCGTCCTTTTCCCAGCTCACGATCTTTGTCTGTATCAGGTACGGCTCTCCGTTTTCCGTCCACTCCTGCCAGCTTTGACCTGTCTGCCTCAGCGTGACGGCAATATCACGGTCATATCCCGACACGGCAACACTATAATCGTTCCGATTGGCTTCCTCCGCTGTCTCCTCTTCGTCTGTCGCCGCGTCAACCGTCTTCGTAGTCATTGCAAAACGGACAATCTCGAAATCATCCCGCTGATCGTTGACCATATCCTCTGCAGTCAGCTCATAGTCCGGCGGAACCACTTTATTCGTATGCTCGTTATACCGCAGCGTGATATCTCCGCACATTCTTGTTGCCTTCGGTTCCCTGATATGGCTGTCCGTCACATTATCTCCCGCCGTCTCGCTGACGAGCAGGTCGATCAACTTGCCGTCTTTGCGGTATCCGGCATCCATCAAAGGGATCCTGTACATCTCACCGTTTTCTTCGCTGACAGCCACTGTGAAATCAACGTTTACGCTCTCAAACGCAAACCCGTTCGCGAACTGTTCCACGCTGTCCACGGCATACCCCAATTGTTTCTCTACCTTATCCATATCCCGATAGTCGGTATAGTCCGCGTCCATCCTGCTGGTGCTCACAAAAAAGTCCACGTTTCCGGCGGCAATCCCCGATATTCCTGACACAAGCAGGCACGCCGCCGCTGCCGCAGCAATCAGTTTCTTCCCGTTGAAATGTTTCACAGATGCCCTTCGTTCCTGTCCTGCCTGCTGTTCACAGACCGCAGCATCGATCCGGTGTTTTAATTCCTCGGATGCGGAAATACCGCCGCACTCCTGATCCAAAGCTGCTTTGATCCTACTGTCAAGCTCCTGTTTCATATCCATAAGCCCCTCCTGTCTTTCTGTATAACCTCCGAAATCCTGTTATGCAGACTCATAAATCCCCGATTCTCTTTCCCAATCCGTCTTTGTTATCCTGCAGTGCCGCTTTGATCCGTCGTCTGGCCGCATGTAGCCTTGACTTGACGGTGCCTTCCATAATTTGCAAAAGCTTTGCGATCTCTTTGACGGAAAACGAATCATAATAATATAAAACCACCACTGTTTTAAGCTTCACGGGAAGCGACCTGACTGCTGCCATGATCCTTTCAGCCTCCTCCTCTTGTATGACTCCGTCCAGAGACGATGCTTCCTCCGATACCTGCATTTTGTCCGCTACGTTTTCGTCAGGGAGCTCCCTTCTGCTCTTTTTGGTTATGCGATAAGCCGTCCGTACAAGGATCTGCATCATCCAAGGCTTGAATCCGCTGTCTTTTCGCAGTTCGCAGGCGTGGAGCCAGACTTTTACAAAAGTTTCCTGCACCACATCCTCGCTGTCCGCCAGATTGCCGGTGATCAGATATGCCGTATGAAGCGCCTGATTCTTGTACCTATGATACAGTTCGTCAAAGGCTTCCCTGCTGCCCTCCCGCAGCTGTACCGCCAGAATTTCATCTTCCAAAACATTGTTCTCCTCTGTCAGTTGTCTGTTTGGTGCACCTGCTAATAAGAGTCCATAAGCTGCTGCGCGGTTCATTTTTTAGAGGAATATTTCTTTTCCCGCCAAAAGCAGAAAAGGGATAGATCCTCCGCATACCGCTAAAAGATCCATCCCTCATGCACGCAAACCATTCCGAAATATCATATTGTCCACAGCCCCTGAATGCTGCATTTCTGACAACTATCTTCCGCAGTCCTCCGCCCGCTACATCCTCTCCGGAGCGGAAAAACCGAGCAGGTCAATGCAGGTCTCCAGCACCTCTTTGGTCAACGCAAGCACCGCGATCCAGCCCGCCTTCTTCTGCGCGTCTTCCTCCGTGAGGATTTTCGTCTCATGGTAAAAATGATTGAATGCGTTTGCCAGATCATAAATATAAGCGCATATCTTGTGGGGCGCCGTCTCCTCACAAGCCGCCTCTAAAACGGCGTTACACTTGGTAAGTTCCAGCATCAGGCTCTTTTCTGACACACTTGTCGCCTCTTGAATGACTGCATCAGTCAATTTCCTGCCCTGTTCCTCATACTTGGCTAAAATTGACTTAATCCGTACTATCGTGTAAAGGATATAAGGTCCGGTATCTCCCTCAAAGGAAGTGAAGCGGTCCATATCGAAAATGTAATCCTTTGCCGCCTGATTGGAGAGATCGCCGTACTTGATCGCTGCCAGCCCGACAATGCGGGCTGTCTCCTCAGCCTGCGCCTCATCCACCTGAGAACCTTTTTCTGCCGCGTTCTCGTGGATTTTGCGGCTCATCTCCTCATTGATCTCACGAATCAGGTTTTCCAAACGCATCACGCCGCCCTCTCTGGTCTTAAAGGGCTTGCCGTCACTGCCGTTCATAGTGCCGTTTCCGATGTGAATGAGTTTGGTATCACCATTGACCAATCCGGTCTTTCTGGCACAGCGAAATACCTGCTCGAAATGGAGGCTCTGCCGCTTGTCCGTCACATAAATGATCTTGTCCGGTTTGTATTGATCCATACGCTCCATAATCGTCGCAAGATCGGTCGTGCTGTACAGTGCCGCGCCGTCTGATTTCAAAATGATGCAGGGCGGCATTTCTTTGGAATCACTCTCCTCTTTTACATCCACCACCAGTGCGCCATCACTCTCGTAGGCGAAGCCGTCCGCTTTCATCTTCTCAACCATGCCGGGAATCAGGTCGTGGACATCGGATTCTCCTTTCCAGAGGTCAAACGCGACATCCAGATTGGTATAATTCTTTTTCAAATCCACAATCGACACAGCCATAATATGTTTCCAGATCGCTCGATAGCCGCGCTCTCCGTCCTGAAGCCTGTGCGTGGCATCCAGTGCCTCCGCTTTATAGGCATCGTCCTCCTTTGCCTTCGCGCTCGCCGTCGGATAGATTTCTTCCAGCTCGGATATGGTAAAAGGCGCTTCCTCTGGATATTCGCCCTCGTAGGCTTCATCGAAATACGGCAGCCCCGGCTGTCTTTTCTTTAACTCGGTGATGATGAGACCCATCTGCAGTCCCCAGTCTCCCAGATGTACATCACCGATCACATCATGACCTGCATAACGACAGATTCTCTTAATGCTCTCGCCGATGATCGCCGGTCGCAAATGCCCTACATGGAGCGGTTTTGCCACATTCGCCCCGCCGTAGTCAATGATGATTTTTTCCGGGTTGACCGGTATAGTCAGCCCAAACTTCTCTGTTTTCTGCATCTCAATCAGGTAAGTTTTTACAAATCTTTCCGTCAGCTTCAGGTTGAGGAAGCCGGGCGCCACCGCGCTCACCTCGCCGAAGACTTCGCTGTCCGCAAGTTTTTCCGCCACCTCCTGCGCGATCATCAAAGGCGCCTTGTGATACTGTTTCGCACCTGCCATCGCACCATTGCACTGGTATTCGCACAGATCGGGACGGTTGGAAAGCGTCACCTTTCCGAGCGCTCCGTCATAGCCTGCCGCCTCAAACGCCTTTTTCATTTCCTCTGAAATCTGATCCAATAATTTCTGCATTTCCCGCGCCTTTCTTACTCAATCATATGCCCGAATTACGCCTGCTCTTTCTTCCGTTTCGGGAAAATCGGAGGCAGAATGCCAATCTTTGCCCCGATCATATGAGAACCTAAGGTTCCCACAAAGAGCAGAATCACTGCCGCCGTATCAAACTTAAACTTAATGTCATTCTCGTTGGCAGTTCCGATTGCCTCCCCGAACATATCCACATAGAAAGTGGTATCCGCAAACACCATGCCGCTTCTCTCATCATCAAGCTGGCTGATCAGCGTCTCCGGAATCTCAAATGGTACGATCTTTCCCACCGGAGTCTGCTTCTTATAACCGTCCACCGTCTCGCTTGCTTTTCTATTATTGCGCACGCACACTACTTCACCGGAGGGCAGCTCTAACGGATTCCACTCCTTGTCATCATAAAACAGGTGATACATCTCATAATTTTCGTCGTCCGTCACCACATAAAACGTGTCATGCTGTTTCATCTCCGCAATGCTCTCCACAAGAGGCGTATCCTCCGTCGGCACACCACCGACCTCTCCCTGCGGCAGTTCCTGTGTTTCATAACGCTCATCCGCCATCTCCACATACTTCTGTCCCGCAAAGATTGTCAGCCAGCAAAGAAGCACGCCGATCAGCAAACAGGGAACAAAATCCAATCTGATTTTTGTCATAATCTCCTCCAGTCTAAACGCCTCGTGCCGCCAGACGTCTTTCTCATTATATTATGTAATTTCGGCACTCACGCCGCTTATCATAGCACCCACCGCCGCTATGTGTCAAGTTTTTTCCGTCTGTCCCGCTCCGCCTGCGAATACACACAGCCGCAATAATCCTGCCGATACAGATCGTATTCTTTCGACAGCTCGATGGAGCGCTTGTAACCGTTCTTTTTCTTAAAATCCGACGGCAGCCACGCCACACCGTACTCCTGTGCCAGCGCCTCCCCGATCTCGTTGAGTTTCGCTGCATTCTTTAAGGGACTGATGGAAAGCGTAGTGGTAAAATAATCATACTGCCCCGCCTTAGCCCGTTTTGCCGTCTCCCGAAGCCGCAGTTCGTAGCAGGCAAAGCAGCGTTCGCCGCCTTCGGGACAAGACTCCAAACCTTTCGCGATTTCAAAAAAGCGCGCAGGCTCGTAATCGCCCTCAACCACCTTAATTTGATATGCCGTCTCTGCGCAGGCACGCTGTCCGCCCGCATCATTCCCTGTGTCCGTATCGACCGCATCAGTCAATTTCTCGTTATACGCCGCGATCAGCCGCTTCTGCTCCGCCACCCGTTTGCGGTACTCAACATCTTCCGTAATGTTTGGATTGAAATAGAAGACCGCGATGCGAAAATACCTGCGCAGATATTCCAGCACATAACTGCTGCAGGGCGCGCAGCAGCTATGCAGAAAGAGCGTCGGCGCGTCCGTCTCCACCGCGCTGCCCTTCTTCGCCATTTCATCCAGTATTTTATCCAGTTCTTTCTGATAATTTCTGACTGCGTTCATATATCCTGCCTATCATTGCACCGCCCCTGATTTTCGAACTCTCCGTTACCTTGGCGGCTGTTATCTATAACATTACCAAAAAAACGCCCTCGTTTCAACCAATACCATCCCGTCGCCATATTGCGCGTTGTTGAGCGGAAATAAACAGCTTGTCGATTGCCTTATTCTCACAATTTGCTTATACTACTATTACAAAGGGGGCAGCCTTATGAATCAGGAAATGACACAGCTTGAAATCGGGAAAAGAATCGCTGAATGCCGCAGGGAACGGAAACTGACGCAGGAAGAACTGGCAAACCGTGTGGGCGTTACCGCGCAGGCATTAAGCCAATACGAGAGGGGGTTAAGATACCCGGACGTCGGCATTCTCAGGTCTTTATGCCAGGTGTTAAATGCAGGCGCAGACTATCTGCTGGGATTGGAAGATAAGAAAATGACGGAATTTGACAATCCGCAGATTCAAAACGAAATCTGGTGGAACCTGCGCCATTCTCTGGATCCTCTGGCGATTGAATTTGGAAAAGACATTGTTGCCGCCTATATTGATAACAAATTTGTCAAAACAGCCTATGACCTGAGACTGCGCCTTTCGACGGAAGGGATCCTGATGCCGATTATAAAATTGCGCGACTGGACAAAGCTGAAACCCCGGGAGTATATCATTACCTCTTATGACAATATTCTCTATCATGAAATCATTGCGGACGGGCAGCCGATCAGCGCGGAATATATGTTTGAAAAGCTGGAAACTGTCGTGAGAACACGTTATGACGAGATCCTCAATGTGGATATCATCAAAGACCTAACGGACAATCTGCGCACCAATCACAGCGCTCTGATTGACGGCATTGTTCCCGAAAAAGTACCGTATGGTCAGATATTGACCGTATGCCGCGCACTTTTGAAACGGGGCGACACCATGAAATATTTCCCGAAGATTTTAGAGGGGCTTGGCGAAGCCGCCCGCATCGGCACGTTCGCTTCAGATGCGGAAATCGTTGCTTATGTGGCGGATCTGATCGAACGGAACGAAAATAAGTGGGTCTGGCTCCATCATGATCAGTCCGCTTTGTGAATCTTCCATACAAACATCACATTACCCAGAATCAGCACAAACAACAGCAGGATACTGACTAAAATATTCTTTATAATCGCATTTCTGATTCGTTTATCATTCCACACAAGTCACACACCCCGTCTCGCAATCGACGCGATATCAATTAACGTCATCTCCCCCTGCGTCTCCGCATTTTCCAGACTGGTCACCAGCGCCGCCGCCGTGTCCATGGCGGTGATACAGTTGACGCCCGTCTCAATGGAGGTCCTGCGAATTAAAAAACCGTCTCTGCTCTTATCCCGCCCCTGCGTGGGGGTGTCGATGACCAAGTCGATCCTGTGTCCCAGAATCAAGTCCATAACCGTCGGAGATTCCTGAGAAATTTTATTGACCTTACGCGCTTTTACGCCCGCGTCGTTAAGTGCCGCCGCCGTACTTCTGGTCGCGTAAATGATATAGCCCAGCTTCTCAAAACGGCGCGCCACTTCGATGGCCTCGCCCTTATCCGCATCCTTCACCGTGATGATCATCTGCTTATGCTTCGGCAGACTCACGCCCGCGCCGAGAAATGCCTTGTAGAGCGCCTCGTTAAAGGTCTTTGCAATACCAAGGCACTCGCCCGTAGACTTCATTTCCGGTCCCAGACTGATCTCCGCGCCGCGTATCTTTTCAAAGGAGAATACCGGCATCTTGACGGCAAAATAATCCGCTGCCGGCTGTAATCCCGGCTCGTAGCCCAGATCCCGTATCTTTTTCCCGATAATGACTTCCGTCGCCAGATCCACGATCGGAATGCCCGTCACCTTGCTGATATAAGGCACGGTGCGGGAAGATCGGGGATTGACCTCGATCACGTACACCTCGTCTCCCATGGCGATAAACTGGATGTTAATGAGTCCGATGACATGCAGGGCTTTTGCCAGCCTTCTCGAATACTCGGCAATGGTCTCCTTCACCTTCTCACTCACCGTAGGCGCGGGATAGACGGAAATACTGTCGCCCGAATGCACGCCCGTCCGTTCAATATGTTCCATAATACCGGGTATCAGGATGTCCGTGCCGTCACAGACCGCATCCACCTCAAGCTCCTTGCCCTGTAAATATTTATCCACCAAAATCGGGTGATCCTGCTCGTAACGGTTGATCACCGCCATAAACTCCTCGATTTCCTGATCGGAAATGGCAATCTGCATCCCCTGCCCGCCCAGCACATAAGAAGGACGAACCAACACAGGATAGCCCAGCCTGTTCGCCACAGCCTTTGCTTCTTCCGCCGTGTAAACCGTGCCGCCCGCCGCTCTGGGAATCTCCGTCTCCTCCAGAATCCGGTCGAAAAGCTCCCTGTCCTCGGCGGCGTCCACGTCCTCCGCCTTTGTTCCAAGGATGGGTACGCCCATCTTCATCAGACTCTCCGTCAGCTTGATCGCCGTCTGCCCGCCAAACTGCACCACAGCGCCGTCGGGCTTCTCCACATTGACGATGTTCTCCACGTCCTCCGGGGTCAGCGGCTCGAAGTAGAGCTTGTCCGCAATATCAAAGTCCGTACTCACCGTCTCGGGATTGTTGTTGATGATAATGGTCTCATATCCTTCCCTTGCAAACGCCCAGGTCGCATGCACGGAACAGTAATCAAACTCGATTCCCTGCCCGATACGGATTGGTCCGGAGCCGAGCACCAGCACCTTCTTCTTCGGATGGCTCTCCACCACCTCCGTCTCCGAGCCGAACACGGAATAGTAGTAGGGCGTGCTCGCCGCAAACTCCGCCGCACAGGTATCCACCATCTTAAATGCGGCAACGATACCGTTTTCATAACGCATGTTCTTTATTTCGTCCTCGGCCTTCCCGGTCAATCTCGCAATCACGTTGTCGGGGAACTCAATCCGTTTTGCCTCCTTCAAAAGCTCCACCGTAAGCGGCTCTTTCTCAAGTCTTTCCTCCATCTCCGTGAGAATGGCAATCTTATCGATAAACCAGTGATCCACCATGGTAATCCGATGGATTGTGTCATAATCGATCCCTTTGCGGATGGCTTCGGCGATAATGTAGATTCTCTGGTCGTCCACGATCTCCATGCGCTCCAACAGTTCCTCCGCCGAAAGCGCCGAGAAATCATAGCTGCGCAGACAGTCCACATGCTGTTCCAGCGAACGGATCGCCTTCATCAGTGCACCCTCAAAGTTATTGGCGATACTCATGACCTCGCCCGTAGCTTTCATCTGGGTTGTTAATGTACGTTTCGCCGTAATAAATTTATCAAAAGGCAGTCTCGGTATTTTCACCACGCAGTAGTCCAGCGTGGGCTCGAAACTGGCGTAGGTCTTCCCTGTGATAGCATTTTTGATCTCGTCCAAGGTATAGCCGAGCGCGATCTTCGCTGCCACCTTCGCGATCGGGTATCCCGTCGCCTTACTTGCCAGCGCGGAAGAACGGCTCACACGGGGATTGACCTCGATCACACAGTATTCAAAGCTGGTGGGATGGAGGGCAAACTGCACGTTGCAGCCGCCGGTGATCTCCAGCTCGTTGATGATATTGAGGGCGGCGCTCCGAAGCATCTGGTATTCCTTATCCCCCAACGTCTGGGACGGCGCCACCACGATGCTGTCGCCCGTGTGCACACCGACCGGATCGATATTTTCCATGTTGCAGACGGTGATGCAGTTGCCCGCGCTGTCACGCATGACCTCGTACTCAATTTCCTTCCAGCCCGCAATACAGCGCTCCACCAGCACCTGCCCCACCCGGGAAAGGCGCAGACCGTTCGCCAGAATTTCTTCCAGCTGCACCTGATTATGAGCGATACCGCCGCCGGAACCGCCAAGCGTATAGGCGGGACGCAGCACCACCGGGTAGCCGATCTTTTTCGCAAACGCAACACCGTCCTCAATATTATCCACCACCAGAGAAGGTGCGCAGGGCTCTCCGATCTTTTCCATGGTCTCCTTAAATTCCAGACGATCCTCCGCCTTGCGGATGGTCTTTGCCGTGGTGCCAAGGAGCGTGACGCCGTGCGCCTTAAGAAACCCCGACTCGTCCAGCTCCATGCCGAGGTTTAAGCCCGCCTGTCCGCCCATATTGGGGAGCAGGGAATCCGGCTTTTCCTTGATGATGATCTGCTCCAACACCTTCGTCGTCAACGGCTCGATATACACCTTGTCCGCAATATCGCCGTCCGTCATGATGGTGGCCGGGTTGGAGTTTACTAAAATGACCTCCATACCCTCCTCCTTTAAGGAGCGGCACGCCTGCGTCCCCGCGTAGTCAAACTCCGCCGCCTGCCCGATCACGATTGGGCCGGAGCCTATCACTAAAACTCTTTTTACGTTTGGATTTTTAGGCATGGTGGTGTCCTCCCTGCATCATTTCTATAAACCGATCAAACAAATATGAGGAATCCTGCGGTCCGGGACACGCCTCGGGATGGAACTGCACCGTAAAGATATTTTTCCCTGTATAAGAAAGCCCCTCGTTGGTGCCGTCATTGACATTGACAAAGGCGGGGACTGCCACCTTGGGATCAAGCTTGTCCATATCAACAACATAGCCATGATTCTGGGAGGAAATGTAAACCCTGCCCGTAGACAGATCTTTCACCGGATGGTTGCCGCCCCGGTGCCCGTACTTCATCTTAAAGGTGTCCGTGCCCGTAGCCAGCGCCATCAGCTGATGTCCCAGACAGATGGCAAAGATCGGCGTGTCGGATTCGTATAGTTTGCGAATTTCTTCTATAATAAAAGTGCATTCCTTCGGGTCGCCCGGTCCGTTGCTGAGCATAATGCCATCCGGTGCATCCGCAAGGATCTCCGCCGCCGTGGTCGTCGCCGGATACACCGTCACGTCGCACCCCCTCGCCGCAAGGGACTTCGCGATATTGTCCTTGGCTCCGAGATCAAGGAGAGCCACCTTAAGCCCCGCACCATTCAGTTTCCGCACAAGACTTGGCTTTTTCTCCCTGATGCCTGCCTCGTAATCCTCTCTGTGAAAGGACGCACTTCCGGAAAGCGGTCCGTTTTCTGCTATCTCTTTCGCTCCCTGCAATGTATATTTCTCCTCGCAGGTCACCCGCTCCACTACCTTGCCTGTCGTATATGCTTTTAATTTGGGAATGATTTTTTCAAGATCGTAATTGTCGTCGGTAGTGATCATACCGTTCATGGTACCCTTTTCACGAAGGATTCGGGTAAGGGCTCTTGTGTCGATCCCGGCGATCCCCGGTACACCGTTGTCCTCTAAGAATTGCTGAATTGTCATATCGCATCGGAAATTGCTGGGAATACGGGATAACTCCCGCACGATAAAACCGTCGCACCAGGGTTTCCCTGATTCCATATCTTCCCGGCATATCCCGTAATTGCCAATCAACGGATAGGTCATACAAACTGCCTGTCCCGCATAGGATGGATCGGTCAACACCTCCAAATAACCCGCCATCGAGGTGTTAAAGACAATCTCGCTGATGACCTCCTTTTCGGCGCCGATATGCGTTCCCGTAAACACGGTGCCGTCTTCCAATATCAAAAATGATTTCATCTTCTGCCCTGTCCCTTCCACAGATTGCATACAAAAGCATGTAATCAAGAGAACGCTCCGCATTCTCTGCCATGATCTATTTGCAGGAAACCTCCGCATACATATAGTAGGCGGAGGCTCCTTTGCCACCGCCTATTGTATCATATCATGATAGATTTTGGAATCGTTATTTTTACTATATTTAAATTTCTTCCAACCAGACATCCTAATCAAGATTGCCGACTTGATGAGATTTTGTAAAAGTACCGATATGCTGCAGAATCTATGCCATCCCCGCCGTCATCTCCCGCACATAATCTCCCACATGGGGCGCAGCCTCCCTGCCGTACTTCTCAATGATCTTGATAATGGCGGAACCGACGATTGCCCCGTCCGAGATGTCAGCCATCTTCTTTGCCTGCTCGGGATTGGAGATGCCAAAGCCGATGGCACAGGGAACATCCGTATTCCGGCGTATCACCTCCACAATGGATTTTAAGTCTGTCTTGATCTCGCTTCTGGTGCCGGTAACCCCAAGGCTTGAGACCACATAGACAAAGCCCTCCGCCTCCTTCGCGATCATGGCAATACGGTTTGCGGAGGTAGGCGCGATCAGGGAAATCAGGTCTACGCCGTAGGTATGACAGAGCGGCAAAAACTCCGCCTTCTCCTCAAAAGGAAGGTCGGGCAGGATGATGCCGTCCATGCCGATCTGCTGACAGGTGGAAAGGAAGCGCTCCGCGCCGTAAGAAAAGACTACGTTGGCATAAGTCATAAACACCATGGGAACCGTTACATCCCGCCGCAAGTCCCTTACCAGATCAAATATTTTATCCGTAGTGACTCCTCCGGTCAATGCCCGCAGGTTCGCCCCCTGGATCACAGGTCCTTCCGCCGTCGGGTCGGAAAAAGGAATCCCCAGCTCGATCAGACTCGCGCCGTTTGCCACCGCCGCGCGCACACACGCCGCCGTGGTCTCCAAATCCGGGTCGCCGCAGGTGATAAAGGCGATAAACGCCTTTCTGTTATCGAAAGCCTCTCTTATCTTACTCATGGATATCCTCCCCTCTGTAACGCGCGATTGCCGCACAATCCTTATCTCCTCTGCCGGATATGGTGATAACGATAATCTGATCTTTATTCATAACAGGCGCTATTTTTCTGGCATGAGCCACCGCATGCGCAGACTCAATGGCGGGAATGATCCCCTCCATCTTCGATAAATATTCAAACGCCTCCACCGCCTCATCGTCCGTCACCGGCACATACTCCGCCCTGCCGATATCGTGCAGATGCGCATGTTCCGGTCCGATCCCCGGATAGTCCAGCCCCGCCGAGATGGAATAAACAGGCGCAATCTGTCCGTACTGATCCTGACAAAAATAGGACTTCATACCGTGGAAGATGCCCAGCCTTCCCGTACTGATGGTAGCTGCCGTCTCAAAGGTATCGATCCCTCTGCCCGCCGCCTCACAACCGATCAGCCTGACATCCTTATCTTCTATAAAATGATAGAAACTGCCCATAGCATTGGAGCCGCCGCCTACGCAGGCAATCACCGCATCAGGAAGCTTTCCCTCCTTTTCCATGAGCTGCGCTTTGATCTCTCTGGAAATCACAGCCTGAAAATCTCTGACGATCATAGGAAAAGGATGGGGACCCATCACGGAACCAAGGCAGTAATGCGTGTCTGCGATCCGTGAAGTCCACTCCCGCATCGCCTCGGACACCGCATCCTTTAGGGTCGCCGTTCCCGTCTTCACGGGAACCACCTCCGCCCCCAAAAGGCGCATCCGATAGACATTCAACGCCTGACGGATCGTATCCTCCTCGCCCATGAACACCACGCATTCCATACCCAGCAGCGCCGCCGCCGTCGCGGTGGCAACCCCGTGCTGTCCCGCTCCCGTCTCCGCGATCAATCTCGTCTTACCCATCTTCTTTGCCAAAAGCGCCTGCCCCAGCACGTTATTGATCTTATGGGAGCCGGTGTGATTTAAGTCCTCACGTTTCAGATAGATTTTTGCCCCGCCCAGATCCTTCGTCATCTTTTCCGCATAGTAGAGAAGGGACGGTCTGCCCGCATAGTCGTTAAACAGCGTCGTTAATTCTTCATTAAATTTGGGATCTTCCTTATAATGATTGTAGGCCTCCTCCAATTCGATTACCGCATTCATCAGCGTTTCCGGAATGTACTGCCCGCCATGGATTCCATAACGCCCGTTTTGATTTGTCATAGTAACTTTCTAACCTCCATTTCTTTTCACTTCTCGCACTGCCTCATTTTTGCAAAAATGTATTTTCTGTTACAGCGTAACCTCTGTTATTCTATTTTTTCATATTTCTCTACAGCATCTACAAATGCCTGCATCTTTTCCGCATCTTTTACGCCGTCCGTCTCGATTCCCGTACTGACATCCACCGCATAGGGCCGCCATCGTTTCACGGCCTCCTCCACCGTGGATGGATCCAGTCCGCCCGCCAGAAAATAAGGGCGGTTCATTCCCGCAAGCAATTCTCTGTCAAAAGCCGTTCCCGTTCCGCCTCCTCCCGCATCTAAAAGCACGAAATCCGCCGTGCTGTCATTGGCTTTTTCGATATCACCCATATCCTTAACGGAGAAAGCCTTGATCAGCGGTTTGTCAGTCAGTTTCCGCAGCTTTTTGAGATACGTCTCGTCCTCTCCGCCGTGGAGCTGCGCTATGTCAATGATCCCCGAAGACAGCCATGCCGCCACGCTCTCCGGTTCCTCATCCACAAACACCCCCACCGCCAAAATATCAGGGTGTAAAAGTTCTTTTAACATTTTCGTCCGCTCCGGCGATACATAACGCCTGCTCTTTTTTGCAAATACGAAGCCGACATAATCAGGATGCAATAAATTTGCCGTCTCAATGTCACTCGGACGGGTTAATCCACACAGTTTAATCTTGATTTGACTTTTTTCTGTCTGTTTCATTCGGTCATTTTACCTCTCACAACCCCGAAGATTTTGCAGCATTTGCTTTTTATCCTCCGCCCGCATCAGTGCCTCTCCCACCAGCACCGCGTCCGCACCGATTTCAGAAAGGCGTCTCACATCCCCCGGTCCGCTGACGCCGCTTTCGGAAACAAATAACACCTGTTTTGGTATTTTTTCCCTGAGTCTGCGGCTGTTCTCCATATCTACCGTAAAGTCTTTCAGATTGCGGTTGTTGACGCCAATCACCCGCGCGCCTGCCGCCAGCGCCTTTTCCACTTCCGTCTCGTCATGCGCCTCCACCAGCGCTGACAATCCCAGCTCCTCACAGACCGCCAGGTACTCTTTGATCCGTGCCTGACTCAGTATGGAACAGATCAGCAAAACAGCAGACGCACCAAGCAGTTTCGCTTCATAAATCATATATTCGTCCACCGTAAAATCTTTCCGCAGACAGGGAATGGAAACCGCCGACGCAATCTCCCGCAGATAGTCGTCGCTTCCCAAAAACCACTTCGGCTCCGTCAGCACGGAGATAGCGTCCGCCCCTGCCGCCTCATACGCTTTGGCAATTGCCAGATAGGGAAAATCCGGCGCGATCAATCCCTTTGAGGGGGACGCCTTCTTACATTCGCAGATAAAGGATATCCCCGGTTTCTGCAAGGCTTTTTCAAAGGCAAAATCCCCTTTTTTCAAAAATTGCGCCTGTTTTTTTATCTCTGCAAGCGGCAGTTTTTTCTTTGCCTGCTCCGTGCGGTAGACTGCGTGCTCCGCCAACTGCTCTAAAATAGTTGCCATTGTTTTTACCAGCTTCCTTCTCTTTTTCTTCCATTAAATCATGATTTAGCGTTTGTGTATCTCTGATTGACTGGTTTAGTCACCTATTTTGATGCCCGAAACATTCTCATAAGATCACAGCATTTCAATAACATCTGTTCTATTCACTATTCATTGACTCAGAATAACCATCTGCAATTTCATTACAATCGTAATGCTTACTTTCCATAAAGATACGCTTATGCGTTACTCAGCTTTATAAACTGCTCCAGCGTCTTCGCCGCTTTTCCGGAATCAATGATCTCCGCCGCCAGCTTCACGCCTTCCTTCATACTCTCCGCCTTGCCGTCGATATAGAGGGCTGCACCCGCATTCAATAATACCGCGTTTCTCTTATGTCCTTTTTCACCGTTTAAGATATCACGCGTTATTTTTGCATTTTCTTCCGGCGTTCCGCCTTCCAGATCCGCCTTCGTGCAGCGTTCAAAGCCAAAATCCTCCGGGCAGATGGTATAGGTTTTAAACCAGCCGTCCTTAAACTCACAGATGGCGGTGGGTGCGCTCAGAGAAATCTCGTCGAGTTTATCTTTTCCATACACGACCATGCCCCTCTCCACGCCGAGACTGATCAGTACCTGCGCCAACGGCTCCACCAGATACTCGTCGTACACACCCAGGAGCTGCCTCTTGGGACTGCCGGGATTCGTCAGCGGACCGAGAATGTTAAACACCGTACGGAAACCAAGCTCTTTGCGAATCGCGCCCACATATTTCATGGAGGTGTGATACTTCTGTGCAAAGAAGAAGCACATCCCCACCTCCCGCAAAAGCTTCTCACACAGTTCGGGGCTCTGCTCGATATTGACGCCCAGCGCTTCCAGACAGTCCGCCGTACCGCACTTAGAGGAAGCGGCTCTGTTCCCGTGTTTTGCCACTTTCATTCCGCCTGCCGCACATACCAGCGCGGAAGTGGTGGAGATATTGAAACTGTGGGCGTTGTCTCCGCCGGTTCCCACGATCTCAAAGATATCCAGATCCGTGTGAAGACGCAGGGCATGATCGCGCATAGCCGCCGCACAGCCCGCGATTTCATCCGTGGTCTCCGCCTTTGCACTCTTAGCGGAAAGTGCCCCCAGAAACGCCGCGTTCTGTGTGGGAGAAGTCTCACCGCTCATAATCTCATTCATCACGGCATATGCCTCGTCATACGTGAGATCTTCCTTGTTTACGATTTTCACAATAGCTTCTTTGATCATTGCTCTCTCCTCCATTATGATAAGATAAAGTTCCTTAGCATCCGCTTCCCCTCCGGGGTCATAATGGACTCCGGATGAAACTGCACGCCGTAGATCGGATATTCCTTATGCTGCACCGCCATCACTTCCCCGTCCGCCGTGCGAGCCGTGACACGCAGACAGTCAGGCATCGTATGCTCATCCGCCGCCAGAGAATGGTAGCGGGCAACCGGCATCTTTTCGGGGCAGCCCTGAAACAGGGGACAATCCTTTTCATACGTGATTTCCGACTGTTTCCCGTGCATCAGTTCCTTTGCGTAAGTGATGACATCGCCAAACGCTGCGCAGATCGCCTGATGCCCCAGACAGACACCCAGCGTGGGGATCTCCTTTCCCAGCGTCTTTGCCGCTTCTACAATGATCCCCGCATTTTCAGGTCGTCCCGGTCCCGGTGAAAGAATGATCCTTTCCGGCGCAAGCTGCCTGATTTCCTCCACCGTCATCTCGTCATTGCGGATGACCCGGATATCGGGATCGATCTCCCCGATCAACTGATATAAGTTGTAGGAAAAACTGTCATAATTATCAATTAACAGTATCATCTCTGCCTCCTTCCCATACGCCGCCTGTCCCTAATTCCAAACATCGTTCTGTAGTTATGTCAGCCTTCCTCCTGTCCCAGTTCCAGCGCCCGAATGACCGCCTTCGCCTTGTTAAGACATTCATTATATTCCTTCTCCGGCTCCGAATCCGCCACGATCCCCGCGCCGCTCCTGACGAACACGCGCCCGTTTTTCTTATAGGCGATACGGATGGCAATACAGGTGTCCATGTTGCCGGTAAAATCAATATAGCCGATGGCGCCGCCGTAGATGCCCCGCTTGTTCTGCTCCAGCTCACCGATCAGCTGACACGCCCTGATCTTCGGCGCACCTGAGAGCGTCCCCGCGGGCAGCACCGCCTCGATGGCGTTAAGCGCGTCAAATTCTTCTCTGATCTGCCCGCGCACCGTGGAACCGATGTGCATGACATGCGAATAGCGTTCAATAGAGTGGTATTTTTCCACCTGCACAGTGCCGAATTTACTGATTTTCCCCAGGTCATTGCGCCCCAGATCCACCAGCATATTATGCTCCGCCAACTCCTTCGGATCCTGTAAAAGCTCCTGCTCTAACGCCAGATCTTCCTCCTCCGTCTTTCCTCTGGGTCTGGTGCCTGCCAACGGGAAGGTGTGGAGCACACCATCCTCCAACTTTACCAGCGTTTCCGGAGAGGCACCCGCCACTTCCACATCCGTCCCCGAAAAATAGAACATATAAGGGGATGGATTCACGGTACGCAGCACCCGATAGGTATCCAGAAGACTCCCTTCAAAAGGCGCTTCCAGCCGATTCGAGAGCACGATCTGAAAAATGTCTCCCTCTCTGATATAGCGCTTTGCCCGCTCCACGATATCACAGTAGGCTTCTTTGTCAAAGAGCGGCTTCACCTCTCCCTTCAGGCGCCCCTTTTCTTCTTTTTTCTTCTCGCCCGTGCGCAGAAGGTCCGCCATCTGTGAAAGTTCCCGCAGCGCTTTGTTGTAGCCACTCTCCCCCTCCGCCACAAGCATATTGGCGATCAGGACGATCTTCTGTCTGAAATTGTCAAAGGCAATCACCTTATCAAAGAGCATCAGATCCACGTCCTTAAAGGCTTCCGTATCCTGCACGCCCACACGGATCGTCGGCTCGCTGTATCCCAGATAATCATAGGAAAAATACCCCACCAACCCACCGGTAAAGGAGGGCAGTCCCGCAATTTTCGGGCTTTTGTATGCGCCGAGGAGCTCCCTCAGCTTTGCGGAAGGATCCTCCGTGTGCAGGGTCACATCCCCAATCTTCATCTCCCCGCCCAAACAGTTGATCTCCAATTTGGGGTCATACCCCAAAAAGGTGTAGCGTCCCCACTTTTCTTTCTCCGCCACCGACTCCAAAAGGTAACAGTGGGTCGAGACATTTTTTAAGATCCGCAGCGCCTCGATGGGCGTACAGATATCCGAGAGCATCTCGCAGCTTATCGGGACAGCCTTGTAGTCCCCGCTTGCGGCAATCTTTTGTACTTCCTCGAAGGATGGTGTAAATTTCATTTGGCAGCTCCTTTCAAAAATTTCCCCTAAACGCACAAAATCCTTGACAAAACCTAAGTCTTGTCAAGGACGAATAAACTTTATCCGCGGTGCCACCTTGCTTCACGGGAAACTCCCGTGCCCTTTGCAGGATACCAACATATCCCCGGCAACTGACGTATGCCACACGTTGCAGAATACTCTGTACCAAAGTTAATTTCGCAGAAATTTACTCTATACATTTCACTGCACCCTCAGCGGTCCATTTGATGACTTGTTTCTTACCCGACTCTCAGCAACACAGGCTCTCTGTAAAGGCATCATCACCGTTATCTCCGCTTCAACGGTTTAGCTGATTAAATTTTCTATAGAATAGCACTTGCAAAAACATCTGTCAAGAGGCGTGAATAAATTGATAGCGTAAGTTTATTGTAGG
>DETS01000040.1:1084-27586 GCA_002361735.1 Lachnospiraceae bacterium UBA3282 | reverse complement strand
CTGAATTACAGGAATGCTCCATTCTTTTTTCTAAATCGTCTCCGTGATGGGGGCAATGCTCCTTGACAGGATGCCCTTCATCTTCGCAATCGCGATCCCGTAGTTGGTCACGGGTACGCCCTGTCCGCCCGCAAAGCGCATCCGCCGCAGGACTTCCCGTTCATTCAGCATACAGCCGCCGCAGTGAACGATAAGGGCATAGGGCGTAAGTTCTTCGGGAAAGCCCGTACCGGACGACGTTTCTATCACCAATTCCTTACCCGTGTACTTTTTTAAGAAACGGGGAATCTTCACCGTTCCGATGTCGTCGCACTGTCTGTGATGCGTGCAGCCCTCCGCGATCAACACCCTGTCGCCGTCCCGCAAACTGTCGATTGCTGCCGCCCCCTCTATGGCAAGCTTCAAAAAGCCTTTATAACGCGCCATTAAAATAGAGAAAGACGTAAGCGGAATCTCCTGCGGCACGATCGCTGCCACTTCCTCGAACGCCTGGCTGTCCGTAATCACAAGCGCGGGCGTTTCCGTCAGTTTCGCAAGGGTCTGCGCCAGCTCCGTCTCCCGCGTCACCACGGGAATCGCACCCGCCTCCAACAAATCGCGGATCGTTTGCTGCTGGGGCAGGATCAGCCTTCCTTTCGGCGCTGCCGAGTCGATGGGCACTACCAGTACCACCAAGTCAAGGGGCTTAACCAAATCCGCCGCGAGATGCCGTTCCTCTTTGTCAGGAAGCATTGCCGCGAGACGCTCCTTTAACTCGTGGATGCCTGCACCCGTGGTTGCACTCACAAGCATAACATCTGTTATGCTATCATCGCCTGACGCGTCCGCCTCCCGCGCCATTACCCGCCCGCTGTTTCCTGCATCTGTTTGCCGTGGCTGCTTCCCTGCCGATACAGATCCGTTTGCGGCATCGCATTTTGTATAAACGACGAGATACGGAATCTCCCGCTCCTTAAAAAGCGCAATGAGCTCCTCGTCACAAGCCGTCAATCCCGCTGCCGCTTCCGCCGCCAGTACTGCGATATCGGTCTTTTCAAGCACCTGCTTTGTTTTTTTGACGCGCTGCTCTCCCAACATTCCCTCGTCGTCAAAGCCGGGGGTATCGATCATCATCACAGGTCCCAGCGGCAGAAGCTCCATCGCCTTATAGACAGGATCCGTCGTCGTCCCCTCCACCGGGGATACCACCGCCAGTTCCTGCCCCGTCACCGCGTTGAGCAGACTGGACTTGCCCGCGTTGCGTTTTCCGAAAAAGCCGATATGTACCCGCTCGCCCGCGGGGGTGTTGTTCATGCTCATAATCATTCCTCCCGAGATCCGCATCGCGGAGCTCGCAGAGATAATTCCGAAGGAATTTTCTCTTAGAAGCGGAAGTCGCGAACGCCCTCCGCAATTTTCTGCAAATGCTCCTCCGCGATCTTCCGCACCTGTTCTTTGGGAATATTCGCCAGTTCCGCCCGGATCAGCGCTTCGCCGATCGCCTTTGTCTCGTCGGAGGCATAGTCCATCAGATATTCTTTCAAAGTCATCAGCGCATTGGGATGACAGCAGTTTTGAATCTGTCCCGTCTTGCAAAGGCTCATAAAGCGGTCGCCCGTCCTGCCCTCGCGATAGCACGCCGTACAGAAGGAAGGGATATAGCCAAGCTCCATCAGCCATTTGATGACTTCGTCAAGGCTGCGCTGATCGGAGACGTCGAACTGCTCCGTATCCGTGGGTCTCTCCTCCTGTGTATAACCGCCGACCGAAGTACGGGATGCGCCCGAGATCTGGGAGACGCCCAGACGGATCACTTTCTCGCGCACCGCCTGACTCTCTCTGGTGGAAATGATCATGCCCGTGTAGGGCACGGCTATGCGGATCAGGGCGCACAGCTTAGCAAAAGTCTCATCGTCGATGCCGTTGTCAAACGCCGAGGGATCGATGTCATCCGCCCGCTTGACCCGCGGCACGCTGATGGTATGGGGACCCACTCCGTGCACGGCTTCCAGATGTTCCGCGTGCATGAGCAGCCCCGCAAACTCGTACTTATATAATTCCAGGCCAAAGAGCACACCCAGCCCCACGTCATCGATCCCGCCTTCCATGGCACGATCCATCGCCTCGGTGTGGTAATCGTAATCGTGCTTGGGCCCCGTGGGATGCAGTTTTAAGTAGCTCTCCTTATGATAGGTCTCCTGAAAGAGGATGTAAGTGCCGATGCCGGCGTCCTTTAACATCCGGTACTCCTCCACCGTAGTCGCCGCAATGTTCACGTTGACACGGCGAATGGCGCCGTTTTTATGCTGAATGGAATAGATGGTCCGGATGCACTCCAAAATATACTCGATGGGGTTGTTCACCGGGTCTTCTCCCGCTTCGATCGCCAGTCGCTTATGCCCCATATCCTGTAGGGCGATCACCTCCTGCCCGACCTCCTCCTGCGTCAGTTTCTTTCGGGGAATGCCCTTATTCTTTGTATGATAAGGACAGTACACACAACCGTTTACACAGTAATTTGACAGGTAAAGGGGGGCAAAAATCACGATGCGGTTGCCGTAATAGGCAAGTTTGATCTCCTCCGCCAGCGCATAAATCTTTTCCAGAATTTCTTTATCCTCACAGGCAAGGAGCACCGACGCCTCTCTGTGAGAAAGCCCCGCACAGACCGTGGAGCTGCCTTCCTTTCGGGGGCGCGCCTTTTCGAGAATCTGGTTGATCAACGGCAGGTTATCCTTATTTTTCTGCGCATAATCAAGCGTCGCTAAGATTTCTTCGTGATTGATAAAATCGTCTGCATGTAATGATTTCGGATCGTACATCTTCTGTTTCCTTCTTTCTATGTTTCATGCTGTTATAGCCCATTGTCCTTTTTGTAACGCACGTTATTTATCTATCCCCACAGTTGCAAGCCTCGGTTCTTTCATTCCCACCAAAGTCCCCTCTACTCTCCACGACTCGATACCCCGCCTGCGCCACACTCTTTTTCAGTGCCGCCAGCCCCTCTGCCGCCTCCTGTCCGGTATGCGCCTTATTATCATATAGGCTGTACTGCCCGCGCACCTGCACGGGAGAGAGATTCGGCATCACGACATTGGCACCCGCCTTCAGACCGAGTTCCCGTCCCTGCGGATGAATGGTGCCAAGCGCCGTAGTTGCCGGAATCAGCGCCTTTGGCAGCGTCAGTCTGGTGAGCGCCACCATAATAAGCGTGCGCTCCAAGGTGCCCGCAGAATATTCCGCAAAGGGCGTATCGTGATGGGGAATAAAGGGACCGATTCCCACCATATGAGGCTGAAATTCCTGCAAAAACCGCATGTCCGCGATCAGCTCCTCCGTCCCCTGAAAAGGCGAACCCACCATAAAGCCCGCCCCTGCCTGATAGCCGATTTCTTTTAAGTCCCGCAGACAGCGCATACGCTCGTCAAAGCGCTGTTCCGGCGGGTGAAGCTTTTCATAATGAGAGCGGGTCGCCGTCTCATGCCGCAGCAGATAACGATCGGTCCCCGCCTGATGCCATATTTCATAATCGCTGCGCTGCCGCTCTCCCAGGGAAAGTGTCACCGCACAGTCCGGGTTGTTTTCCTTTATCGCAGAAACAATCTTTCTTATGCGCTCTGTCGTGTCATTCCCGTCCTCGCCGCCCTGCAACACAAAGGTGCGGAATCCCAGACGGTACCCTTCCTCACAGCACCGATAGATCTCCTCGTCCGTCAGACGATAACGCTCTGCCTTTCCATTGCTCTTACGGATACCGCAGTAAAGGCAGTCGTTCTTGCAATAGTTCGATATCTCAATCAGACCGCGGATATACACATCCGTGCCGTAATGCTGCCTGCGCACCTCATCCGCCTTATTAAATAACAATTGTTTTTCATAGCCGCCCTCGATCAGGAAACGCCATTCGTCGTCGGAGAGCGGATCACCTGCAGCGAGGCGGTCTGTCAGGTCTGTCATGTATCTCCATCTCTTTTCACTATTGTGCTGTTCTTTCATTATATACAGTTTTGACAGCAAATACAAACAAAACCTCGATGAATCTTTTTCATCGAGGTTTCCTACTGGGCTACAAGGATTCGAACCTTGAAATGACGGAGTCAGAGTCCGTTGCCTTACCGTTTGGCGATAGCCCATCAACAATTAGAGATTATAAAGGAAAAAGGGCAGTTTGGCAAGCCCTTTTTCCTATTTTTTTGATTAAATTTCAAACATCAGCTCTCCGTAGGTCGGAATCGGCCAATATTCTTTATCTACGATCATCTCCAACGCATCTGCGGGAGCCCTAAGTTCATCCATGATGACCTTTACGGTATCCTTGTAGAAGAACGCCTGTTTTTTCGCATCCTCGATCGCGGAAGCCTCTTTCTCCGCCACTTTCAGCTTATCAAGCGCAGTCTGCATCGCGGTCAGCTTCTCGCCCACCTCCGTCAGAAGGGCATCCTGCATTGTTGCGTCCGCTCCCGCTGTCTTTACAGCGTTTACGGTATCCGCAAGCTCCTTCGTGTAACGGATGACAGCGGGAATGATCTGCTTGCCCGCCATGTCGATCATGGTCAGCGCCTCGATATTGATGGATTTCGCGTAAGTCTCGTAGATGATCTCCTCTCTGGACTCCAGCTCCACTTTGGTAAAGATGCCGAACTTCTCAAAGAGCTTCACTGCCTTATCGGTGGTGATGGTGCCCGCCGCCTCGATCATGGACTTAATGTTGGGCAGCCCTCTCCTTGCAGCTTCCTCTACCCACTCATCGGAGTAACCGTTGCCGTTGAAGATGATCCTCTGGTGCTTGGTCATATATTCCTTGATGAGGTCATGGATCGCGACCTCCTTATTCTGCGCCTGCTCGAGTCTGTCCGCTGCTTCGCAGAACGCTTCCGCAACGATAGCGTTCAAGGTCGTGTTCGGGCTGGCGATGGAGTCTGCACTGCCGACCATACGGAACTCAAATTTGTTGCCCGTGAAGGCAAACGGTGAAGTCCTGTTTCGATCCGTCGCATCCTTCTGGAAATCGGGCAGGGTGGAAACGCCCGTCAGCAAAAGCCCGCCTTCCTTAACAGAGGTTGCCGTACCGGTCTCGATCAGCTGATTCACCACATCCTCAAGCTGCTCGCCAAGGAAGATGGAAATGATCGCCGGAGGCGCCTCGTTCGCACCGAGTCTGTGGTCGTTGCCGACATCGGAAGCAGACTGCCTGAGCAGATCGGCATGGGTGTCCACCGCCTTCATGATGCAGGCAAGCACCAGCAAAAATTGTACATTCTCATTCGGCGTATCGCCGGGATCCAAAAGGTTCACGCCATTGTCGGTGGTGATCGACCAGTTATCGTGCTTACCGGAGCCGTTCACGCCCGCATAAGGCTTTTCATGCAATAAACAACGCATGTTATGTTTTACCGCCACCCGTTTCATGGTCTCCATGACGATCTGGTTATGGTCTACCGCGATATTTGCCGTCTCATAGATGGGCGCCAGTTCATGCTGGGCAGGCGCCACCTCGTTATGCTGGGTCTTTGCCGTCACGCCGAGTTTCCACAACTCCTCGTTTAAGTCCTTCATGTAAGCGCCTACGCGCTCTCTGATCACGCCGAAGTAGTGATCCTCCATCTCCTGCCCCTTGGGTGCCGGTGCGCCAAAGAGGGTACGACCCGCAAACATCAGGTCGGTTCTTTTCATAAACAGATCCTTATCCACAAGGAAGTATTCCTGCTCGGGACCAACGGAAGCCGTCACCTTGGTTGCCTCGTTGTTGCCGAAGAGCCGCACGATACGCAGCGCCTGTTCGCTCAACGCCTCCATGGAACGCAGAAGGGGTGTCTTCTTATCCAGTGCCTCGCCCGTGTAGGAACAAAACGCGGTAGGGATACAGAGGATCGTACCGCAGCCGGACTCCTTTAAGAAAGCGGGGGATGTGATATCCCATGCCGTATATCCTCTCGCCTCAAAGGTCGCCCGCAAGCCGCCCGAAGGAAAGGAGGACGCGTCCGGTTCACCCTTGATCAGCTCCTTGCCCGAAAACTCAGTCAGCATCTTGCCCAGATCATCGGGATGGGACACAAAAGCGTCATGCTTTTCCGCCGTGATGCCGGTAAGCGGCTGGAACCAGTGCGTATAGTGAGTCGCGCCGTTCTCCACCGCCCAATCCTTCATCGCTTTCGCCACGATATTCGCAGTGCTCATGGAGAGCTCACCGCCCTCGTTCATCACCTTTACCACCTCTTTGTAGGCGCTTCTGGTCAAGCGTTCCTGCATCTTGCCCAGGGTGAACACGTTCTTTGCAAAAATTTCTTCCACGTTAAATACTTCGCTCATAATCTCCTCTGCTCCTTCTCTCATCCGGTTTCAAAAAAATGCGCTCCAAAAAAACTCTCTTTTTTGGAACGCCATCGTTCTGAATACCTGTATACAATTTCTGTATCTAAGATACTCTACTTTTATAGAAAATGCAAGCACAAATTTTCTTTTTTATAAAAATTATAAAAATTATTTCTCTTTTCTCAAAATATCCCCTGCCTCCGCCTCCGCAGACAGCGCCACCTCAATGACCTGCTTGGGATGCGGACAGGATTCCACGGCGTTTCCCTCCTCGTCATACATGGCAAGCACCTTGACGGGAACATTTTCTCCGCCCGGCTTCATGATCTCGATCTCGTCCCCCACACAGAATTTATTGCGCTGCTCGATGCGCGCACGGCAGACTGCCTGCGCGTCCTGCATCTCTTTCGCCGCCGCATCGTCCGCCAGCCGGGGCTTTCCCGCCGCCGTCACCTCGCTCACTGTCCCCAGATAGACCGCCTCGCTCACATAGGTGCTCTCATCGTAGATCTGAGTGGTTTCGTCCGCCTTGCCAAAGTAAAAGCCTGTGGTAAACTTGCGATAAGTACACTTGCCGATCTCCGCCCGATACCAATCCATATTGGCGCGGTATTTCTCCTCGGAAGTAAAATAATCGTCGATCGCCCGCCTGTAGGTACGCGCCACGGTCGCCACGTAAAGAGCGGTCTTCATTCTGCCCTCTATCTTAAAACTGTCGATTCCCGCCTCCACCAGCTCGGGAATGTACTCTATCATATTCAGATCCTTGGAATTAAAAAGAAATGTGCCCCTGTCATTCTCAAAGACAGGCAGATACTCCCCGGGTCTGGTCTCCTCCACCAGCGCGTATTTCCAACGGCAGGGGTGGGTGCAGGCACCGCGATTCGCGCTCCGTCCGGTAAAATAACTGCTCAAAAGACAGCGCCCCGAATAAGAAATGCACATGGCGCCGTGCACAAAGCTCTCGATCTCCATATCTTTGGGAATGTGCTCGCGGATCTCCCTGATCTCCCGCAGGGAAAGCTCTCTTGCCGAAACGACGCGCTTCGCCCCCTGCTCATACCAGAAACGGTAGGTCAGATAATTCGTATTATTTGCCTGAGTTGAGATGTGGACATCGATTTCCGGGCAGATTTCCCGCGCCAGCGTAAACATTCCCGGATCCGCTATGATCAGGGCGTCCGGCTTTAAGTCTTTCAGCTCCCGAAAGTATGCCCTCGCCCCTTGCAGATCTTCATTGTGCGCTAAAATATTGGCGGTCACATACACTTTCACGCCTCTTACATGCGCAAAGGCGATGCCCTCCGCCATCTCTTCCATGGAAAAATTCTTTGCCTTAGCCCGCAGACCGTAGACTTCCCCGCCGATATAAACCGCGTCCGCCCCAAAAATAACACCCGTTTTTAATACCTCCAGACCGGAGGCCGGCACAAGTAACTCCGGTTTCTTCATTCCGCTCTCCTATTTTTTACGGATACAGTGACCCCATCGCCCACAGGCAGAATCGCCGTGGTCAGCCCCTCATGATGTGTCAGTTCGAAAAGATACTCCCGCATTCTGCCGTGAATCGTACGATCCCTGCGCTCCACGGCAAACCTTGATTCCAAAATATCGCCTTCCTGCAGGATATTGTCAGAAACCAGAAGCCCGCCCGGCGCAAGCAGACGCAGAACATCAGGCAGAAAGTTCGGATACTGCCCCTTGGCTGCATCCATAAAGATCATGTCATAGGCGCCTGTAAGCGTCCTTAAAATCTCCGCCGCATCTCCTTCCAAAAGGGTGATCGCATCCTCCCTGCCCGCCCGTCTGAAATTTTCTTTTGCCGCCGCGATCCGCCTCTCCACCTTTTCTATCGTGGTGATACAGCAGCCCTCGGGGGCATACTCACTCATCAGCAGAGCAGAAAAACCAACGGCGCAGCCCACCTCCAGAATGGACATGGGGCGGTGCAGCGCCAGTAAAAACCTCAGGAGTGCCTGTGTCTGTGTGCGTATGATCGGCTCGCCCCCCTGTAAAGCTTCCTGTTCCAGTTGATCTAAGAAGGGGGTATTCCCCCTGTCAAAGGAGGTCAGAAAGACATCCAGACGTTCTGCGTCGATCACTTGCCATCCTCCTGCGTCTCCTCCTCATCCGGAGCGTCCGCCGCCATCACTGCCATCATCTCCTCCGCCGTCATCGCCGTGCTCAGATCATAGATGCCGGGCCGGATCTTGCCATGACTTTCGGAGAGAAGCTCCTGGATCATAAAAAGCTTGGCATCGCGGATGAGACCGCGCTCTTCCAGCATCTCTCCTACCGCCCTGACGGAAACCGGATCCTCGACACTCACGCTGATGATCCTGCCCTCGCCTAAAGCAACCGGCGCTTCCGTAAAGATACGGTAGCCGTAATCGTAAGCCGCCGCCGATGCTTTGATAAGGTATGATATAAAAAATACCAACACCGCTATTTTGATGACCAGCTCCACCGTGGAGCCGATGATACCCTTTACCGTCATTTGATACTCCTATCCGAGGTCGCGAAGCGATCCTTGCAATCAAGCTTTGCTCGATCACCCGAGGTCACGAAGTGATCCTCGCGATCAAGCTTTGCTTGATCACTCAAAATCTATATCCTCCGCGAGCAGCACATACACTTCCTGCATCATGCGGCAAAACGCCAGCTCCGCCCGCAAAAAATCATCCACAAAGGGATTTTCCCGAAACTTCTCATATTCTTTCTCAAAGGCTTCCACACGGTCAAAGAGATCCTCCTCATCCGTCTCGTTCTGAAGATCGAAATTGCGCTGTCTGAACTCGTTTACTTTCTCGTAAAGGTCCGGCTGCTTCTTGATCTTTTCCCGCTGAAAAAGATATTCTTTATAAGTATCGGAAGCCATAATCTTTTCCGCAAATTGACGGGCAGCTTCGATGATCTCTTTGTCTGACATGGTGCTTTATCCTTTCTCTATCCATAACAGTTGAATGTATGGCTGAACTGTTAGACTTCCATAATAATGGGCAGTATCATAGGTCTTCTCTTAGTACGCTTCCAAACGAACTCGCTCAGGGTGTCCTTGATGATTCCCTTTAATTTTCCCCAGTCCGCCTTTCTGCTCTTATCCAGGCAGTTCTGTACGGCATCTTCCACCACGCCTCTCGCCTCGTCCAAAAGCTCGTCCGACTCTCTCACGTAGACGAAACCTCTGGTCACAATGTCAGGACCCGACACCAACTGATCGCTTCCGGATTCTAAAGCCAGTACCACGATCACGATGCCGTCCTCCGCCAAATGCTGTCTGTCGCGCAGTACCACATTCCCCACGTCGCCCACGCCGAGACCGTCCACGAGAATCGCTCCCACGGGTACTTTTCCCGTAACGGCCGCCTTTTTCTCATCCATCTCCAACACATCGCCGGACTGCAGCATAAAGATATTTTCCTTTGGAATGCCCAGCCCCGCCGCAATCTTTGCCTGCGCCTTTCTGTGCTTATACTCGCCGTGGACGGGCACTGCATACTTCGGGCGTACCAGAGAATAGATCAGCTTGATCTCCTCTTGGCAGGCATGACCGGAAACGTGCACATCCTGAAAGATCACGTCCGCGCCCTTCATCTGCAATTCATTGATCACATTGGTGACCGCCTTCTCGTTGCCCGGTATGGGATGCGAGGAAAAGATCACCGTATCTCCCGGCATAATGGAAATCTTTTTATGGTTATCGCTCGCCATACGGCTTAACGCCGCCATGCTCTCGCCCTGACTGCCGGTGGTGATGATGACCGTCTTTTCAGGCGGAAAGTTTTTCAGTTCTTCCATGTCGATCAACGTTCTGTCGGCAATCTGCAGATAACCGAGCTTAGAGGCGGTGTCAATGATGTTGACCATACTGCGGCCTTCCACCACCACTTTCCTGTCAAATTTTTCGGCGGTATTGATGATCTGCCGCACCCTGTCAACATTGGATGCAAACGTTGCAATCAATATTCTGGTATCCTTGTGCTCCAAAAAGAGGGAATCCAGCGTATGTCCCACCGTCTTTTCCGAAGGGGTAAATCCCGGTCGCTCCGCATTCGTAGAGTCGCACATCAGCGCGAGAACACCCTTTTTGCCGATCTCCGCAAAGCGCTGCAAATCAATGGCATCGCCAAACACCGGTGTGTAGTCTACCTTAAAGTCTCCCGTATGCACGATCACACCTGCCGGAGAGTAGATTGCCAGCGCCGCAGCGTCTACAATGCTGTGATTCGTCTTGATAAATTCGATCCGAAACTGCCCCAGGTTAATGGACTGTCCAAACTTGACGACCTTTCTCTTGGTGGTCTTCATCAGTCCGTGTTCTTCCAGTTTATTTTCGATAATGCCCATCGTCAGCTTAGTCGCATAGATAGGAATATTGATTTCCTTAAGTACGTAGGGCAGCGCCCCGATGTGATCTTCATGTCCGTGGGTGATCACAAACCCCTTTACTTTACTGATATTTTCCCGCAAGTACGTGATATCGGGTATCACCAGATCGATGCCCAGCATCTCGTCCTCCGGGAATGACAGTCCGCAGTCCACCACAACAATGCTATCCTCATACTCAAAGGCGGTGATATTGAGCCCTACCTGCTCCAAACCACCCAGAGGGATAGCCTTCAGCTTCGCCGCTGACCTTTCCTGTTCACTTTTTTTCAAAAAAAATTACCTCCATTTCTCATTTCCGTTTTTCTGATTTCCTACGTTCACTTCACAATGTCCACATCGTCCATTATGTTTTCAAATACAGCCGCCACTGCATTTAAAGTTTCATCATCATCCACGATCTCGTATACCGCTTCTTTCTCCTCTGTCTTGGAGACATCGCGCAAAATCAGCGCCTCCCCGTCGCCTTCATCGGAATCGGTCACCAAAAGATAGTCCGAACCGCCTATCCTCGTCTGCTCCAACACGTAAAAATCGACCGGAGCGCCGTCCTGCGGGGTAAATGTAATCTTCTCCATTTAATTACTCCTATTTTTTCTTGTCTTATCCAGATAACCTTGCAGTATCAGGCACGCTGCAATCTTATCCACATGCTCCCTGCGTTCTTCCCGGCGCAGCCCTGCCTCTATCATTGTCTGCTCTGCCGCCACCGTGGTCAGCCTCTCGTCCCACATCGTCACCGGAAGTCCCGTCCTTCTCTCCAGTTTCTCCTGAAAGGCAAGCGAAAGCTCGGCGCGCTCCCCCAGCGTGTCGTTCATATTCTTCGGCAGACCAAGTACGATCTCTCCTACCTCATATTCCTGAATGAGTTCCTCGATGCGCGCCAGGGTCTGCCTGAGCTTATTCTCACGTTCCCGTCTGATGATTTCGATTCCCTGCGCCGTAATGAGTAAGGGATCGCTGATCGCCACCCCCACTGTCTTCGCACCGAAATCCAATCCCATGATTCTCATGTGTCTTTTTCACCGCAATTGACCCATTTGGTCAATCCTTCTTCGCTCCGTCAATGGAGTTTTTGATGTACTCCACCAGCATTTCTTCCACAAGCTCGTCCCGCTCCACCTTCATGATCAGGCTTCTCGCGCTCTTATGACTGGTGATGTAAGTGGGGTCGCCCGACATGATGTAGCCTACAATCTGATTGACCGGATTATAGCCTTTCTCCGTCAATGCCTCATAGACCGTGGACAGCACCAGCTTCACGCCCGTTTCCGGCGGCTCCGTCTCCACCGTAAAAAATTGTGTATTCTCTAAATCCTGCTCCCGCATATTCTCACGCCCTTATCTGTTGTCTATTATTTCCATAAATTTCCGTGCTTATCCTAGTAGTATATCTTATTTTATGGAATAATTCAATTATGTTAAGTGATTTTCTCTTTCTGAGGTCTGCAAAGCAGAACTCTCAGAGATAATTACGAAGTAATTTTCTCTTTCTGACCCCACAACAGCAGTCGCGCATCCTCCGACAGCGCCGGCGGCACCGCTCCCGGTCTCGCCAGATAAAAGCCCTGCAAAAGATCGACGCCAAGCTCCAAAAGCTTCTTTAACTCCGCTCCGGTCTCGATACCCTCGGCAATGATCTTCATTTCCCGCTGGTGGGCATACTCTACGATATTCTTTACAATCTGCTGCTTATTCTCGTCCACATCCACATCCCGCACGATGGTGACATCCACTTTCACATAGCGGGGATTCAGCGTCAGGAGATTGAGCTCGCTATTGTAGCCGCTGCCATAGTCATCCAGCGCAAAAATTCCCGTAAAGCCTTCCGCCGCACTCTTTTTGCGAATCAGCGAAAGATCCATATTCTCCGTCTCCGTGATTTCGATGACCACGCGGTTTTGTATTTTTTCAAACCGCTCATGGTACTCTTTCTCCTCCTCCAACGTCATATCTTCATTGGCAATGGAATTGATGAACAAAAGGGCTTCCTCCGACACTAATCCCTTTTCCAAAAGCTTCACGTAGCTTTCCGTCGCCACAAACATGGTAAGCTTCTCTATTTCGGACATACAGCCTTCCTCTCTGGCGATCTGTAAGACCACCTGAGGATTGGCAAGGCTCGGCATATCCACCCGCATCAAGGCTTCATAGCCGTAAACAGTACCATTTTCCGCTCGGAAGATAGGCTGGAAATGATAACCGATCTTTTTTTCTTCCAGCATGTGGCGGAACTCGATCCGACTCTGATCCTCGGACATCTGCTGCTTCCATGCCTCCATGTCAAATCTCCGCAAAAGCCCCTTCTTCGTACGCTTCACCTGATACATGGCAAAGTCCGCGTATTTTAAGAGCATCGCCCGATTATCACTGTCCTGCGGATAAAATGCGTAGCCGCCGGACGCGGAAAGTCCCATATTATAGCCGTCCGGCAGAACAAACTCCACCTCGTCGATCGCCTGATACAGCTTTTTCAGACAGGTTTCGATCTCTTCCTGCTCGTCAAAGCCATAGAACAGTATCACAAATTCATCACCGCCCATGCGGGCACAGAGCGTACCCTCGGGCGTGTTCTCCTGGAAACATCTGGCCGCTGTCTGAATATAGAGATCGCCAAAGTTATGCCCAAAGCGGTCGTTGGTGGTCTTTAGATTATCCAAGTCGATCATCAAAAGGGCTGCCTGCTTCATAACCTCAGGTCTTTCAAAGAGCTCGTCCGCCTCCCTGCGAAATCCCTGTCTGCCATAGAGTTTCGTCAGGATATCGCTGTCGCGCTCCCGCTCGATCTGCTTTCTCTCCAGAGTGGCGGCGGTTACATCCTCCAAAAGCCCTACCAGCCTGTCTCCGTCCTGCGTGGAGGAAGACCGCAGATAGCGCACGCTGCCGTCAGGTTGGTTCATGGCGTAAACGGTGCTGCCATCCTTCATCACTTTGGAAGTCAAATTCTTTTTGATTCCCAGCTTGATCTCCCGAAAACGATCCACCGTCAGGCTCTCCGTATCCACATCATTCGCACCCATGAGCGGAAAATAATTTTCCGTCACAAACACCTTGTCCGAGCCTTCCTTTAACTCATAGCCTGCCATATTTACACTGGACATCCGCATGATCTGGGTAAAGCGGGTCGCCGAATCCATGACCTCCTGCTGCAGGTGTGCGATCGCATCGGAAAAACGGTCGATCTCGCGGATCCCCGTACGGGAAAGAGAGGGCAGCTCACCCTGTTCCTCCGCCTTTTTCACCTCGTCTGAGAGCAGATGAATCGGTTTGGAAAGATGATAGCTCACCAACAGGATGCCGACCAGACCGATCAGCATCGTCGCGATAAAACAGATCGTCAGAGTCCGCCTGATCTGTGTGGCAAAGGCAAAGAGATCGCTGCCCTTAGCCATGCCGATCAGATACCAGCGGTCCGCGTCAAAGGGCGCGTTTCTGCTGTAGAGCGTAATCTCACGTACCGCCCCGTAGTAATCTTCCTTTGTATCCGTGACCGCATTTCTGTCCTGATCGATAAAATGAAATTCCAAATCGTCAAGGGTCCCCCGGCTCATGATCTCGCTGGAAAGAATGACAGGCTTTAACTCCCCGTCATCCCCATTCCCACAAGCCAGCATATAGGAACCGCGTTCCCGCTCCAAAAGCTCGCCGCAGGGGAGGAGCGTACTCACATAGTCCGTAAGAAGCTCCACGCCGATCACACCGTATACCGTCCCATCCGCTAAAATCAAAGGCTGCGAATAGGCAATGGCATCCTTGTTATCTCCGGAAAGCCGATAAGTTTCCGTCGTCCAATAGCCGCAGGCTGCCGCACTCAGCGTGCCGCCTTTTTCCATCGCCGTCCGGAACGGTTTATAAAAGAAGGGCTGTTCCACGCTGTCCTCTGCCGAAAACACAGGCTGCCATCCCGAATCGGTCGCCAGATAATTCCCCCGCACCACTTCCACCGAGGCTCTCTCCACCAAAATATCCGCATGACGTTCCGAAGCTCTGGAAACGGGATCCAAATCCCGCAGATAGATGCCCTGCACCGTCGCCGGCGCATCATCGGCAAGAGATTTCGTATTTAAGAGCATAAAAATACCCGACACCTGTTTGTTGTACATGGCGTCGATCAAATCAGGGCACAGCTGTGAGATCATCTCCGCACAGCCGCCGGGGCTGTCAATATCTTCCATCGTCAGTTCACCGTCCGCCAGCATTTCTGCCACGCAGTCGTTGACTCCTTTGGTCAATGTTTCCAAATCCGCCCATATCTGTGTCATATTGTTTGCCAGATAGCCGCCTCTGTTCTCCACCTGCTTCGCCAGAATATCCCTGGCATTCTGGTTGATGGTCTGGATCACGCCACTCATTGCAAGGCTGCCCACCAGCAGCAGCATCTCCGCCGCCAGCACCGCAAGAAGCGATCTCAGAGCAATCTGAAAAATAGATCTTTCTTTTCTTCGATCGGACATTTAGTACTCACCTGATTACTGTTTTTTCGCTTATTTCCGTAAACCTTTGTCTACTGCGCATACTCCTGCAGACGCTGCAGCGTTTCCTCATACCAGGCGTCGAAGTTATCATCCAGTTCAAACTCCGCCACCGATTCCTCCAAACGCAGTCCCTGCGCCATCTTCTGCACCACGATCTCCCTGTCGGCAGCCGCTTTGTCGCTCATGGCATACTCTAAGATATTTCTCGCCTTGCCGCCGTTCTCGAAGGCTTTGGTGGTATAAAGTTCATTGCCGTTTACGGTATCTACGCCCACGGTCAACACTTTTTTCATACCATCTTTGATTTCCGCGCCGCTGCCTGCAATGGCATCCATATTATTTGCCGTCTTCGTTACGGGAAGATAGCCGGAATCCACGGAAAACTTAATATTTCTCTCGTCCGCGGTAAACCATTTCAAAAATTCCACGGAAGCGTAGATCTCCGCCTCCTCGCCCTTCGTCACGACCATGCCCGCGCCCTGCTGCACCGCGTAATCGCCGCCGGCAAACTTCGGGCAGGGCAGCACGTCCATCTCGATCGGATAGCTCTCCGAATCGCTGATGTTTACCGCCTCCGGGAAAAAGGATACGCCGGAGCTCGAACCCACATAGGCAATGATATTCCCTGTCTTGATATCGTCGCTCCGAAAACGCCCGGTCGCCGCAAAATGTCCCTTGATAAAGGGAATATAATAGTTGTCCCACAGCTTTCTCGCCACCGACTTGTCAAAGTTGATCGTTACTTTCCCGTCTGATACCTGAAAAATCTCCTGTCCAAGCTGCATGCTGCCAATGAGCATGTAGTTTGCCATCGCATCCCTGCCAAAGAGCGCTTTGCCATCATCCTGCACATCGGGAGTCAGGGAATCCGTCCATTCAAAATACTTCTCCGCCGTAGCCGTCAGCCCCTCCATATCTGCCATATCAGCATAGGAAGCCCCCGTCGCCGCCGCAAACGCATCCCAGTCCGTCTTGTTGATGACCAACATTTCAAGCGACTTGGCTGTGGGAAAGATTTTAATCTCACCCGTGCCCGCAAAATCCCCCTCTTTCAGGTAACTGTCTATGTAAGCATCCTTTTCTTCTTCACTCAGATAATCTTTCAGGTCCATTACTTGACCCATTTGGTCAACCGCATATGCCGTATCCGCGTATGCCATAAAAATGTTCGGCACCTCATCCGCGCCGACTTCGCCCTGCACCGCAGCGAGTACATTGGTCTCCAAATCGTTCACCGAGCCCTGGCTGACACTCTTTACAATGATACCCTTCTGCGCGCCGACAGACTCGTTAAACTCCTCCACCAGGCTGTCAAAGGCGCTGAGCTGATCGCCGTTATAATAAGTCCACACTGTAATCTTTGTGGGATTTTTCGGATCCAGAGGCGACTTATTGCCGCAGGCTGAGAGCACAAGCCCCAACGTGCAGACCGCGCACAGCAATATCGTCTTTTTCTTCGGTTTCATTTTTATTCCCCCCTGTCAATTCAGTTTCCATTCTTCCCTTTTTCAGCAAATTTTGCCATACACGTTTTATTGTACTCTTTTTTACCCGATGGGTCAATATTTTCATGCCCGACCCTCGTGAACCGCGTGTATCAGGTACGCGCTGCTTCCGCAAGCATCACGTCCTCCTCCAAAAAGGACAGGACGCGGCATGGGACGATACGGTCAGCCTGTGCCTTACATGCCACCTTGACGTAGTGCGGCGTATGCCCGATCCACCAGCTCCCGTCCGCCCGCTCAATGCGCTTCTCAAAGAGAACCGGCACCTCTTTTCCCACAAAGGTCTCCCGAAACGCCTTCGACAGCTCCCGCTCCAGCTTCATCAGCCGCTCGCTCCTTTTCGCCTTCTGTGCCTCGGTAAGCTGTCCCGGCATGTCCGCCGCCGGCGTGCCCTGCCTTCTCGAATACTTGAAAATGTGCATCTCGTAGAATCCGACCTTTTTCAGAAAGTCCTCCGTCTCTAAAAATTCTTCTTCCGTCTCCCCCGGAAATCCCACGATTACGTCTGTCGTGATCGCCGGTGTTTCATAGTATTTTCGAAGCAGTCCGACCGCTTCCAGATAAGCCGCCGTATCGTACTTGCGGTTCATTCTGCGAAGGACGGCATCGCTGCCGCTCTGCAGGGAAAGGTGGAAATGTGGGCAGACCTTGGGCAGACCGCTCAGCGCTTTGGCAAATTCCTCCGTCACAATGCCCGGCTCCAGCGATCCCAGACGGATCCGTTCCACCCCCGCGATCTCGGACAATTCCCGCAAAAGCGGCAAAAGCTCCGAACCGCCGCGCTCCATCGGAGATCCGCTTTGCGGAGATAATTCCTCCGGAATTTTCTCCATTCCGTAGGAGCTCAGATGGATCCCCGTCAATACCAGTTCCTGATAACCGGCATCGGCAAGGCGCGATGCCTCCGCAAGCACATCCTCCCTCTTGCGGCTCCTGATCCTCCCTCTCGCGTAAGGAATGATGCAATAGGTACAAAACTGGTTGCAGCCGTCCTGAATCTTCAAAAAGGCGCGGGTATGTCCCGATGTCTCCCGCAGGGAAAGCTCCTCATACTCCGCGGCATGCCCGATGTCAAGTTTGTGGATTTCCGCCTGTCTTTTTCCTGCAAACAGCGATTGTCCTTCTGTCGGTGCCTCCATCTGCTCCACCGCCGTTTCGTTTCCTTCCGCAGGCATCTGCCGCCTTGCCAGGTAATCCTCCAGGATATCCACGATCTCCCCTTTTTTGTTATTGCCGATGGCAAGATCCACCGTACCGTCCGCCTCCAGGCTCTCCTGCCCGGTCTGCACATAGCAGCCGACAGCCACTACCACGGCATCCGGATTCAGGCTTCTGGCGCGGTGCAGCATCTGTCTGCTCTTTCTGTCAGCAATGTTCGTAACCGTACAGGTGTTCACGATATAGATGTCTGCTGCCTCATCAAAAGATACAATTTTGTATCCCTTTTCTTGTAACATTTGTTGCATAAAGTCTAATTCATAAGCATTTACCTTACAACCCAGATTATGTAATGCTACACTTTTCATAGTAATCTCCGCATTTTTTGTAGTGTTTTATCATTGACTTTTGTTCTGCCAACATTTAGTATTAGGTTCAGAAAGTATAAAAATCTAAAGGAGGTAATTCCGCAATGAAAACAGTACAGATTTCTTTAAATTCTATCGATAAGGTTAAATCTTTCGTGAATGATATCACAAAGTTTGATTACGACTTCGATCTGGTATCCGGCAGATACGTGATCGACGCAAAATCTATCATGGGTATCTTCAGCTTAGATTTATCCAAGCCGATCGACTTAAACATCCACGCCGAGGACGGCACGGATGAGGTTATGGCTGCGCTGAAGCCCTACATCATGTAAAACCATCCAAGCAGCTCCGGGATTTCCGGGGCTGTTTTTTGTTTCAAAAAACCTATTGTAAAAAAAGGAAAGTTGACATATAATATGCTTAACAGGGCAGTCGGAAGGTGAATGCGACTCACCCGACCCGGCGAAAAACTAAATTAGACTTTAAGAAATAGTCGTCCAGTCATTGCCAGTGAGCGGGACGGCTATTTCTTATTTTTCAGATTCAGAATCGCTACAATTAGCAAAGCTACACTCGCAATTAAGCTCAATTCCTCATATGTACTCAGCAAAATACCCCTGCTGGGCATTTCACTCTCGCGGCAGTCGCCAAGGTCATGCAAGCATGACTTTGGCTCGTTGCTCGCGGAAATAATCACCCCTTCCGCAGAACTCGGATCAGGTGAGAGCACGTCCCCCGGCTGCCCCGGTAAGCATACTATATTGTCAATGTAC
Organism: Lachnospiraceae bacterium UBA3282; assembly: GCA_002361735.1. Taxonomy (GTDB): domain Bacteria; phylum Bacillota; class Clostridia; order Lachnospirales; family Lachnospiraceae; genus UBA3282. The sequence continues at coordinate 8,627 of DETS01000040.1, read as the reverse complement.
AATCACGTTTTCCCTTCTTGTTGGCTTTACGCCTGCACCACGATCACCTCTTTGGTCGAAAGCGCCTTCTCCACCAATTCGTCGATTCCCTCCTGCAGATTCTGCTCATGCCTCTTGATAATATTCAGATTGGGTTTCGTGACAGGATGCTTGGCCACGAAAATGGTGCAGCAATCTTCGTAAGGCAGGATCGACGTTTCGTAACTGTCGATCTTTTCCGCAATATCCACGATCTCCATCTTATCAAAACCGATCAGCGGTCTGTAAACAGGCATGGTGCACACCTCGTTCGTGGCCGCCAGGCTCGCCATGGTCTGGGACGCCACCTGGCCGATACTTTCCCCCGTAATCAGACCCAGGCACTCCGTCTCCTGCGCAATATGCTCCGCAATGCGCATCATATAGCGGCGCATGATGATCGTCAGCTCATCGTGCGGACACTTATCGTAGATGTAGAGCTGGATATCCGTGAAATTCACCACATGGAGCCAGACAGGTCCCGCGTAATCCGCTACTTTTTTTGCCAAATCGACCACCTTCTGCTTCGCGCGCTCGCTGGTATAAGGCGGCGCATGGAAATACACCGCGTCGATCTTCACGCCGCGCTTGGCGATCATCCATCCCGCCACCGGGGAATCGATACCGCCCGACAACAGTAGCATTGCTTTGCCGCCCGTCCCTACAGGCATCCCGCCGGGACCCGGTATGATCTCGGAATAGAGATAGATCTTGTCCCTGATCTCCACATGCAAAAGGATGTCCGGCTGATGCACATCCACCCGCATCTCGGGATAAGCATCCAGAATCACGCCGCCCAGCTCCACGTTAAGCTGCATGGAATCGAGCGGATAATTTTTGCGCGCCCGTCTCGCCGCCACCTTAAAGGTCTTATCCCTGTCGGGATACACATCGCCGATGTAGCGCACCACATCTTCGCAGAGCTTTTCAAAACCCTCGTCCTCCACGTGCACCACCGGACAGATGCCGGAAATGCCGAAGACCTTCTGCAGGCTCCCCGCCGTCTCCTCAAAATCAAAGTCCGAGAGCGCGTCCACATAGATGCGCCCGTCCGTCCTGCGCACCGCAAATTCCCCCTCGACTTTTTTCAGGGCATACTTGATCTGTTTGACCAGCGCCTCCTCAAAGAGGTAGCGGTTTTTACCCTTGACGCCGATTTCCGCGTACTTTATTAAAAATGACTTGTACTTACTATCCTCCATACTCTCCTCCATACAGAGGGACCTTGCAGTCCCTCATTTCAGTGTCTCGTATATCTCCTCAGTTTCGGCACGATCTCCTCCAGATTTTGGCAGGTATAGTCGATTTCCTCCCGAGTGGTAAAGGCAGAAAGGCTGAAACGAATCGTAGACTGCAAAAGTTCCTTCTCCACGCCGACAGCCTTTAAAGTTGCCGACGGCTGCGGCTTGTGAGCGGCACAGGCGCTTCCGGCGGAGACGTAGATTCCCCGCTCCTCCAGCGCATGCAGAAGCACCTCGCTGCGGACACCCCTGAAAGAAGCGCTCACGATGTGCGCGGCGCCTTCCCTTGCGGGACAGCCGTTTATGATCACATCGGGTATGCTTTTGACTGCATCAGTCAATCTCTCTCGCAGTGCGTATACCCTTTCCACATCCTGCTCCAAATTCTCATACACCATCTCCGCAGCTTTCGCAAAGCCCGCTATCCCGGGCAGGTTTTCCGTGCCCGATCTCAGCCCCCGCTGCTGACCGCCGCCGTACATCACAGGGCTTACCTTCGCGCCCTCCCGCAGATAGAGAAGTCCCACGCCTTTGGGGCCGTGAATCTTATGAGCACTCGCCGAGAGCATATCGACCTGCATTTTCTTGGGATAGAGACGAACCTTACCGAAACCCTGCACCGCATCCACATGAAAGAGCGTTCCCGGATTCTTCCTTTTGATCAAAGCGCCCGCTTCCGCGATCGGCTGGATGCTGCCAATCTCATTGTTGGTGTGCATGACGGAAACTAAAATGGTGTCAGGTCTGATGGCATCCGCAAGTTCATCAAGAGAAATCCTCCCCTCTCTGTTTACGGAAAGATAAGTCACCTCGAACCCCTGATCTTCCAGATATGCCATAGGCTGCAGGACTGCCGGATGCTCGATCCTTGTCGTGATCACATGTCTGCCGCTTCTGTGGTTTGCCATCGCCGCACCGATCACCGCAATATTGTCAGACTCCGTCCCGCCGGAAGTAAAAAAGATTTCCTTTTCATTCACCTTCAACAACTTCGCAAACGTTTCATCCGCGTATCTTAAGTAGGCTTCCGCCTCCACTCCCTTATGGTGCAGGCTGGAAGGATTCCCGTAATCCTCGCACAAGATTCTGTGCATCAGCTGCGCGGCCTCCGTAAAACAAGCGGTGGTCGCGGAATTATCCAGATAGACTTCCATTGCTGTTATTTCCTTCCTAAACCCTATATTTCTACAATATGATTTACGCTTCTAAACGGTACATCAACCAGGAAAGAACCACCAGCCCCGCCGTCTCTGTGCGCAGGATGCGCCGCCCCAAGGTAATGGGGGTAACGCCCGCCGTGTAAGCCATCTCTACCTCGCTCTCCTCGAAGCCGCCCTCCGGTCCGATCAAAACCGCCACGCTCTTTCCCGGTTCGATCCCTTCTATGAGCTGCCTGGTCCGCTTCATGCCATCCTCCGACAATTCATAGGGAAGGAGACGCACATCCATCCCTCCTGCATAGGACAGCGCCTCCTTTATGTTCATTGGCATCCTCACCGTTGGGATGACGCCCCGCCTGCACTGCTTTGCCGCTGCCTCCGCAATGCCCTGCCAGCGGCTCACCTTCGCCTGTGCCTTCTTTTCGTCCAGCTTCACCACACAGCGCTTTGCCGCCACCGGAATGATCTCATGCACCCCAAGTTCCACTGCCTTCTGTATGACAAATTCCATTTTGTCCGCCTTTGGAAGACATTGAAAAAGGTAAATCCGAGAGGGCAGCTCCACCCCCTCCTCGCGAACAAACCGCAGGGAACAGATCACCTCATCCTGTGCAAATTCTTCAATCCCGCAGCGGTACTCTTTATCATCCCCGCTGCACCTGACCGCGATTTCCTCGCCAATCTTCATGCGCAGCACATTTTTAATATGATTTACGTCGTTTCCCGTAATCACGACACGCTTATCCTGTATCTGCGTTGGTTCCACAAAAAATTGATACACTATTCTTCCTGTGCCTCCTCCGCCTGCGGTGCCTGCTCTACAGGTTCCGCCTGTACCTCGATTTTACGCAGTCTGCATTCCTCCCGTTTTTCCTTCAACCCACGGATCGCCAGCACCAATTTCACAATCACCACGAACACCACGACGCCAAGAACGGCGCCCGCACCGTCAATACACACATCCGAAAAACGCCCCGCGCGCCCCGGCACAAAAAGTTGATGTATCTCGTCGGTGGCGGCATAAACGGCGGCGGCGCCAGCGGCGGTCGTCCCGCGTCTAAACAGGCTCATCTCCCACTGTCCGATCCAGATAAAAATAAGGACAGACAAGATTCCAAACTCCGTCATATGCGCCGCTTTGCGCACAAAGCCCTCAATCGCATCCGCGATCTCCTTTACCCGCGCGTCACTTAAGTCCAGATTAAAAAAGGTTCTGGTATTGCTTACGAGCTGGTATGTAAAGCTGTTGCTCACCGCCCCGGACTCCTCTTTTGTCTGCGCGGAAAAAGCAAAGATGATACACATCCACATGATTGCCAGCACGCCCGCCAGATTCCTGAGGAAGATGATTTTGACTTTCTTCCGTCTTGCGGCAGCTTTCTCCTCCTTGCTCACTTCCTGTTGATTCTTTTCCTGCTTCTTATCTTCTTGTTTATTATCTGCCTGTTTATTATCTTTCTGCTTTTCTATATCTTCATTTTTGCTCATATCCCATCCCATTTCGTTCCTGCTCTTTCCTTTTTTCGCGGCTGACAATGATCCGTCAATCCTTCCTCCGCCACCGCCTTTTTCAGCCGCCGCGCCCTTTCTGTGCTCAGTTTTCTTTGATTTCCGGGCGCATACCGCCAATGATCTGCACTTTCCGCGCCGTCACAGACCGCCACTCGCCCTGCGCGGTCACTTCCAGCACCGTCAGTCCTGCTGCCTCGCAGGCCTGCGTTACCAAATCTTCCTTCCCCTCGATAATGCCCGAGGTAATATAGACGCCGCCCTGTTTCAGGCAAGGCACGATGACCGACGTCAGCGGCACCAGCACATCCGCTAAAATATTTGCTGTCACCATATCATATTTTTCAACGCCCGCCCGATCCTGCACTTCCTTTTCGGTAATGATGTTGCCAATCAGCAGTTCAAAGTCCTTTTCGGCAATTCCGTTCGCCTGCATATTCTGCGCCACGGCTTCCACCGCACAGGGATCGAGATCCGTGCCAAGCGCATGCCCGGCGCCATACATCAGCGCCAGAATGGCAAGGATACCGCTGCCCGTCCCCACGTCCAAAAGCGCCGCTCCCGGCGTCAGGTGTTTCCATATCTGCCTGATACAAAGCTGCGTAGTCTCGTGCATCCCCGTTCCGAACGCCGTGCCCGGATCGATGTGCAGAATCTTTTTATCCTTATCTTCTTCCCGCACTTCCTCCCAAGAAGGAATCACCAGAAGGTCATCTATCGTAAATTGATGAAAATACTGCTTCCAGTTATTGATCCAGTCGATATCTTCCGTCTCGGATACCGTGACAGATCCTTCTCCAATTTCCATAAAGGAGCGTACTTCCGCAAGCGCCTCCCCGATCAACGCAAGCACACTCTCCTTGCTGATCGTCTCTGCCGCTCCTCCTAAACAAAGAGCGCCATCCTCCCGCTCCTCCACAAAGAAGCTTAAATAGGCAACCCCGTCGTCCTCCTCGGTCTCAGGCAGGATATCCACGAACATCTGCTCCTTTTCCAGAGCAGTCAGGGGCACTTTGTCCTCGATCTGTGCCCCCTCAAGCCCTCTGTCATAAAGCTCGCTGATAATGATATCCTCTGCATCCGTAATTGTTTTGATGCGAAATTTCATCCACTTCATAGTATCCCGCCTTCCACGGAGATTGCGCAGTTTCTTCTCGTTTACCTGTCGCTCAGTTCCAAAAGTTTCTTCTTAAGGTCGTTCTCCATCACCCGCATTTCTTCCTCGGCAACGCGCCGTTTCTCCCTGCCGTCCGCCTGGATCTTCATGACCTCATCCAGGGTGGAGATCAGGTTTGCATTGGTGGTCTTTAAGGTCTCCATATCAATAATGCCGCGCTCGGACTCCTTTGCGCTCTCAATGGAAGCCGTCTTTAAGACTTCCGCATTCCTCTTTAAGAGTTCGTTTGTCATATCGGAGACTTCCCTCTGCGCCTTCGCCGCCTGCTCTGCGTGGGTCACGCCCAACGCAAGCACCATCTGGCTTTTCCAGAGAGGGATCGTATTGACGATCGTGGACTGAATCTTCTCCACCATCATGGTATCGCTGCTCTGCACCAGTCTGATCTGGGGCGCGGTCTGAATGGACACCATTCTCGTCAGTTCCAGATCGTGAATCTTTTTCTCAAAACGGTCGCAGAGCGCCTCTAAATCCCGTGCCGCCTGCGCATCCTCGGGCAGTCCGCTCGCCTTTGCCTTCTCTAAAAGCGCGGGCAGCTCCGTCTCCCTGGTCTCGGCAAGCTTCTTTTTGCCCGCCAGTATGTACATGGAGAGCTCCTTGAAATAATTCAGATTCAGGTCGTACATCTTGTCAAGGATCGAAATATCCTTTAACAGCATGACCTGATTGCTCTCAAGCGCCTCACAGATCTTGTTGACATTGGTCTCCGCCTTGGAATACTTCGTCTTGATAGCCTCCAGTTTATGCGCGGGCTTTTTGAAGATGCCGAGGAACCCCTTCTCCTCCTCATCAAACCCTTTTAACTGTGTCACCACCTCGGAGAGCATATCTCCTACCTCGCCGAGGTCCTTAGTCTTTACATTCTCCAAGGCGTTCCCCGAAAAATCCGCCATCTTCTTCTGCGTGCCCACACCATACTGTAAGATGGCTGTGGAATTGTGCAGGTCGATCTGCTTTGCAAACTCATCCACCTGCCGTCTCTCCTCGTCGGTGAGGATGGAATCGTCAAGCTCCTGCTTTACACTTTCCGTTTTCGGAATCTCAGCAAGGGGCGCCTGCTCTTTTACCATCGTCTCCACCTCTCCAAATACCAGAGTAGGTGCCTGCTGTTCCATCAATTCTGTTTCGCTCATATCGTCTCCTTTCTTATTTCGCTGAACTGTTGTTATAGGTATCCGTCCTGCTTCAGTATCGTATGTAATGCCGAGATATCCGACTGGATATCCCAGGCTTTTTCGCGGAAAAGCTCGTCAAGGAACTTCTCAAACGCCTCGTTGATATTGTCCACCGCGCTCTCGATCTCGCGCTTGGTCTGTTCCACATTGGACAAATCAAGCTGCTGACCGTCCAGATCGCGGTACGCTTCCAGAAGCTTTTTCGTGGTTGGCAGGTAAAAGCTCAACATCTTACGCAGCTCGGGCGCAAGTTCCGGTTCCTTCTCCACCTGCTCAAAAATCCTCGTCACCAGCAATTCCAAGCGATCCAGCTTATCAGACATCTCCTCGCCGGGGATCTCATCATTGCACTGCCTGATCAGGCGCACGTAATTTTTCCCTTCCTCGATGACTTCGCCCGCCTCACCCAGGCGCTCTTTCTCCTGCTGTCTGCGTTCTTCCGCCATCTTTTCGATTTCCAGCTTTTTCTGCTCCTCCTCATAATTCTTCTGGGTGAGCATATACTGGTTGTACATGGCGTCGCTGGCGATCAGGCAGGTTTCCTTGTCATCCAGCCGTCCCTGCTTAAACATTCCAAGCTGAATCATCTTTTTGACATCGTTTAGGACGAACCGCTCGCTTTTGCCCATTTTCGCAGCCATATCATGAATAGAGCAATACAGTTTATCCTTTACCATATCCACATAGCGTTTGTAACGTTCCGCACGTCCCGCCACCCTGGTTCCGCGGATTCCTATGCCAAGTCCTGCAGCAAGAAACAGGGTACATGTAACGAGAGATGCCACACCTGCCGAACTCCCAATCGCACCGATTACCGCCAGCGCCCCCAGCCCGGCAATGCTGTAACCTGCGCACATACCGACTACCCCCGATATGGAGCCCTTCGGCGTGCGCTGGAATAATCGGAGGTCGGGACGGGTGTTGGGATGCCTGTACTGCGGCAGATGCGCGTAGGGAGTCTGCCGTTGCATGTATGCGTTCCCCGCGCCTCCGCCATATCCAGCTGCACCTCCGCGGCCAATGCCGTTCCCCACGTTATTTAGGGCACGGTTTACGCCTTCACTCACCGCTCCCACCGTACGGTTGACACTGTCTCCTACCGTTCCCACCGTGCGGTTGACTTCCTGCATGGTACGGTTAATGGTCTCGTTGACGGTGTTGCCGATATTTTTGCCAAGGTTTGTAAAATTGCCCGTATCAACCGCCTGTTGTACCTGATCCCGGATTTCCTCTCCTGCCCGGTACCACTCATTCTTGTCCATA
>DETS01000040.1:0-718 GCA_002361735.1 Lachnospiraceae bacterium UBA3282 | reverse complement strand
ATTGCAGATCCAGGTGCTTCCCTGGTTAAAAATGATTTCTTCGCCGTTCTCGTCGTAAAACTTCGCGGGCGTGAAATCGCCGTCATAACGCTCCCATCTGCCCTTGACGACTCTGCCGTTGGTAAAGACGATGGCATCTCCTTCGCCGTGTACACCGAAGGCAAGATAATCGTGATCATCCCTTTTTTCCCCGTGGCAGTACTGAAACACTACGTTGCTGACTGTCAGCTGGTTCCCGGAATATTCATCGATCTGCTTTTTGCCGTCCTGATAGCGGTAATACAAATGATCGTCCTCATGATACTCGAAATAAGGGTGGTACGCGCCGTAGCCGCCGGAATTTTCCCCGGACTTTCCGCCGGGATAAATATAGGCTGCCTCCTCGTTATCCGCATACTCCGCTCTCACGTCATCCGCCGCAAAGAGGAAGGGCGGCACGTAAGCATCGTCATAATTCCAGTCATAGCCAAGCCTCTCCACCGCGTCAAACAGACCGCCGATAAAGAGATAACCCGTAAATTCCAAGGCATATCCGGGACGTTTATATCTGCCGAAGGCCTCATCCGCCGGATTGTGAATGCCCGTCACCGCCGCGCTGACATTGTAAACTTCCGGGCGATTGATCAATTCTTCCACATAGGGCACTGCCAGTCCCCAATTGCAGTAAATCGACTCATATCCCATCGCCTGATAGACGTAATAATCTCTGCTCGAGCGA
>DETS01000113.1:25470-39249 GCA_002361735.1 Lachnospiraceae bacterium UBA3282 | reverse complement strand
CTGCAACTTCTCTTGGTGCACCATCAGGGGCTCGAACCCGGTACACCCTGATTAAGAGTCAGGTGCTCTACCAACTGAGCTAGCGGTGCTTGTCAACGCAAAAGTTATTATAGTATAATGTTTTCCGTAATGCAAGCATTTTTTTTAGAAATTTTTTGATAAAATTTAAGAATCAGAAAGAAAGCGGCGGGAAGGGGATAGAAAAATGATATTTGAGAGCCATGCGCACTACGATGACGAAGCCTTTGATGAGGACAGGGAGGCACTGCTTTCGTCTCTGCAAGGGCGGGGAATCGGCACGGTAATAAACATTGGCGCGAGTCTTTCCGGATGCGAGGCGACAGTGAAGCTGGCGGAGCAGTATTCCTTTATTTTCGGGGCGGTGGGCGTGCATCCCAGCGAGATTGGGGAGTTGAACGAGGAAAATTTCGCGCGCCTTCGTACGTTATGCGATCACGAAAAGGTGGTTGCCGTGGGGGAGACGGGACTTGATTATCACTATCCTGAGCCGGATAAAGACTTGCAGAAGAAGTGGTTTGAGAGACAGCTTTTACTGGCGCGGGAGACAGGATTGCCTGTTATCATTCATTCCCGAGAGGCGGCGAAGGACACGCTGGATATGATGCAGGCGCTTGATGCGGGAGAAATCGGCGGCGTGGTGCATTGCTTTTCCTATGGAAAGGAAATGGCACGGGAATATCTGAATATGGGCTTTTATTTTGGCATCGGCGGTGTGATCACCTTTCCGAATGCGAAAAAGCTGAAAGAAGCGGTCGAATACATTCCCATGGATAGGATCCTTTTGGAGACGGACAGCCCCTATCTGGCGCCGCAGCCGCATCGCGGTGAACGCAATTCTTCCTTAAATCTCCCTTATGTGGTGGAGGCGATCGCGGAATTGAAGGGGATTTCCCATGAAGAAGTAGAGCGGATCACGGAAGAGAACGCGCGGAGGCTGTTTCATCTAACAGTTCAGCCGGATCGAAAGAGGTAACCATGGCAAATTTAGGAAATTATACAAATACAGCAGAGATTTTGCAGAAGTATCAGTTTCGGATGCAGAAAAAATACGGTCAGAATTTTCTGATCGATGCCAATATCCTGACAAAGATCGTAGAGGCGGCGCAGATCACAAAAGAGGATACCGTGTTGGAAATTGGGCCGGGGATCGGTACTATGACACAGTATTTAGCGGAAGCGGCGGGCAAGGTCATTGCCGTGGAGATTGACAGGGAGTTGATTCCCATTTTGGAGGAGACGCTTTCGTCATATGATAATGTTACAGTATTGTGTGCGGATGTCCTGAAAGTGGATTTGACTAAACTAGTCAATGAAAATGGCGGCGGTCCCATCAAAGTAGTGGCAAATCTTCCTTATTATATCACAACGCCTATTATTATGGCGCTGTTCGAGAGCCGTGTGCCGCTGACAAGCATTACGGTGATGGTGCAGAGTGAGGTGGCGGATCGTATGCAGACGGGGCCCGGTACGAAAGATTACGGTGCGCTTTCTCTGGCAGTGCAGTATTATGCGAAACCGGAGATCGTGGCAAGAGTCCCCGCCTCGTGTTTTACGCCTCGACCAAATGTGGACAGTACGGTGGTGCGTCTGATGAAGTTTGAGGAGCCTCCTGTCAAGGCGGAGGACGAAGACTGGCTTTTTGGCATCATCCGCGCGTCTTTTAACCAGAGGCGCAAAACGTTGGCAAACGGGCTGGCAAATGCAGGGGGGCTGGGGATCGGCAGGGAACAGGTGGAGTCCGTTTTGGAGGAGATGGGGCTGTCGAGAACAGCGCGCGGCGAAACATTTACTTTGGAACGGTTTGCTGATTTTTCAAACCGCCTTCTGCGGGTCAGAAAAGAAGGCTGATTTCGGAGTGAGATACAAGATAGAGGAAATTTTTGGATAGAAAACTCCATATATTGGGAATAGAGGTACTTTTTTTCCACGGAATTTATTTACATTGACGGGCGACTATGGTAAACTGAAACAGATACTAGGGTCATTATGTAGAGAAAACGAACCGTAAAGTACGTTGATGAGGAGAGTACCTTGGATAAGTTTGAATACAAAGCCAGTGCCGACGAGATCAAGGCGCTGATTGCGGAAGGTGAATATGCAGAGGCGATGAGGATCGCTGATAAGATTGACTGGCGTCGGGTCAGAAGCGTTATGATGCTGTGCACCATCAGCGATCTGTATAAGATCAACAGGAGGTTTCAGGAGAGCAAGGATGTTCTTCTGATGGCTTACGAAAAGCATCCGACGGGCAGGCTGATCATTTATTCCCTGTGTGAGCTTGCCATCAAGATGGGCGAGTATGACGAGGCGAGTCGTTATTATAAGGAATTTGTGCAGATTGCGCCGCGGGATACCGGGAGATATGTCCTGCAGTATCGACTCTATGAAGCGTTGGATGTCAGCATAGAGGAACGAATCGCGATTTTGGAGGAATTTAAGAAGCGGGAGCCGAAGGAAAAGTGGGTGTACGAACTCGCTTATCTGTATCATCGCATCGGTCTGACTACGAAATGTGTGGAAGAATGCGACGAGATGTTTATTTGGTTCGGGGAAGGCAGATATGTGATCAAAGCGCTTGAGCTAAAGGCGCTGCATCAGCCGCTGAGCCCGGAACAGCAGGAACAATATGACGCTTATGTGGAAGGGCGGAGTGCGGGCAGAGTGGATGAAGATGAGGACGAGGAGGAAGATCTGCCGGAAGATGACGAAGATGAAGATATGCTTCCTCCCGGCGATACGCAGATAGCCGAAAAGGTTAGACACGGACAGGCGTCCGGCGGGGAAGAAGACGATGTTCTCATGGCGCCTACCATGGAGCTGCCGGAGGTCAAGACGGTGGATGTCGGGCAGTACAACACCATCAACCTGCAGATGGAGCTGGCGGAGAGTATGAAGGAGATTCTTGCCGAGGAGACGCCGGAGGAGGAACCTTCCATTACGGATGCATTGATCGCGCCGCTTTTGGAGGAAACGGAGGAACTTCCCGCGGCCGACATTTCAGAAGATGACGAAGAATACGAAGACGCTGCGGAGTCGGAAGAAACCGAAGTCGCAGCGGAATATGAAAAGCAGGATGAACCCGGAAAACCGGAGGAATTTGGAGAGGCGGAAGATATTGAGGAAGCGGCGGGAACCGGAGAGTCGGAGGTAGTGAAAGAATCGGCAGCAGCTGAGACACCGACAGTTTCCGAGAGCGAGCAGGCGCATAAGACAAGCGCTTTGGGGAAGAACAGGAATGAACTGAGCACGGAGGAGCTGCAGGCGGCGAGCGAGGAGCTTGTGCGCGAGGATACCATTGTCTTTGATGCGCAGAAAATTATCGAGGAGATGACCAGAGAGGCTGAGAGACTGCAGGCAAAAGCCATGCGGGAACAGCAGCTGGCGATGGCATCGAAACCTACAGAGTACGATAAATTTTTGTCTCAGGAATACGACGGGCAGATCAGTTTTGTAGTGCCCGATGCGGGACAGGTGGAAAAGCAGATCACAGGACAGCTCAGCATAGACGATATCATGGCTGAGTGGGAACAGATGAAAAAGGATAACGAGGAGAAGCGGATGGAAGACGTCCGCCAGCACATCCTCGCCCAGACGGGCAGTTTGTTCGCCAGCTTTGATGAAGCTACGAAAAACGGGCTATTAGAGGAACTGGAAAAGGCGTTCATGGCGGCGATCATGAAAGAGTCCGGGAAAAATCCTCATGTGAAAAAAGTAATCTTCCCGGATGACGGAGAAGATGCTTCGGCAGCGAAACCCGCTCCTGTAAAGGAGACACCCAAAGAGGAGCCCCCGGCGCAGGCGGAACCGAGGGAAACGGCTCAGACAGAGGATAGCCCGGCGGAGGAGCCGAATCAGGAAAGCAGCGATACGGAAGAAAAGATTGTCGAGCCTGTCAATGCGGCAAAAGAGGCTGCGCCGCCAGAAGAAAAAGCAGAGAACGAGGGGCAGATTGGAAAGGATAGAGAGTTAAGCCCCGAGGAACAGGAGCTTTTCGGAAAATTTGTACATCAGCGTAAGTCAAAAAGACAGCTGATACAGGTGTTGGATAATATGAGTCTGGCATCCTGTACCGGCAACGTGCTCATCACCGGTGAGGAGGAGACGACGACGCTTGCTCTGGCAAAGGCGTTGATCCGTGAAATGCAGCTAAACGACAGCAATTTCTCCGGCAAAGTGGCAAAAGTAGAGGGGCACACCTTGAATAAGAAGGATGTTGAGGCGACTTTCGGAAAACTTGCGGGCGGCGCTCTGATCATAACGGAGGCGGATCAGTTAAAGCCGGCAACGGTGGTATCCATGCTCAAGACTTTGGAAAAAGAGAACATGGGATTACTCGCGCTGCTTGTGGGTACGAAAAATGAGATCGCGGAACTGCTTTCCAAAAACGAGAGACTGGAGACGCCCTTTAATCTGCGGGTGGATATCGAGCCGCTGGATAACGAGTCCCTGGTGGCGTACGCGAAGCAGTATGCGGAGGAAATGGAATATTCTATCGATGAATTTGGCATTTTGGCGCTTCACACGAGAATTGCCGACAGACAGACCAGCGATCATGAGGTGACGCTTGCCGAGGTGCGGGAGTTGGTAGATGAGGCAATTGATTATGCCAATAAAAAAACACCGAAACATTTTATGGATATTTTGCTCGCAAAGAGGTATGATGAAGAAGACATGATCATACTGCGGGAAAAGGATTTTATGCACAATTAAGTGAATCGTGTGCGAAACAGAAATAGGGGGTTACATTATGGCAGGTAAGAAAACAGGTGCAACGACGGCAAAAGCGGCGGTAAAGAAAGCGGCGGCGAAGGCAATGGAAAAAAAGCCGGCAGCAAAGGCTGCTGCGGAAAAGGGTTTGGAGGAAGTATTTATTTCCGAGGCAGATCAATATGTGTTTGCGCAGGGCACGCATTATGATATTTATAAGAAGCTGGGCGCGCATCCTTCCATGGAAAACGGCAAAAAAGGTTTCTTCTTTGCGGTGTGGGCGCCAAATGCAGCCAGCGTTCACGTGATCGGCACCTTCAATGATTGGAACGAGGAGTCTCATCCAATGGAGAAGCTGGGACCGGGCGGTATCTACAAACTCTTTATTCCGGATGTGGGGGAAAATGAACTTTACAAATATCTGATCCGCACGCCTGCGGGAGAAAAGCTCTACAAGGCGGATCCTTTTGCAAACTATGCGGAAATGCGTCCGGGCAACGCTTCCAGGACGTTTGATATCAGCAAGTTTAAGTGGTCGGATGACGCTTGGGTCGCTGACAGACAGAATAAAGATTATAATAAAGAGCCCATGGCAATCTACGAGTGTCACATCGGTTCCTGGATGAAACATCCCGACGGCACGGCGGAGGGTTTTTACAATTACCGCGAGTTTGCGGACAGGATCGTTCCGTACTTAAAAGAAATGCACTATACGCACATTGAGCTGATGGGGATTGCGGAGTATCCTTTTGACGGCTCCTGGGGCTATCAGGTGACAGGTTATTATGCGCCGACTTCCAGACACGGCGATCCTTCCGATTTTATGTATCTGATCAATGCCTTACATAAAAGTAAAATAGGCGTGATTTTGGATTGGGTGCCGGCGCACTTTGCGACGGATGCGCACGGGCTCGGACGATTTGACGGACAGTGTATCTTTGAGCATCCCGATCCGAGGATCGGCGAACATCCTGACTGGGGGACAAAGATTTTTAACTATGCAAAAAATGAGGTCAAAGATTTCCTGATCGCAAATGTTCTTTACTGGATCCGGGAGTATCATATCGACGGTATCCGTATCGACGCGGTTGCTTCCATGCTTTATTTGGATTACAGCAAACAGGCAGGTCAGTGGGTGCCCAATAAATTTGGCGGTAATGAAAATCTGGATGCGATCGAGTTTTTCAAGCACTTAAATTCTGTGGTGCATGGCGCTTATCCCGGCTTCCTGACGATCGCAGAGGAGTCTACGGCGTGGCCGAAGGTGACGGGCGCGGTGGAAGACGACGGGCTTGGGTTCAGCTTCAAGTGGAATATGGGCTGGATGCACGATTTCTGCGAATATATGAAACTTGACCCTTATTTCCGCAAGAATAACCACTATGCAATGACCTTCGCGATGAGCTATAACAACAGCGAAAATTATATCCTGCCTCTTTCCCATGACGAAGTGGTGCACTTAAAATGCTCCATGGTCAACAAGATGCCTGGATATCCCGTAGATAAATATGCGAATCTGCGTGTAGGATACAGCTACATGATCGGGCACGCAGGCAAGAAACTGCTCTTTATGGGCCAGGATTTTGGGCAGGAGAGAGAGTGGAGTGAGGAGAGGGAGCTTGACTGGAACCTGCTCGGCGAGGAATACAACAAAGGAATGCACGAGTATGTAAAGGAGCTTCTCGCACTGTATCAAAAGTATCCTGCAATGTATACCATCGATAATGACTGGGCAGGTTTTGAGTGGCTGAATGCCGATGATGCGGATCACAGCGTATACAGCTTTTTCCGTAAGGATAAGACAGGTAAGAATAACATCATGTTTGTGCTCAACATGACGCCTATGAAGTGGGAGAATTATAAGATCGGCGTGCCGAAGAAGAAAAAGTATAAACTTCTTCTGAACAGCGATGAAAAGCGGTTCGGCGGCAACGGAAATGAAATTCCCGCTGAACTTGCCGCGGAGAAGGAGCCTTGTAATTTTAAGGACTACAGCATCTCCTTTGATCTGCCGCCCTATACGGCTGCGATCTTTATCTTCTAAGGAAACTGCATCTCAACCTCCTTTTTAGGGGGAAGCGAGCTTTGGCGAATCATTTTACAAAAAAATACATAAGCTTTTATCACAGCAGAAACTATTTTTGGAAATGATTGGAGGGAGGAGAGACGGTATGTGCACGGCAGCCACCTATAAGACAAAGGATTTCTATTTTGGACGGACCCTTGACTATGAGTTTTCTTACGGAGACGAGGTGACGATCACGCCCAGGAATTATCCCTTTCATTTTCTGGAGATGGGGGAGATGAAAAGGCATTATGCAATCATCGGTATGGCTTGTGTGATGGAGGATTATCCGCTCTACTACGATGCCGTAAATGAGAAAGGACTGGGGATCGCGGGCTTAAACTTTGTGGGGAATGCGGTCTACCGTAAACGGGAGGACGGAAAGGATAATGTCGCCCAATTTGAACTGATTCCCTGGCTGTTAGGAGGGTGCGCTACGGTAAAAGAAGCGCGGAAACTCCTTGGGAGATTGAATATCACGAATATCCCTTTTAGCGACAAGCTTCCCGTGGCGCAGCTCCATTGGATCCTGGCGGATAAGGAGGAGTGCATCGTGATCGAGTCGGTGGCGGAAGGCGTTGAGATTTATGAGAATCCCGTGGGCGTTCTGACAAACAATCCGCCTTTTTCCATGCAGATGCTGGCGCTTAGCAATCACATGTCTTTGTCGGTGAAATCCCCGGCGAATAATTTTGCACCGGGGCTTACGCTGGAGCCATACAGCCGCGGGATGGGGGCGATCGGGCTGCCGGGAGACTTATCTTCTCAGTCGCGTTTTGTCAGGGCGGCATTTACAAAGATGAATTCCTGCTCGGGCGAGAGCGAAGCGGAGAGCGTCAGCCAGTTTTTCCATATTCTGAGTTCCGTCGATCAGCAGCGCGGCTGCTGTGTGCTGGATGACGGGAAGTATGAAGTTACACTTTACACTTCCTGCTGCAATGCTGATAAGGGGATCTATTATTATACCGCTTACAATAATCATCAGATCACCGGCGTGGATATGCACAGGGAAGATTTGGAGGGGAAGGCGCTTGTCCGCTATCCTGCAATTGAGGAGGAGCAGATCAGGATGCAGAACTAAAAAACCCGAGTGAATTTATTTGTGCGTTCAGAAAATACTTTAAAAGGTTAAGAAAAAGCCAAACTATGCCGAAATAAAGGGTGAATGCGAAAAACATTCGCCCTTATTTGTTATCAAAAAAATAAAAAACACTACATTTTGCGTATATAAGCAGAGTCGGAAGACACACAAAGCAGGCACCATGCTTGCATGAGGGTGTGTTTTGTGGGGTTTATGACGAGCAGCGCGAACGAGAAATGCGCAGCATTTCGAGTCTGCTTATATATGTCGAGGAAGATTTATGAAAATCACTTTTGACCACAACACAGTCAACCAAAATGTAGACAGGGCGACAACTTCATATCGGGACACCCAAGCAGGAGTGAAATCCGGAGGAGTTTACTCTGCGCGTACGGGTGATTATGCATTAGACATTTCTGGCAAAGTTATGGATAACAACGCTTACGGGGGTCATGGAAAGACCGCAGAAGAGGTTATGCAGGATGCGGCGGCGATTGACGTGGCGACGCAGACAGACTTTATGACAGTGATGTCTAATACTATGTCTAAGGAGGATTTTTCCCGCTTACAGCAGGAAGGATATCATCCCGGCGATATGGAAATCGAAGAAGTTGTTACCATTGTCGATACAATCAAGGCGGCGCTTGTAAAAGGCGGTACGCAGGTAACGGGTTACACTGATGACTTGGATGCGGACACTCTGGCGCAGATCACAGGGAGCGAGGCGTTTGCGCAGGAACTTTCCAGACAGTTTGCGGCGCATGACATTCCGCTCACGGAGGAGAATGTACGGGCGGCGAAGGATGCCTTTGAGAGAGCCGTGCAGACGGGAGCGCCGGACGAGGGCACTGTCAAGTATATGGTGGAGAACCGCATGGAACCCACCATCGACAATCTCTATCTGGCAGGACACAGCGCGGCTGCGGACAGCAATCGCCAGAGCCACGGCTATTATCAGGCGGACAATACCGGTTATTACGCGAAGAAGGCGGAGGAGTATAACTGGGAGCAGCTTCGTCCCCAGATTGAGCGTGTATTGGAGGATGCCGGGCTTGCGGTCAGCGAAGAAAACGTGCAGAGCGCACAGTGGCTGATCGGCGTGGGTGTTCCTTTGACGACAGAAACCGTGGAGGCTCTCCATAAAATTGACCAATCCGGTCAGCCAAAGAGCAGAGAGCAGCTTTTATCCGCAGTGGCGGCAGCGATTGCCGATGGGAAAAAGGCCGGGGACGCGGATCTGGCTGACGGCAGGAGTGCATTGGAAAAAGCAGCTGACTATGTGGAAGCGTTCGGAAAAATCACAGACGAGGCGGCTGACCGTGTGGCAGCAGAGGATAAGGCATTAACCTTGCGGAATCTGACAAAGGCGCAGGAGGAGATCGATCGCGACGGAGCAGCGCAGCGAGGTGAGGTCGCAGTTGACACGACGGAGGCTGTTACGCAGCGGCGGCAGCTTGAGGAAGTCCGCCTGATGATGACGATTGAGGCAAACCGCAAGTTGATGGCGAGCGGTTATGCGATAGACACTACAGAACTGGAAGCGCTGGTGGAGGCTTTAAAGAAGTTAGAGCAGGAGCAGAATCAGAGGCTGTTCGGGGAGCCCGATGCGGCGGCAGCCGCCACAAAAGCAGCGCTTTACGAGGAAGTACAGGCTAAGCTGTCAGAGATTCCCTATCTGCCGGCAGCAGTGCTGGGACAGTATGTGGACGGCACAGAAGCGATTACGCTTGACGGCGTACATACAAAAGGTGTGGCGCTCAGAGCGGCTTACGAGGCGGCAGGGGAGTCCTATGAGGCGCTGATGACGGCGCCGAGGGCGGATCTGGGAGATTCCATTCGCAAAGCCTTCCGCAATGTAGACGATATCCTTACGGACATGGGACTTGAGACGAACGAAGAAAATCGCAAGGCAGTGCGGATCTTGGGCTACAACAGCATGGATATCAATCATGAAAACATGGATGCCGTTAAAAAGTACGATATGGAGCTGCAGCAGACGATTCGCAGAATGACGCCGGCGGCTTCCTTACAGGCAATTCGGGATGGGAAAAATCCGCTGGAGATGTCTCTTTCGGAACTCAACGGTTACCTTGATGAGAGCGGTGCGGATGATGTAGAAAGAACCGAGAAATTCAGTAAGTTTTTATATAAGTTGGAAAAGAACCATGCGGTCAGCGAGCAGGAGAGAGAAGCTTACATCGGCATCTATCGAATGTTCCGCCAATTGGAAAAAACGGATGACGCGGCGGTAGGCAGCCTTTTGAAAGAGGGCGCCGAGATTTCATTTGGCAATCTCCTGACAGCGATGCGCAGCACGAAAAAGCAGGGCATGGACTATCGGGTGAGCGACGGGTTTGGCGGTGTGGATACCGTGAACACGGGGAAATCCATTACGGATCAGATTCTTGCAGGATTCCCCGGGCTGGGACAGGAAAAAGCAGACGAAGGCGCTTCGGGCGAGGGGCAGGAGCATCAGCCGTCGGAGAATGCGGAGAGCTACTATCATATGCTTGCCGGGCAGATTGCCGATTCTTTAGAGCCGGAGCTGCTGACCGACGCACAGCCGCAGGCGCAGACTTCCATGGAAGCATTTGCGCAAGCCTTGCAGGAACAGGCGGCGGACGCGGATCTGGAACAGGCATACATACAGGAACAGCTGCAGTCTTTCCGCGGATTGGAGAATGTCGAGCAGGCTGTGGTGCAGGAGCTGATCGCCTACAAGCAGCCCGTGACGGCGAATTATCTGGAGGCAGCGACGGCGCTTCGCAAAAAGCCCGGTGCATTGTATCGGAAGCTGCGGGATTTGGAAGATAGCGCAGGCGCAGCGGAAGGAAAGCCGAAAGCGGAGAGATTGCTCGAGGGTCTGACAGATAAGGACAGCGCACAAGAAGCCTGCAGGGAGTTGAGTGAGGGCTATGAGGCGCTTTTGGAGGAAGCAATCGAAGGTGCGGAAAGCTATCTGGATCTGCGGACCTTACAGAGCTGCCAAAAGCAGCTTGCACTGGCAGGCAGCCTTTCTAAGGAGGAGAATTATCAGATTCCCGTGGAGATCAACGGGGAACTGACAGCCATTAACCTAAAAGTCCTTCATGGCAGCGAGAGCGGAAAGGTGAGCATCACGGCACAGACGGAAGAATACGGACAGATTACGGCGCGCTTTTCCTTAAAGGAGCAGACCGTATCAGGTTATATTGCCTGCGACAGCAGACAGGGAACGGATTGGCTGTGCGACAGACAGGAGGCGCTGGAGAGGTCTTTGGCGGTTCCCGGCACGGACGGTAAAGAAACGCAGGTTGGCAGTGTGGCAGTTCTTTACAGCAGGGAGATCGCGGATGAGGATTACGCGGCGCTCTCCGAGGAACAGACGCAGGCGCAGACGGCGGATCTGTATTTGATAGCAAAGTCGTTTATCACGGCGTTGACAGTATAAAGGAGGAAAACATATGAAAATCAGTTATAACGCGGCGGCGATGCGTGCAAGCAATGCACTTAATGCGTCAGACAACAAAGTGTCTAAATCTTTGGGCAGACTCTCATCCGGTCTTAAGGTGACGACGTCAAAGGATAATCCTTCCGGCTATGCCATTGGTAAGAGAATGAATACCCAGATCACGGGTCTCGGCGCAGCGACGCAGAACTCCAATAACGGTATTTCCGTGATCGAGACGGCGGACGGTGCCCTGACGGAAGTGCACGAGATGCTGCAGAGAATGAATGAGCTTGCAGTCAAAGGGGAAACGGGAACGCTTACCACCGGGGACCGCATGACGCTCGAAGAAGAAGTGAAACAGCTCAAGCAGGAGATTACCCGTATCTCTACGGATACACAGTTTAACGGACAGACGCTTCTCGACGGGTCTTTCGATCTGCGGGGCTATACGAATGATCACCGCGTAAAAGTGGATTACTATTCGGATGAGGTGATTGCGAAGGAGTATGAGCTTCCGGCGGGCGCTCTGACGGTCACTTTTAAGACGGACGGTACAGGTAAGATCGATACGGCTACGTATAACGACACAGTTACTCCAACGGATACAAGTAAGGCATTTCCGAAAGGGGTAGAGATTTCGGAGATTGCCGGAAATAAGATTACCTTTAAGGGACCGTTGAATTTTCAGCTGACACTTGATATCGCAAAGCCGGTTTCGCCTCCGGATGTAAACATTCCGGACTTTACGAATTCGGGCAATTCGGGCAGTACACAGACAGAGAGTCTTCTCATAGATCTCACGGGCATCGGCACGATGGATATCCAGACCGGCGCCAATGAAGGGCAGCAGCTTGATATCCGCATTCCTACCATTTCTTTGGACAGAATGAACCTGACGGATTTAAAGATGACGACGGTGGAAGAGTGTGCGGACGGAAATAGGGCGATCAAGGGCGCGATTCTTTATGTATCGGATGCACGCAGCAGACTGGGCGCATACCAGAACCGTTTAGAGCATACCGTCAACAATTTGGCAGTTTCTAATGAAAACATGACAGCTTCCTATTCCCGTATCATGGATGTGGATATGGCGGAGGAAATGACAAACTATACCACCGAGCAGGTGATTTCTCAGGCGGCAGTTTCCATGCTCGCACAGGCGAACGAGAGACCTTCGCAGGTGTTACAATTATTACAGTAGAAAGGAAAAACGATGACCAAGGAATTAAAACAGGAATATACCCTGCGAATCACGCAGGCAAACAAAACGCAGCTGATCACGATTCTCTACGAGATGGCGCTGCAATATGTGGATGAGGCGTCAGAGGCGCTTGCCGCAGGCGACAGATCGGCATTCAAGAATGCCGTACGCAGGATACAGGGTTGTATGTGTGAGTTGATGGACTCCCTGCATCTGGAGTATGAAGTGGCACAGAATCTCTTACAGCTTTACCTCTATATCAACAGAGAGGTGGCAAAGGCAGCTCTGTACAACAACGAAGAAAATCTGCAGCATGTCCGCCCGGTGCTGGAAAATCTGGCAGCAGCCTACAGAAAGATCGAGGGGGAAGACATGACAGGTCCTGTTATGGGTAATGCGCAGACTGTTTACGCGGGTCTCACCTATGGCAGGGATAATCTTATGGAAAATGCCGCGGATCCCGCTGCAAACAGGGGATTCAGCGTATAGTTTCAGCGTGTTCTTCATCAGGCAGCGGATCAGTTTCCGCTGCCTTTTTCAGCAGATATTTATACCGCTTCATTACGGAATTTAGTTCATAAATATAACAGTCAATCAGGTCCGGTTCCGTGGCATTGTCAAAACCCGCATATGCGTTTTCTAAGGCACGTCTTGTCATGATCAGTTCTTCTCTTAGGGTCGGTCTATGCCCGTCCACAATCATGTCCGAATCTGCCGGAATACAGGGGCTTTGTCTGAAAATCACTCTCATCTGAAATCCACCTTTCTTTTTCATATTGGCATTTATACTCTGTTACTTTCATTTTAGGTAAGTTTTTCCAGAAATATTCCGGTCATATTGCGGACTGTCCGCGCATAGCGTGTAAAGAAAGACAAGATATAGTAAAGTCTGCAGGATGATTCGGCGTTAGAAAAAGCCTGACGATGTGAAAAAGAGGAGAGAAGTCATATGGGAAATATTGGCGGTGTTGCGGCAATTTTAGCGGTTTGTCTGATTGTTTTGGGAATCGGAGCGATGGGGCGAAAGGTTGAATGGCTGGTTAATTTTATCCTGCGCGCGGTGATGGGCACGATCGGTATTTACGCGATAAATTACATGCTGGCGCAGAGGCAGATTCAAGTGATGGTGGGGATTAATCCGTTTACGATTTTGACATCCGGAGTCCTTGGTTTTCCTGGGGTTGCGGTACTTTATGGGATTCATTTCTTCAAAATTTTGTAAGGTATTCACAAAATTAAGTTTTTTATGAAAATGCTATAGACAAGCATTTTAT
>DETS01000113.1:0-25216 GCA_002361735.1 Lachnospiraceae bacterium UBA3282 | reverse complement strand
GCTATAGACAAGCATTTTATATGTGCTATAATTCAATTCACAACTCAAGAAATTCTACGTGGCATTTCATTCCACGATCATGCCGTATGGCGCAGGGAAGTTCTCCCGATTATTTCATTGAGTCGAGCTATTAAAAATTTACAACAAAAGGAGGCGGTTTTATTGGACTGAATAACTGGCAATCTATTTTATTGCTTCTGCTCTTTCTTTCGGCATTGTCCGATCTGAAAACGGATCGGATCCCCAATGGCTTTATCCTTCTGGGCATTGCATCGGGAATCCTCTGCGGTATCTTATCCGGCCGGGACCTATGGGCTGTTCCGCCATCCGTGTTTCTGGCATTTCTGCTTTTATATCCCCTCTTTCAGATCGGCGTGATGGGCGCAGGCGATGTCAAGCTGTTTGTGATGATCGGATGCTTTTATGGGGCGAGGGATCTGGCGTATATCATGGCAGGAGCCTTTGTGATCGGCGCGGTGTTTTCGCTTGCAAAACTGATTGCGGAGCGAAACGGGAGAGAAAGTTTTCTGTATTTCTTCTCGTATCTGCATGAGACCATAAGGAGCAGGCGCATAAAACCTTACGGAGAGGAGCGAAACAGGGATTATCACACCTACTGTAAAAATAAGATCCACTTTGCGGTACCGGTTCTTTTCAGTGCGGTGTGCAGAATGGGAGGATTGTTTTGAAAGAAAAAATCATGGCGATTTGTGACATGGAAGAAGGATATGCTTTTCGCATGGCAGAGTACTTTTTGGAGAAGGTAAAGCTGCCCTACACGGTACATCTGTTTACTGCGGTGGAGGAATTGGAACGGTTTGCGGGACGGGAGGAAATTGCTGTTTTACTCATTGCGGAAAGCGCCTGGAAGCTGCTGAAAGAAGAATATGTCAGAAAGCAGGTGACGCAGCTGTTTGTCTTACAGGAGAGTGAAACGCAGACAGCGGCGGACCTGTGTTGTATCAGTAAGTATCAAAGTCCCGAGAAAGTGGTACAGGCAGTTTTGGAAGGGCTTGCAGAGGGGGAAGATTGGAAAGAACGCCTGGAAGCATCGGATACGGAAGCAAAAATGATTGGTATTTATTCACCGGTCAAGAGATGTCTGCAAACTTCTTTTGCACTGACGCTGGGACAGCTTTTGGCAAAGGAGCATAAGACACTGTATCTGAATTTTGAGATGTATTCCGGGCTGGGCGAGATTCTGCGCAGAGAGTATCAGTCAGATATGATGGATGTCGTGTACTATTTTCAGAGTGCAAGGGAAAAGCTGGCGCTGCGCCTTCCAGCCATCATCCAGAATGCGGGAGGACTGGATTATATACCGCCCATGCAGTACGCTCTCGGGATCAGGGAGGTGCCGGGAGAACAGTGGCTGGCGCTGTGTCGGGATCTTGCGGCGATCGGGGAATATGAGTATCTGATACTTGATTTGGATGAAGGCATGGAAGGGTTGTTTGAACTGTTGAAAAATTGTCACAAGATCTACACGATCACGAGGGAAGACCCCTTTGCGATGGCAAAACTGCGGCAGTATGAACAGATGCTTTTGGCAAATGAATGGAATGAGATCGCGGACAAGACAGTAAAGTGCCGCTTTCCAATGTTTAAGGAGCTGCCGGCAAGCCTTGACATGATGACGCATGGAGAGCTGGCAAAGTATGTAAGGGCGATCATCAGTGAGGATATCTGTGGACAGTAAGTGAAAAAAGCAGGTTTCTCATGGATGGAAAGGGAGGAAAGGTTTGGCATGGCGGGTTGTGTGGAAGACAGAAAGCGCATTTTGCGGGAAAAATTATTGGAAAGCATTGACTATTCCAAAGAGAGCAGCGATGAGGAGATTCGGGATCTGATCGATGAAATGCTCATCAGGGAAAGCAGAGAGCACCCCTTATCGTTACAGGAGCGGGGACGACTCAGGAAAGAACTTTTTCATGCCGTCCGCAAATTGGATGTGCTGCAGGAGCTGGTGGACGATCCCGGAATTACGGAGATCATGATCAACGGACCCGACCATATCTTTATCGAACGAAAGGGAAGATTGTTGGAAAGTGAACTGCAGTTTGAGAGCGAAGAAAAGCTGCAGAATGTGATCCAGCAGATCGTGTCGGACTGTAACCGCACGGTCAACGAGGCATCTCCCATTGTGGATGCCAGATTGCAAAACGGTGCCCGTGTGAATGTGGTTTTAAATCCCGTGGCGTTAAACGGTCCCATCGTCACCATCAGGCGCTTTCCCGACAAACCGATTACCATGGAGGATCTGATTTCCTTTGGTTCCGTTACCGACGAGGTATGTGAGTGGTTAAGCAGGCTGGTGCGGGCAAAATACAATATTTTTATCAGCGGCGGGACGGGATCGGGGAAGACAACCTTCCTCAATGCGCTGTCAAACTATATCCCGCAGGAGGAACGCATCATTACCATTGAGGACAGTGCGGAGCTACAGCTTATCAATATACGAAATATCGTCCGCATGGAGACAAGGAACGCCAATGTGGATGGCTGTCAGGAGATCACGATCAGGGATCTGATCAAAACGTCCCTCCGAATGCGCCCGGACAGGATTATTGTCGGGGAGGTGCGCGGCGGCGAAGCCTTTGATATGATGCAGTGCCTGAATACAGGACATGACGGATCGATGTCTACAGGTCATGCCAACAGCGCACGGGATATGTTGAGCCGTCTGGAAAATATGATTCTGATGGGAATGGAGATTCCGTTAACAGCAATCAGGCAGCAGATCGCGTCAGGCATTGATGTCATTGTCCATTTGGGGAGGCTTCGTGATAAGAGCAGAAAGATTTTGGAAATCGTGGAAGTGACGGACTATAAGGACGGGGAAATACAGCTTGCTCCCCTCTATCGTTTTGAGGAGGAGGGGGAGACAGCGGATGGGAAATTGCAGGGCGTTTTGAGAAAGAAAGGAGAGCTGGGCTATGTCGAAAAATTACAGGCTGCCGGATTATGGTGAATATCATTTTTCAGCAAAGGAAGGCATCCTTGCCGTTTTGGAGGGCGGGCTGCTCATCCTGGCGATCGGCTATTTCTTTTATCGGTCTCTCCTTGCCTGTGTGCTTTTGCTGCCATTGTTTGGATTCTTCGTAAAGGAGAAAAAACGGGAGCTTTCCAAAAAGCGCAGGCAGGAGCTGAGTGTACAGTTCAAAGATCTGGTGCTTTCGCTTTCCGCCAATATGAAAGCGGGCTATTCTATCGAAAATGCACTGCGGGAGGCGTATCGGGACATGGAGCCGCTCTATGGGACGGACAGCCCCATAGCTTTGGAAATACGCCATATGATACGAGGCATGGATAATAATGTGGTGTTGGAAAAAATGCTTTATGATCTGGGGATGCGCAGTCACCTTCCGGATATCATGCAGTTTGCGGACGTCTTTTTCATCGCCAAAAAAAGCGGCGGCAATCTCACGGAAATCCTGGAAAAGACAGCTGAGGTGATCGAGCAGAAAATTGATACGGATAAAGAGATTCAGCTGATGATCAGCGCAAAAAAGATGGAACAAAAAATCATGAATCTGGTGCCGTTTCTGATTATTTTCTATATTGGTACGACCTCAAAAGGATTTTTTGACGTACTTTATCATAATCTTGTGGGAATCGTGGTGATGACGGTCTGCCTTGCCTTTTATGGAGCGGCGTGGCGGCTTTCCAAAAAGATCGTGGAAATAGAGGTGTAAGCGGCAAGCAAGAAAAGGTGCAGAATATAGATAAGTTGGAAATGACGACATTGCGATAGGAAAGGGACGATTTATGTTATATATATATGTGTTTATTTTGGCGGGCTATTTGCTTTTATTTTTCTTCTCCGCAAGAGAGGCGGGAAATCCTTTTCAAAAAATGGCAGCATATATCCTGCGCAGTAACAAGCAGAGCAGAAGCGGAAAAGGAAACAGAGAACAAAATTGGAAGCGGGAGCTTTTTGAAAAACAGCTTGGCGATAAGTTAAAGACTTTGCAGCCGCAGATTGCGGCGGAGCGACAGGTGCAGGAACATTATATTTCACTCTACAGCATGATTTTAATGGTGGTGTTTGTGGGAGATCTGCTCTGTCTGGCAGTCTGGGTCAGTGCTCACAGCAGTCCGCAATTGATCGACGGCATCTATCTTCCCAGAAATACTTACGGAGAGGGAGAGATAGCGGTGGGACTGGTGGCGGAGATTCCCGGGATACAGGAGGAGATGTTTGATTATCTCGTGGAGGAGAGAAAATTTACGACACAGGAGTTGGAAAAACAGTATGAGGAGGCACAGGCGCTTTTTCCCGCAGTCATTTTGGGAGAAAACGAAAAACTCGAAGATGTGCGTAAGAATCTGAGTTTGGTCTCAGAGCTTACAGAGTATCCTTTTCAGATTAGTTGGGAAAGCAGTGCCTATTCTCTGGTGGATACGGACGGGACGGTGCACAATAAAGAGCTGACAGAGGGGGAGATCGTTACTTTGACGGCACAGTTTCGCTATGAGGATTGGCGCAGAGAGTGTCAATTTCCGGTGCAGGTAAACCCGGCGGTCTACACGCCGCAGGAGGCGATCCGCAGTCGCATAGAGAATCTGCTAAAGGAGCGTGAGGAGAGTACAAAGAATGAGGAGGGCATGACGCTGCCGGACAGACTCGGTTCGGAACCAATCGTGTGGAGGGAGATCATAGATGACAGCAGCGGTTATTTTCTGCTGTTGGTGCTGATCGGGGCCGGGGCTCTCTATTGGGGAAAAGGCAGAGAGATAGACCAGAAGCTGGAGGCACGAAAAAAGGAACTGCTTTTGGATTATCCGGAGATCGTCAATAAACTTGCGCTTTATATGGGAGCGGGTATGACGATCCGCAACGCCTTTTTTAAGATGGGCGAGGATTATAAAAAGCAGCGGGAGCAAAGAAAAAAATATGTTTACGAGGAAATTTTGATCACCTGCTATGAGCTGCAGAGCGGCAGACCGGAAACAGAAGCTTATGAGCGTTTCGGCAAACGCTGTCAGGTGCAGGCATACAGTAAGCTGTCAACCCTTCTTTCACAGAATATCAGGAAGGGGAGCAATGATTTGCTGCGGATGTTTCGGCAGGAGGCGGACAATGCTTTTGCAGAGCGAAAAAACATAGCAAAAAAACTGGGCGAGGAAGCGGGTACCAAGTTGCTGATGCCAATGATGATGATGCTTTGCGTCGTTATGGTCATTATTATAATCCCGGCATATTTCTCCTTTACACTGTAGTAAATTTGAGTTTACTGCGGGAGAAAACGGGTTTATATAAAAAACAGAAGCGGAAAATGCTTCGGAAAGAGAGGAAAGCGTATGTTTACAAAGCACGAAAATGGGAAACTGAAAGGATTTAGAGCCTTTCTTCGGGAGGAGGAAGGTATGGGCACTGTGGAGATCATTTTGATCATCGTGGTGCTGATCGGTCTGGTCATCATTTTCAAAACACAGCTGCAGTCTCTGGTGAAAAAGGTCTTTGAAAAAATCACCAAGGACAGCAACACGGTAATGGAATGAGGCGGGGATACATAACGGTATTTCTATCCCTATCCCTCACATTGATCCTGTCCCTTGTATTCACAGTAATAGAAGGGGCACGGATCAGTGCCATCCGCATGAAATTTGAATGTGTGACGGATATCGGTATGAATTCCGTTTTGGCTGAATATCACAGAGAACTCCTGAAGCAGTATGATCTGCTGTTTGTGGATACCTCCTACTGCGGGTCTCATCCTTCGATTGCAAACACGGAAGGACATCTGCGCAATTTTATGCAGAAAAACTTGGAGCCGGGGAAGGGAGGCCGCGTATTTGGCAGCAAGGATTTTCTGGCGATGAATGTGGGACTTGCCAAGATCTTAGAGTATTCTGTCGCTTCGGATGGGGGCGGGGCGGTATTAAAACGGCAGGCTACGGATTACATGAATGACTATCCGCTCAGTGCGGTTTTGGATAAGATAACGGGAAATGTCGGGCTGTTGCAGGGCTTCGGGCTCGATTCGACGGATGTGGGTGCGATGCGCAGCGGGTACGAGGCAGAGATAGAAGCGATCGGGCTGCCTGAGGTAGAAGTGGAGGAGGGTAAATATGAAGAAGTGCCCCTGAACAATCCCGCTGACGCCGTGAATGGACTCAGAGGAAGCGGCGTACTGAATCTGGTGCTGGAGGATCCGTCTGTGGTATCCGCAGTAAAAGTTGATCTTGGAACGTACTTTTCGCATCGTCCGGGAAGGATGCAGGGGACGGGGCTTTGCGCGGAGGCGGTGGAGGCAGGAGGTGATGCCAATGAACTGGTTTTTCAGACCTATCTGTTTGAGAAATGCGGCTACTATGGGGAAGAATTGGATAAGTCACGGATGAAGTACCAGATCGAATATCTATTGATGGGAAAGGATACAGACTGGCAGAATTTGGAACAAGTGGCAAAGCGGCTGCTGATGTGGCGGGAGGTGGCAAATGTGCTTTATATTCTCACAGATAGTGCTAAAATTGCGGAAGCACAGGCAATGGCGGCAGTGCTCTCGGCAGTAATACTGATGCCTGCGCTGATGGAGCCTGTCAAATATCTGATCCTCTTTGCCTGGGCTTATGTGGAGAGTCTGCAGGACGTTAAAACGCTGCTTAGCGGCGGCAGGGTGCCGATATGGAAAACCGCGGCCGACTGGAAAACAGGAATCAACTGCATTAAAAATGCGAGGGGAAGCCTGACGCAGGATGAGGGCGGAACGGGATTAAATTATAAGGAATATTTACAGATCATGTTGTTTTTGCAAGATGCGGAGACAAGGACGGAGCGTGCCATGGACGTTATGGAGATGGATATCCGTCAGACGCCCGGTAATGCAGCCTTTCGGATGGATGCGTGTTTTGATTCGTTTTTGGCGAACACATCCGTGAGCAGCCGTTTCGGATATTCCTATGAGATGACCAGACGCTATGGATTTTATTGAACGGGAGGTGATAAGAGATGCCCTTTTTGCGGCTTGGAAACTTAAAACATCCATATAAAAATAAAACGACAGCACATTCTCTCCGGGCATATCTTGAAGCACATCAAGATAGTCAAATACATTCTTTTGCCATGCAATTTGCAAAGAGGGCATCTCTTATCTTCTCCCGTAAGAGAGGATCGATGACGCTGGAAGCGGCTTTTGCCCTGCCCTTCTTTTTGTTTGTGGTACTGAACATACTGTTTGCGGTGAACATTATCGGTACGCAGAGCAGAATCGGCGCGGTGCTGCATCAGGTGGGAAACAAGATGGCGTTTGCGGGTTATAGCTACGAAAACACGGTGGAGGGCGTGCTGCCGGAGGGGCTTGCCAGTGTTGCCTTAAGCAGTGCATATGCCAGAGGACAGGTAATCGCCGGTGTTGGCAGCAAGTATCTTTCTGATTCCTGTGTGAAAGGCGGGGCAGGCGGTTTGTCCTTTGCGGGATCTTCCGTGATGGAGGAGGGCGATATCATTGATCTGCAGGTGAGCTATCGCGTGAAGCCTTTTGTGGATCTGCTGGGGTTTGACGGATTTCGCCTATCACAGCGCTATTATGCTAAGGCGTGGACGGGGTATGATGCTTCCGGCTCAGTGAGAGATATGACGGCGGAAGATCCGATGGTGTTTATCACGGAGACGGGGACGGTTTATCATCTGAACAGAGATTGCAGCTATTTGAATCCGTCGGTGGAGGCGGTACCTGCGGGAGCGGTAAAAAATCAAAGAAACGAATCGGGAGCAAAGTATGCGCCCTGTGGCTTGTGCGGTGCATTTCCGGAGGGCGAGGTGTATATCACCCATTATGGCAGCAGTTATCACAGCCAATTAAATTGCCCGGGGCTAAAGCGTACGATCTATACAGTGCCGCTTTCAGAAGTCGGCGGAAGGGGGAGGTGTTCGAAATGTGGATAGAGATTCTATTATTTTTCTTTCTGGCAGTCTGCGCAGTCTTTGACGGTCTGCAGAAACAGATTCCCCTGGCAGTAGTGTGGCTGGGAATGCTGACTGCGATCTGCTTTCGTGCAGGAGGCGTGATGGGAGAAGTAAGACTGCTGTCAGTAGTGTTGTCTTTGGTGCCGGGCGTGGCGTTTTGGCTGTTGAGTTTTGTCACGAGAGAAAAAGTGGGCTACGGGGATGGCTGGGTGCTCATCATGATTGGACTGTTTCTGGATTTTTCCCGCTGTTTTCTGATCCTGCTGGTGGGGCTTTTGATCGAGTCGGTGGCAGCGCTCGTTCTACTTGTGTTTCGGAAAATAAGGCGTGATAAGGAGATTCCGTTTTGTCCGTTTCTCCTTTTGGGAATGGGGGTCATGTTATGTTTATGAAAAAATGTGCGAAAGGGTACATGACGCTGGAAGCAACTTTTTTAATTACCTGGACGATGTTTGTCTTTGTGCTTTTGATCTACCTGTCTTTTTATACCTATGATAAATGCGTACTCTTTCAGGACGCATACACCGTTTGTTTTAAGGGGAGCATTCAAAAGGATGAGAAGCAGGTGGTGCCGTACATAAACGCAAACATGCAAAAACAGTTCGGAAAGAAATACTTTGGCGTAGGAAAAGTAAAAGGAACGGTCGATAAAAACGGCAATACCACCAGCGTGACAGGGGAGTGTCAGGTGAAGGTGCCGATCCGACAGATTTTTACCATGCACGGAGAAGCGGGCTGGAAAATTACGACCCGCGCGAAAGCACAGATTGCCAATCCGACGAAAATCATACGGAAGTGCAGGTTTGTGGGGAGTTTGTTGAGAAACTGACGGAAATCAATAGGAGAAAACACAATGTTGGAAACAAGATATTTTAAGGACTATAAACATAATTATATGATTTTACGGTGTGGGAAGCAGACGGAAACAAGTTATCAGTGCAGGCTTCTTACATCCGGGCGGATAGAAGGCATCCTACGCTGTTCCCTGCGGCACGTGAACGGCGAACGATATTTTTATTACGATATCAGTTCTCGCGCAACGCTGGAAGGGCTGTATCGGGACAGAAAGATGACCGCGCAGCAGATAAAGGAGTTGTTTGAGCAGCTTTATGGGATTTATTGTGGGTTGGGAGATTGCTTCATGGAGGAATCCCGTTTGGTGCTTTTGCCGGAGCATATTTATTATGATATGTCCCGTAAAAAATACGTCGGGCTGTATTATCCCGATTATGAGACGGAAAAGCCCTACGAGGCGCTGATGGATTTTTTGTTAGAGCATTTAGACGGCGGAGATGAGAAGCTTGCGGATGCGGTATACACTATTTATGAGAGAATGGAGGGGAGCGGTTTTTCCTTGCAGGATGCGCTGTTTCTTTTGGGAGAAGACGAGGAGACGCCGACGGATAAAGAAGCGACGAAGGTCGTGGCATTTCCTTCCCCGCCTGCGGATTCTGATGCAAAGGCAGTTACTTCGGCGTTTGTACCATCTTTCCCTTCGGAGAATGTGGAGGAAGGTGAAGGCAATTTGTTTGAGGAGAAGACGTCTGTACTTACAAAAAAGAGGAATCTATTTTATCCCGTATTGGCAGTATTTTCCATTTTGGGAATCGCCGGGATTGCATATATTTACGGATTTTATGAACTGGCAGAGCAGGAAATCATGATGCTTCTTGGCTGCGGCGGTCTGCTTGCCGTCTGCCTGTTGGCAGGGGTGATCGGTACGATCAAAGGCGGCGTAAGGGAGATTAATCCAAAACGAGATATGGAAAATGTAGAATCCTTTCCGAGCGAGGAAAGTTTTTACCGAGTGGAGCAGACACCCATTTCTCTGGAGCAGGTATTGAGCAGGCAGATGGAGATCAATCCGGCCGCGCCAATGAAACCTGCGGCGCCGCAGATGCCGATGCGGGAGCAGGAAACGGGGGACTGCACAGATACCGTTTTCTTCGACAGCGCGCAATTGGTGGAATATAAATTGTATGCGCTTGATAAGAAGAATAAAAAACATATCACCTTAACGAAATTTCCATACACGGTAGGAAAGATGGCTGGCTGTGTGGACTGCGCGCTGGCGGATGACTCTGTGAGCCGCATCCATGCGCGCTTTGAAAAGGTGGGAGACAGGGTCATGCTGATCGATATGAACTCCACCAACGGGACCTATCGAAACGGACTGCGGATGCAGCCGCAGGAGACGGTGGAGATTGAACCGGGGGATGAGATTCGCTTTGGGAATTTGAATTATTGTTTTCGATAAGCAGGGGAAATTTCGAATGAAAATTGACCCTTGACCGCACATTCTGTTTTGCTTATAATTTGTATAAGCAATGTTGAATATGTGGAAGGAGGAAAGTAAGATGGAGAAAACGAGGATGACAAAAAAGGAACAAATGGCGGTTTTGATTGATATTTATACCGATTTGCAGAGAATCCAGAAAGCAGAGGACAGAGATAAAGAAATATCGATTCAGTTATGTAAGGCAAAAGCGAAGCTGATGGCGCTGGGGGTTGTGGTAGAGGATTTGACGGTGGGATAGGAGAAAAAAGAGATGAAGACAGAAGAAACCATGGGAATGACAGATAATCAGTGGAAAGATAATTTGCGGGGACAGCTTGAAAATTGGGAGGAAGTGGAAGAACTGATAACATCTCAAAAAACAGAAGAAGCATTGAAGAAGATTGAGAAGATTAAAGCGAGAATCAATAAGGGGCTGCAGGATTAGTTTTTATTGCGGAAACAGGAGATTATAAAATGACAGGAATCTATTTCAGCGGAACCGGAAATTCCAAGCATGCAGTCGAAGTATTTTTACATGAATACGACAAAAAAGCGAGGGCGTATCCGCTTGAGGATGCGGCTGTTACCAAATACATAGAAGCGGCGGAAGAATTGATTTTTGCTTATTCGGTACAGTACAGTAATCTCCCGAAAATGGTTGCGGATTTTGTCGATGATCATCGGAATTTGTGGCGGAGCAAAAGATTCACAAAGCTGTGCGCGAAATAAAAAATGGAAAGCCGCCGCAGGAAGGGATTGGATTTTGGTATCGCATGGCGGGGTTACTTGGTCAGCGGCTTTATTTTTATCATAAGACGCGGAACTATTCGGACAGATTAAAGGTTGATTCCGCCAAATGTATCGGATGCGGTAAATGCGCAGATTCCTGCCCGATGAAAAATCTGAGAATAGAAAAAGGCAGAGCGGTGGCGGAAGAAAGATGCACAATGTGCTATCGCTGTGTCAATATTTGTCCGAAGCAGGCGATTACGCTGATTGGGAAAAAGGTGATCGAACAGGGGACAATCGAAAAGTATTTATAAGGTTAGCGTGAGAAGAAATTCTCAGCGCGCGCTCTCGCAAAAAGCAGCGTAGAAATGGAGAAAACTATGCAAAGCCATATTCAATATAGTCAAAAGAATGAGCATATAGAATGTATTTATTATAAAGATGCCACCATGTCTTATCCCAGTCATACGCATACCGCGCATATGACGTTCGGGTTTCTCCTTGAGGGAATACTGTGCATAATATGTGATGGGACAAAGAGACAATATCAGGCAGGTGAGCATTTCTGCATTCCGCCCGATACGTCTCATGCGATTGTGACAGTCGGAGATACGCCATATTCTATGGTGTGCCTTTGTGTGGCTGTTGACAAAATGGTTGATGAAGACAGCAGAAATGTGGTGGTCAGAGCATTCAGCGCGGTCAATGGAAAGACAGCGGGTAGAATGTCTGATCGGGATAGCCAAACAGCGGACAAGGTATCTCATGAAGACGGAACAGAGATGGCAGCAGCAGACGTCAGGCGGTTGAAACAGTTGATTTTGTCATCGCCTGAGAATGCTTTTTCGATTAAAGAAATGGCACATCATATCGGGATCAGCCCTTATCATATGATTCGGCAGTTTAAGGCGGTCTGCGGTTTGACGCCGCATCAGTTTCAGATACAGTGTCGGGTGAGAAAGGCACAGAGATTATTGGAACAGGGAGAAAGCGTAATCGAAGCAGCCTATGCCGCAGGTTTTTGCGACCAGAGCCACTTCGACAGATGCTTTCAAAAGATTGTCAGACTCACGCCGAGGGAATATAAGCGCTGCCTGTTATGAATGATTGAGAATTGCACTTTCAACTGTGGGATTTGTGCCTGCACTTTGCTTAATGCAATGTGTTTGCAGGTAAAAAGTGACGTATATTAACACAGTGCGGGAATGAATTTGGCGAATAGGAAAAGCCCTTCACTTCCCGCAGTCACTTCATGCGGCACGCCTGCCGGCAGAATAGAAATGACACCTGTGTCATAAGAAATGGCAGCGTCGTCATGGATACAGACCCCGGAACCTGCGATGACCTCATGTGTTTCCAACTGTGTCTTGTGGGTATGATTACCAATCTTTTTGTCAGGTGCGATGCGGACAAGGTGATAGCTGAACTGCCCTGATGTTTCCTTGGCGGTGACGATGTGTTTGAGTTCCACGCCGTCAAATTCAGGATGTTTTGACCAGGGAATGTCCGCGAATTTCACAGTCGATGATGGCAGCCTGAGAGAACCGTTGTCAAAAGCGAAAAATGTAGTGTTGTTCATATCTTTTGTCCTCCTTTGTTTTGTGTTTTTGTTTTCGGTGATTGTATTGTAAAAGAGATGAAGGAGTTGTGATTGGATAAAATTGCGAAGTTGGAGGAGTGAAAATGACAATAGAGAAAGCAACAAAATCAGACCTGCAAAAAATTTTGAATCTGCAATATCTTGCTTATCAAAGCGAAGCTAAACTGTTTCAAGATCCCGATATTCCGCCGCTAAAGCAAACGTTAGCAGAGGTGGAAAGCGAATACGAAAACGGTATTATTTTGAAGGCGGTAGACGAGACTGATATTATAATCGGGTCTGTTAGAGCGCATTTCGATAAGGGCACTGTTTTTATAGGAAAGTTAATGGTGCATCCCGAAAAGCAGCGGCAGGGAATTGGCACACAGCTTTTGCTTGCAATCGAAAACGAATATCCGAAGCAACGATATGAGCTTTTTACCAGTTCCAAAAGTAAAAAGAATATCGAATTATATGAAAGATTAGGCTATCATATTTTTTGCGGAGAACAGATTACGGACGAGTTAAGATTTGTGTATCTGGAAAAAACGAGTTAGAATCAGTTTTATTCGCTATATTAGGTGCAGAGGTATGTGACTATTTATTGCGCCGCTTCTGATCAAATGCTATAATATAACCAATCATAATAATAGTAATTTCAATTTTTAAGTGCGCATATCAAAGGGTGGTGCGTACAGTAAAAAGAAGGGTGATCCCTCAAAAACATCGGCGGGAGTCCGCGCTTTCTCTGGTTATATTTAATGGCAGTAAAGTATAATATAGAGAAAGTGAGGAACAAGAAATGGCAAATATCAAAGCCTATAAGGACTTAAAACTGTCGGATGACTTTTTGTTTGGAAAGATTATGCAGACGAATCCGGATGTCTGCAGAAAGCTTCTGGAGATGATCCTGGGACGTAAGATACGGATGATCAGGCCCGTGGAAGATCCTGAACAACCGGAGATACAGAAGGCAATCCGGATCACCGAGGACGGCAAGGGCGTAAGACTGGATGTGTATCTTGAGGGAGATGACGAGGTATACGATATCGAGATGCAGACCACCCTCAATAAAGACTTGCCAAAGCGGTCACGCTACTATCAGGGAATGCTTGATCTGAACCTGATTGAAAAGGGCGCCGCTTATCGCCAGCTTAAGAGGAGTTATATCATCTTCATCTGTCTCTCAGATCCGTTTGATCGAGGCAGGAGCATATATACATTTGAGAGCAGATGTAGAGAAGACTTCGGACTCATTTTGGGGGATGAGACGGTAAAAGTATTCCTCAATGCGTCAGGAGACAAGACCGGGATAGAGGCGGATCTGGCAGCCTTTCTGGAGTATCTCTCCGGGCAGGAGCCGACAGACGCATATACAAGGGAGTTGGATTCACTGGTCGAAAAGTCCAGGGGACATGAGGAATGGGAGGTGAGTTATATGACGCTGCACCATATCAGGTTAGAAGAAAGGGAGGCAGGACGCACAGAAGGAATTTTGCATACACTCTATTCCCTCGTTTCTGACGGTGTGATATCCGTGACAGAGGCTGTTAAGCGGACAAATCTGACACCGGTAGAATTTGAGGCAGGATATCAGGAATGGAAAAACAGATAAAACTACAGGGGTTCCCTTTAGGGAACCCCTTGGTTTGATGATAAACCTTTTGAAGAATCGAATGGTATTGTTTAATGGCAGAGAAGCCGCAAAGCACAGGAGTCTATTAAAACTATGATAAACAAACGCATTTCAATCAGTGTTATTATACTGACAATCATAATGACATTTATGGAAATGACCGCATTACCTGCGGCTTTATTCTGCAATATACAAATTAGGGATATTGAACCGATTTATTTCTCCTTGATGATAAATTTTGTATTGGCTTTTGCTTTATGTTATATATGCAAAAAAACCATTATAAAAGAGTGGAATTTTGGATTACGATTTCAAAATATTCCGAATGATTTGAAGAAATATGGTATTCCTTCCCTTGCTGCTACGCTTATAGTGGCAATTGCTTTTTGCATAGGGCTTTCACCATTCAATCATAAGCCGACAATATATAGAGTGATTGTAGAAGGCATTGTGTATTACATAGGTGTTGCAGTAATGGAAGAAATTTATCTGAGAGGATTGCTGCAGAATATCATTGAAAAATGGTTCGGCAAACGAAATAATGCCGCATTATTTGCGGTTATGATATCATCTGCACTATTTGGGTTTGGACATATTTTTGGCGCACTTGGGCAACCGATTTTGACGATTATATGCAAAGCTGTTTGGGCTGCCGCATTAGGGATTTACTTTGGAGCGGTTTATGTCAAAACCCGAAATTTATGGATACCGATTATTTTACATTTTATAGTGGATTTGTGCGGCATCCCTTTCTGCTTTTCTAAAAGTAATCAATATCCGACAATAGGCTTGCTTTGCTGTTTATCAATGTATTTGTTATTAGGACTATATGGTATTTATATGATTCGCAAAAAATAAAAGCAGAGCGAGAAGAAACGCAAAGCCGAGAAACCACTCTCAACTTTCTCAAAAGTTCCGGAGAGGAGTAAATGCAATGACACACATTACATAGTTTCTCCATTGATCTTTCGTATGACACGACAAGGATTGCCTACCGCCAGTGAGTTTTCCGGTATATCTTTTGTGACAACGCTTCCGGCTCCTATAACCGAACCCGCACCTATTGTTACACCCGGAAGGACAATTACACCGCCGCCCAGCCAGCAGCCGCTCCCAATTTTTATGGGTAATGCGTAGGTACGGCAAAAATACTGTCCTGTTTCCATATTCCAGTTTGGTGTAAGCCTTTCTGACAGTTCGACAGGGTGTGTTGCCGTATAAAGCTGCACATTGGAAGCAATCAGTACATTATCTCCGATTTCAATTTTATTGCAGTCCACAAAGGTACAATTCATGTTGATTGACACATTGCTCCCCAAAGAAATATTCGTTCCGTAATCGCAAAGAAAGGGCTGCGCTACGGATACATTTGTATCGATTTGATGAAACAGCCTGTTAAGAATATCTTGTTTTTCTTCCTTCTGCTCATATCTTAGGGAATTATATTCTCTTAACAGCCGCCTTGTTTCTTCTTTCAGATACAAAAAAGCCTCATTGTGGCAGTCATAAATTTCTCCTGCCATACATTTTTCTAATTCCGTCATGGTATTACCTCCGTGTTGTAAGATAGAAAACATGCCGTATTTTTCCCCAATAGCAGGTAGTTTGATTATATACTGATTTAGTGTGCTTTATAACTACCAGACATATACATACCATCATCTCGATTTTTTATTGGTCATATAAATATACGCATCCTCAAGCGTTGCCGAACAAACGCGGCATTCCACCTGCGGCGGCCGCTCGCTGATCAGCCGTAACTGCAATTCGCCTCCCACATACTGTTTTGACGATATATGATACTTTTTTTCCAATTCCCTTGCGGTAATCTCGTCCGCCGCTTTACAGGTCCAGACATGTCCGTTTGCCTGTGCCAGCAAGTCTTTCATGCTCCCCGCATAGAGAAATTCTCCCTTTTTCATAACGGCAAGCTGATTACAAGTCGCCGCCAGATCTTCCACCACATGCGTCGAAAACAAAACGGTGCGTCCTTCCGAAAAATCCACCAGCAGGTTGCGGATGCGGATGCGTTCTTCCGGATCGAGACCTGTTGTGGGCTCATCAACGATCAAAAATTCCGGCTCGTTTAAGAGTGCCTGAATCAATCCTACCCGTCGTTTCATACCGCCGGACAACTGTCGGATCTTCTTTTTGCGGTGTTCGGTCAGGCTGGTTTTTTCCAATAAATTTTGGATGCGTTCTTTGCATATCCGTTTGGGGATGCCTGATAAATTTCCCATATATTCCAGACACTCCTGCACTGTTAAATTCGGATACAGGTCGATCTCCTGCGGCAGATAGCCGATCTTTTTCTGTATCTTTTCATAATTTTCTTTGCGGTAGGGGATGCCGTCTAGGGTCACGGTGCCGTTTGTGGGGGCAAGTATTGTCGTAAGCACCCGCATCAGCGTCGTTTTTCCCGCGCCATTTTCCCCTAACAGCCCGTAAATGCCTTTCGGGATTTCCAGATTGGCATGACGGATTGCGATTACCTGATTCTTAAATGTTACCGTTAAATCTTTTATTTTGATTCCCATGGTATTCTCCTTTATGCTGCGATAATGTTTGTTTATCTCACTTTTTCATGAAGCTTTTTTTTATTTCCTTGTTTCCGTGTGCTGCTCTTTGTGTATTTTTGCGTGCTGTTTTCTGATGGGTTTCTACGCTTTATCTTTTTTGTTTCATTATTGTGGGAAGCGCTGCCATCGCCGCGGTTCCCAGAAAAATGCTGACAACTTTCCCGCATAGCCAGTTGTAATCGCCGCCGTTTTCCATCTCCCTGAATGTGTAGGAAAACACATTCCATTTTCCCAGATAGTGTATCCCCAAACTGGAATTTGTCAGAAGCCATAGGATCAGGCAGATACCGATCGCCGACCACATATTACGAAACATGCAGGCAAGAGTGTTTGCTAAAATGCCCCAAAAAGCAATCGTGATTATTATACTTGCAAGGAATACTAAAAATTGTGCGGTCTCCTGTACGGCATTTACGGAAAAAGTCGGTCTTTGAAAAAGGAGAAACAATCCGTACCCTGCCGCCGCGAGCAAAAATAGAAACAATATCTGCAAAAACAGCCGTGTGTAGATGGCAAGCAGTTTCTTTTTCAGAGGATACAGCCGCCAGACTTCAGAACGCTTGGTGATGATTTCCGTGACATAGGTGTCTGCACAGAACACCGCTGTAAGGATGGCGATCGGCGGCTCTAAGGCAATGCCGATTTCATAGCTGACATACACGCCTCTGATCAGACTGAGAAGGATCATAAAGCAGACCGCGTAAGCCATTTTATAAAACGGCAGAATGATTTTATATTCTTTTCTCATGATAATCTCCATTCCGGAGCATTCATGTGACGGGGCGACGCAAATTTCAGATTTGCGTCTGCCATCACTGGTCTCCTTTTCCATAAAAGGATTGCAAGCAGCAAAATCGCGATTGAGGCAAGGATCAAAAAACACTGGTTCAACAAGACCATCGGCGGGGGCGTGGTGTCAAAAAATGTCCCCGGAAACCGTACCATGATGGCAAGCGGTCTGCCATAATAGCCGTAAACTCCGTCCTTGCGATAAGACCCCATATTGGAATAGGTGATATAAAGGAGCAGCAGCGGCACTGCGGGCAGCGGACTTTTAAATACCAGCGCAATCAGGCTGTAGACACTTACGATCATCAACATATTTGGCAGGATATAGAGGCAAGTCGCTATCAGAAAGTCCGTTAATCTCACCGTAAAGCCCTGCTCCTTTGTCATGACTAAGCAAAGGAGCCAGTATCCCAGATTTAAGATGGCAAGCGCGATCAGACAGACGGCAAAGCCGCCGCCCGCTTTTCCCAAAAGATAGCTTTCCGCGCGGACAGGTTTTGTGTGCAGCAGTTCGTAAGTATGTTTTCTGGTATCCTGCAAATACAAAACGGATAAAAGGAGCGCTGCGAAAAATCCCATATGCAGTCCCGCAAAGTCTGCAAATTTTTTGGAAAAATAATAGGAAAACGGCTTTTCTGTTAATTT
This sequence comes from Lachnospiraceae bacterium UBA3282, assembly GCA_002361735.1. Classification (GTDB taxonomy): domain Bacteria; phylum Bacillota; class Clostridia; order Lachnospirales; family Lachnospiraceae; genus UBA3282. The sequence continues at coordinate 7,069 of DETS01000113.1, read as the reverse complement.
AGCGGCGATATAAGCATTGATCTCCGCAGGGGTTCCCTTGCGATAGGCGGTATTTACATAGTAATAATAAGCGCTGAAAAAGTCGTAGTTTTCCAAATGATCACACGCTGTCTTTATATCCGTTTTTCGGGTTTCCGCTATGATGGCATCCGCTTCGGCAGCGGTCTTCTCAAGATCGGTGCGTAGGATTTCCTGAACCTGTTCTTCCCAGAGTTCCCGCCGTTCCGTTTCCTCCGTCGGCACATAGCCTTCATAGATATCCCCGTTGCGAAAGGTTTCCGGATAATCGTTTTCAATGGTTTCTCCTTTAGCGAGATAATGGGTATGCAGATAGGGGCTTACACATGGAAAGATCATCACAAAAATAATAACGATGCCAATCCAATATAGAGGGTTTTTACAGTAATTACGCACTTCCCTTTTTATAATTGAATACATTTTGCAATTCCTCCTTTGAACCTATCATAAAAGGGGAATCACAATAGAAAGACAATGAAGATAAATTTTGAAAAAATCGCCGAATCCCTTACGAGATCCGACGAAATATCGCGGTCACAACAGCCCCGCCCTGTTCTTCATTTTCCAAAATCAATTTTCCGCCGTGCTTTTCGCAGTACAGCCTGCTGATATACATACCGATCCCGGCATGTTTCAGGCTGTCTTTGATATTCTTTCCGTGAAAGGCTATTGTGACCGTTTCCGCGTCCTCCGAAAAACCTTCGCCGTCGTCCCTGACGCAGACGCGCAGCTCGGCAGATCCCGTTTGCAGCATGACGGCAATCTGTTGCTTCCCATAGCGGAAGGCATTGGATAGCAGGTTCTCCGTGACTTCTAAAATAATTTCTTTATCTCCGTAAAACGTTTCGTCCGCCGCTGATGCCTGTAATACAAAACGCTTTCCATATTCCTTTTCTAAGACAGCAAGCTCCGCGCGAATATCCGCCTCCAGCTCCGCGGCGGAAATCTCTGCCGCTGTGAGTTCCCGACTTTCTAAACTGTTCAGTTTCCGCATGGTCTCCACAAAAGCATCCATGCGCTCGATTTGGCGGTTGCTTTCAGAAAGCATTTCCATCGCCTGCTCCCTATCCATGTCAGCTTTCGGCAGATATTCTGTCAGCATTTCCTGATAGCCTTTCAAAACAGAGAGTGGAGAGCGGATATCGTGTGCGATTGCGGCACGCAGCATCTTTTCTTCTTCAATGGTCTGCCATAATCTGCGATTGTTTTCGGCAAGCTGACCGCGCATCGTTTCAAATTCTTTGCAGAGTACGCCCATCTCGTCCTGATTCTCATAAGTAATGTGAAAGTCCAGTTGATTGTCGGCAATTTTTTGCGAAGCTGCCGCCAGTTCTGCGATTGGTTTTTTCAGCTTGTTCCGATAAAAAAGAAACACCGCGGCACAGCTTCCTGCCATCGACAGGATCAATATCGTATAGGTCTGCAAAAAATCGCAAAGCTCTGATATAAAATAATCTGTGCTTGTCATTTCATAGGAGCGCGGTCTCGGAATATCTGTCACGGAATCGGGTCCGTCTCGATTTACCGCCTGAAAGTAGGCTTCCTCATCTACATAATGCCACCAGACGGACAGCTGCGCGTGTGAGGCAGCCCTGCCGATTCCTGCCGAAAGAAGAAAACCGATCAACAGGGCGATCGCCATATAGAGAAGGATCGTTTTTCTTACGGAAAGATTTTTTATTTTGCCCATCGATAACCCATCCCCCATACCGTTTCGATATATTCCGTCTGTGTATATCGCTGCATTTTATTTCTGATGCGGCGGATCAGTTCCGTGACCACGCGGCTGTCGCCCTCCGCGTCGAATCCGCAGACACTTTCATAAATTCTTTCTTTATCAAAGACCATGCCCGGATGCGTGGATAAAAAGGCAACGATTTCATATTCCAACTTTGTCAGTTCGAGAATATTTTCCTGAACCTGTACGGTTTTTGCCGTATAATCAATGGACAGATCGCCTTGAAAACGGCAGTTCGTTTTATGGCTGCGCCGTACCTCCCGTTTTAAGTGCGCGGCGATCCTTGCTTCCAGCTCTTTTAAGCGGAAAGGTTTTAGGATATAATCGTCACCGCCCACGGAAAGTCCGTTCACAACGTCCTGTTCTTCCACCCGTGCGGTCAAAAATAAAATGGGACAGTCCACCTGACTGCGTATCCTTTGACAGACTTCGATCCCGTCGATCTTTGGCATATTGACATCCAATAAAATAAGGTCAGGCTGTAAGTTTACTTTTTCCAAGCCCTCCATGCCGTTTTCTGCCGTGATGATTTCATATTTATTTGAGGCATTTATTGTAAAATATTTTTTCAGCATTTTCAAAAGCTCGGTGTCATCGTCGATGATTAAAATTTTATCAGTCATTTGGGTTGCCTTCTTTATCATGATTATTTTTTATTATACGCTGCAAATCACAACAAATAAACAACGGGCATCCCTTGTTTGACATCCCCCACCGAAAATGATACTCTTTTCACATGGATATGTTAACGTTGAATCGATTGGAGGAAGTGTTCTTTTCACAGGGCTATGACAAACTTCCTTCCAACCTTCCTGAATTTAATTTTTACTGTCATCGTGAAATGCAGGGGATCAATGTGCTTCATGTGATCGATTACAGGCAGGGGCTTTACATTTCGGGAGATCAGTATGCGCATTTGAAAGAAAAGGTAACAGAGTTTTTCAGGCAGCGGGGCGAGACGGAAATCCACGTGATGACGCTGATTTTGTGTGAAGACACGGAAAAGGCAAGACGGCTTTGCGAGGAGGATGCGTTCTGCTGGATCATAGACGCGTGGGCGTTTCGGCTGATCGTACATGAGACGCAGGTGTCGGATTTCTACGGCTGGAAGGGGATTTTGGAGGAATATCTTTTTTCGGCGGCACGGAAGACATCGACTGTGACGGATGGAGATGAAACGAAAAAGGTTTTTCGATCATTGGCGCCGGTCAGCATTTTTTTGGTCGCAGTCAATGTAATTATATTTATAATATGTACATTTACGGGGGATTTGTTATATAATAAGGGTGCCTTTGGCGTGAGAGAGCTTTTGCATGGCGGTTTTTACCGTCTGTTTACAAGCATGTTTCTGCATGGCAGTGTGCAGCATCTTTTCAGCAACATGATTGTTTTATATTATGTGGGAGAAATCGTGGAACGCGAGCTGGGACCGTTTCCCTATGCCGTGCTTTACCTGTTTTCCGGTCTTGCGGGGAATATTTTTTCCGCAGGCTATGAGCTTATGACGGGAAGTTACGGCAGCTCGGTGGGAGCCAGCGGTGCGGTATTCGGTGTGGAAGGCGCGCTTTTGCTTTTGGTGATGCTGCATCGGGGGAGAGTATCTACCATGACATCGGGGAGGGTAGCCTTTGCAATTGCCTTTTCCCTTTACTGTGGATTTACCAGTGTCGGTATCAATAATGCCGCGCATGTGGGAGGTGTCCTGATGGGATTTTTTACGGCGGCAATGATCGTGGTTGTTAAGAACGGGGGTAAATTTTTTGTGAAAAAGAACTCCTAGCGTGGAAAGCTGCTGAGTACGGATGAGAAAGGATTGGTTTTATGCAGATTAACATTTATTACGGCGGAAGGGGATTGATGGACGACCCCACGCTTTTTGTCTTAAAAAAGATGAGGGAAGTGCTGGAGGAGCTGCGCGTGACGGTGGAAGTCTTTCACCTTTATGAACAGAAAAACAGCATTCCGACTTTGCCGCAGACCTTAAAAAGCGCGGACGGCGTGATTCTGGCGACGACGATAGAATGGTATGGGATCGGCGGCTATATGCAGCAGTTTCTGGACGCTTGCTGGCTTTACGGAGACAAGGAGCGAATCAGCAGGATTTATATGTGCCCGATCGTGATGTCAACCACATACGGCGAACAGGAGGGTAAGCTGCAATTGGCAACGGCTTGGGAAATCCTTGGCGGACTGCCCTGCAGCGGGCTCTGCGGCTATATTGCGGACACTTCCCTTTTGGAAGAAAATGGAGATTATATCCGCATCATTGAAAAAAATGCGGAAAATCTCTACCGCACCATCAATCAGAAGATGCCGTGTCTTCCCGCCAGCAATCAGGCGGTGAAGCAGAAGGTGGCGATCACGAAAAGCGTCAATTTCACACCGCAGGAGTCGGAGCAGCTTTCCCAGTATGTTTCGGACGATACGTATGTACAGCGGCAAAAGGCGGATATTCAGGAGCTTGCAAGCCTGTTCCGGGATATGATGGGCAGCAGTGAAAAGGAGGACACCTCAGAATTTGTGGAGGAGATCAGACAGCATTTCGTGCCGCAGCCGGGTTTTGCGGCAGGGTTTAAGGTGGTGATCGAGGAAAAGAAAAAGCCCCTTATGATTGAGATCGACGGCGCGAGCCTTGATTGTTATTACGGGGAAGGCGGGCGTGTGGATGTGGAGATGCAGATGGATCGTGCTTCCTTTGCCGATATTGTTTCGGGAAGGACGAGCTTCCAGACCTCCTTTATGGCAGGCGATATGAAGATGAAGGGGGATTTTAAGATACTGCGGTCTTTGGATCAGGCACTGCCGTTTACAGAAGAATAAATTTTTTGAATCAGTAACAGATATTAGGTAGAAAAGGAGACAATGAAGATATGAAACAGGATAATTGTATTTTTTGTAAAATTGCAAATGGAGAAATCCCGGCAAAGACTTTGTATGAGGACGAACAGTTCCGCGTGATCTTGGATCAGGGACCGGCAACGAAGGGTCATGCGCTGATCCTTCCCAAGGAGCATTACAAGGATCTGTTTGAGCTGCCGGAAGAAATGGCGGGCGATGTGACGAAGCTGGCGAAAAAAATGATCATCAAAATGCGGGAGAAATTTAAATGCGAAGGGTTTAATCTGGTACAGAATAACGGAGACCTTGCGGGACAGACCGTGTTTCACTTTCATCTGCATCTGATTCCCCGCTATGGCGCGGACGGGCAAAAGATCGGCTGGAAACCGCAGGAGGTAACGCCTGAGGAGCTGGAGGAAGTGCGTGCGCAGTTTGCTGACTGATCAGGTAGATTCGGCGCTGCGCAAATTTGATAGAAATTGAGAATGCTTGAGAGCAGGAAAAATATGAGAACGATTGAGACAGAAGAAATTACCCGAAATATCAAGGAAATGTGTATCGAGGCAAACCATTTTTTGTCTGAGGATATGGCGTGCGCGATGGCGCAGGCAGCGCAGACAGAAAGGTCGCCTCTGGGAAAGCGGATTCTGGGGCAGCTGCAGGATAATCTGCGGATTGCCGGAAAAGATATGATTCCCATCTGTCAGGACACGGGTATGGCAGTGATTTTTTTAGAGATCGGACAGGATGTGCATGTTACGGGCGGAAATTTGACTGATGCAGTCAATGAAGGCGTGAGACAGGGCTATACAGAAGGCTATCTGCGCAAGTCTGTGGTCGGCGATCCGCTGATTCGAGAAAACACAAAAGACAATACGCCGGCAGTCCTTCACTGTGAGATCGTACCCGGCGATCGGGTGAAGATTACGGTCGCGCCCAAAGGTTTCGGCAGCGAAAACATGAGCCGCATTTTTATGCTAAAGCCCGCCGACGGTATAGAGGGCGTAAAGGATGCGATCTTGACGGCAGTACAGGATGCGGGTCCCAATGCCTGTCCGCCTATGGTGGTGGGTGTGGGAATCGGCGGCACTTTCGAGAAGTGTGCGCTGATGGCAAAACATGCCCTCACGAGATCTCTGGATACGCGTTCAGATATTCCTTATATTAAGGAATTGGAAGAAGAAATGCTGGAAAAAATAAATGGAACAGGCATCGGGCCGGGAGGTCTTGGCGGCACGACGACGGCACTGGCGGTCAACATTGAAACCTATCCCACGCATATCGCAGGGCTGCCTGTGGCGGTCAATATCTGTTGTCACGTGAACAGGCACAGTGTGCGGGAGTTGTAAGTGCCTATGGAAACAGCGAAAATATTGCTCAGTAATATTGACAGGCTGCATACTACTGAAATGGGTATTGACAGAATCAGGAATAATTTGGGACTGAGCGCTGTTAGTGATGTCGTGGAATACTGTAAAAGTAGAATAATGGACAAAAGGTGTGTCATCTATTTACAGGGCAAAAACTGGTATTGTGAGATTGATTCTATCAAAATAACCGTCAATTCCCATAGCTATACGATTATTACAGCGCATAGGGTGAAATGATTTGAATTGTGTTTCTTCTATATATAGTATGTTTTGACATTAAGCAAAACAATATCTGTACTTTTAGCAGAGGGATTGGTTCCGTTTTAGAGTTTGACACATTATATTGAGAATGGAAGTATCGCCGGAAGTGCAATTGGAAATAGTAGTGAAAAGAGAAAGGACTAATCATATGGAACGGCATATCACAGCGCCTATTGATAAGGAAACAGCAAGGGAGCTTCGGGCGGGAGATTATGTGTATCTCACAGGCACGATCTACACGGCGCGCGACGCGGCGCACAAGAGAATGCAGGAAGCGTTGGATAGAGGAGAGGCGCTGCCGATCGAAATGAAGGGTAACGTGATTTATTACATGGGCCCGTCTCCGGCAAGAGAGGGTAGACCGATTGGCTCTGCAGGTCCTACCACAGCAAGCCGCATGGATAAATATACACCGAAGCTTTTGGATTTGGGATTGATCGGTATGATTGGGAAAGGAAAGCGTTCTCAGGCGGTAAAGGATGCTATCGTCAGAAACGGTGCGGTATATTTCGCGGCGGTGGGCGGTGCCGGCGCGCTGCTGGCAGGTGCCATTAAAGCGTCAGAAGTGATTGCTTATGATGATCTGGGAACAGAGGCGATCCGCAGACTTACCGTGGAAAATTTTCCGGCGATCGTGGTGATCGATGCAGAGGGACGAGATCTTTATGAGACAGCAGTGAAAGAATCGCAGAAAAGGCATTGACAAACAAAATCACCTTATGTATAATTACTTTACGTCCGTGGTAGAGAGAGTAATTTCCTGTGAAAATTACTCCGGGACAAAAACGATATATCGGGGAATTAGTAATAATTCAGACTGTGGAGAAATACTCAAGAGGCTGAA
>DETS01000047.1 GCA_002361735.1 Lachnospiraceae bacterium UBA3282 | reverse complement strand
TACAAAAACTTTACCCTAGCTTTTTACCACGATTTTACCATTGCCCTATTTCACCTTCTCCTCATCTATCCCCCATAGCAACACAGACAGCTCATTGATGATCCCCGTGATCCATCTGCGCGGTGTGTTCCTTCCTGTGTTCAATTCCTCTGCGATCTCCTCATACTCGCGTCCTTGGATAAAATACAATTCAAACGCCCGGTACTCCTCCTCCCTTCCTGCTGCCTTTCTCCTTCTCTCGATCTCCTCCACTGCCTTATCTATGTGCGCCGTCATTATGATCGTCTTAAAGCGGCTGCGCCTCACGCTCTCTAAATATGTCCTCTGCTGCTCCTGCGTCATGCCCGCAAGCTCTAACTGCTCCCCGTCCGATATTGCGTTTTCGATGTGGAATACTGCGTCTCTGTAAGACTTCATCAGCATGAAAGTATTGTGATATTTGTCTCTGCGCTTTTCTTTCTCTTCCTGCTTCTTGTACTCCATTATTGCCGTCTTTGCCGCATACTGGATCAACTGCTCTACTTCCGGCGTTACCTCAATCGTAATCTCTTCCATCTGCTTCTCCTTTCCATTTCTCGATAATCTCTTGTTCAAGTTGTCCGCTGTCTACTGATCCGTACATATTCTCAGCAGCATTTCTAAGTATCATTCCCGCCGAGCTAAACATTTCTCCGAATATCCTCATGTAATCTGCTGCCGCCCGTACGATTGCTTCTGCTATTCTTGCTGCTACATCTGCAAAATCAATTCTGTGTATTGTTTTGATTGCTCTTTTCGCTATCTTGTATTGCTTGCGCTTATCCATTTCCAGTGGCGGATTTATCCCGTGTATTTTTTTATAATTCTTTTTCCACTGTCTGTAATTCATGCCTTCGCTCCCTCCCTGTTTTTGCGAAAATATAATATGGCAATATCCATAATGGTGCTGCTGTTACTAATCCGATCCAGACCGCCGCTTTCAGTGATGTAGATATAACGCTGATGCAGAAACTCAGGAAAATAGCACCTAGCTCTTGCATATCCGTTACTGTTTGCTTTAGTGCCTCCGTAATCGTGTCCATGCACATCAGGATGTATTTAAGCATTCCGTTCTCCTTTCTTTGTTCCGAGTGACCTCTTAAACACGCAGACAGGCAGGCAACATCGCCATGCCGCCTGCTCTGGCTTTATTCTGCATCTTTTCCCGCATTGTCTGTCTCGATGAGTATTTCCTGCAATCTGTCCAGATTATCCTGACTGATCGCTTCTGCTTTCTCCATCAAGCAACACAATGTATATCTCGCCCATTCCGTCGCCGTCCAATCATCCTGTGGCTTCTCTTCGGTGTCCGTTTCGGACACTTTTGCGATCGCGTGTACTGCTGCCGCCGCTGCGTCTTTTGCCTTCTCCATTGCCTCTGCCATGCCGTCTACATACCGCTTCAACTCTCTTGCATTTTCCGCTTCTGCTTCTGCCTCCGCCGCTCTCTCCTGCGCTTCCGTTACTGCGGCATCTGCGTCAATTTGCGCCTGCTCTGCTTTCTTTGCCGCCCGGTCTGCCTTTTCCTGCGCATCCGCCGCCACTTTTTCCGCTACTCTTTTCGCTACTTCCTTCGCTCTGACGTCCTCGCCTGCTGCCGCTGCCTCCGCGATTGCTTTTTGGTCTTCCTTTGGCAGTTTTGCTGTTTCATACGCCGCCGTGATTCCCATTTTCCCGCTCTTTAACTGCTCTTTTACCTCCGGCGTTGCATTTTTGTTGATACTTTCCATCCTCGCAACGTTTGTGCTGCTTTCTCCGATCATTTCTGCAATAAGGTCGCGCATCTTTCCCTGTATTTCCAGACCGTCCTCGTCCCTTGCCCTGATCAGCGCCGCCTTTGTCCTCTCTACTAACCTCGTTTTCTCGTATGCCGTGAGCGGCTGTGTAAAACCATTGCCCGCAAGCAGGCAAAGTTCGTACATTGCCTCACTCATATCTCTGCATCTGTACGCCACTTTTTCAAATTCCTTATATCCCCGCTCGATAAGCAGTTTGTTTGCGGCGTTTCTTCTGTGACCATCCACAATCCGATACTCTCCGCTCACCCTTGCAATCACTGTCGGCTGCTCTTGTCCTACATGGAGAAAATTGTCCGCAAGTTCCTCAATCCCTTCAAGTTTCTGGTGAGTGTTTTCCGGCGCGTCTTTTACGTCATATGGACTCAGATATATTTCTTCATACCCCTCCGTTTTTCCTGCTGCCTGCGCCTGACTCTTTGCGTTCAAAATATCATTTATACCGAATTTTGCTTTTTTCATGTTTTCTACCTCGCTTTCCCTGTGTATTTCGTTACAAACTTCTTGTAATCCTGCGCCGCTGCGCAGCAAGGGCTGTACTCATAGATTGGCTTTCTCATAAATGAGCTTTCCGCTACCTTTTTCGAGTACCTTATCACTCCCAGCACCTTATATGCGCTCTGTTCTAACAGCCACGCTAACCCCGCCGCTTCTCCGTCTGTGTTCTGGTACGATGTAACAAGCACGCCTGCCAGTTTCAAACGACTGTTAAAAGCCTTTGCGTCCTCTATCTGCCCCGTTACGATATCGAGTCCTTCCAGTGCGTCCTCATCTATTTTTACAGGTACAATCACTTCGTTCGTAATCGTCAGTGCATTCACTACGTTTAATCCTAAATCTGGTGGATTGTCTATGATGCAGTAATCATAAACTTCATCTATCGCTGTCCAGCCCACAAAATCCTTGTATCTGTCAATCTGGATCACATCCTGCTCTTTTGTCAGATTCCATGTTGCCCCGAAAAGTGACATATTTGCTGAAATGATATGAAGCCACTCGTAATCGGTTTCCTGTATAATTTCTTCATCAGCATCATATTGCAGACTTAACAGCTTTGTGATTGGCGCAATCTCCTGCGCGTTGTATCGGTTATACGTCCTACTCAGATTGCCCTGTTTATCGTTGTCGATCAAAAGAACCTTGTAGCCTCTCCTGTGCAGTTCATATGCCATATTTGCAGCGGTGTGCGTTTTCCCCACGCCGCCCTTTAGGTTTAATATGCTTATTGTTATCATCCCGCTACCTCTCTTTCCCGCATCTTCTTGAGTGCGAACGTCACGCTAGACTCTCCTATCTCCAACTCCTCTGCAATCTGTCTGTATGTCCGCCCGGCTTCGTGCATCTTCTTAATCTTCTCGTAGTCATTCTGTATCGGTCTGCCTGTCCTCATGTTACATCCCCTTCCTTCTTTCCTTCCCCGATTAAATATCTCTCGATTTCCCGCGCCGCCTGCTGCCATCCGTAGCATACCGTGACATAATATCCTTGTTCCCCTAAAAAGCGAATCCATCGCTTTTGATTTCCTGTCGTTGTGTTTTTCCCGACTTTAAGCTCTATGTAAAGCCCGTGATATCCTCCCCTCGGCACAGGAAGTACGATATCCGGCACTCCTGCTTTTACTCCTTGTCTTTTCAGTGCTATCGCCGTTGCCTTATCGCGCTTTCCGCCGTTCGGAACATGGTGCATATATTCCAATTCTGGGAAGCGCACTGTATTATATGCCGCCCACTCAAACAGTGCCTCTTGGTTTCCGCTTTCGTTGTCCAGTCTGTAGTTTCTCATTCTTTTTCCCATCCTCTCTGCAAACTTCGTAGAATCTGCACCATATGCAACAATGTCTGCAATTCTTTCCTGTTGTGAAAAGCCAATATCTAAGTCTCTCTATCATCTTTTTCCCCTTCCATTGCCTTCTTTATCACAACCACGCCGCATAGAATCACAACAAACATTATCATAACGACTAGTAAAATGATCAATGCAATCATTCTAAACAAAAACACTATAAGTCTCTCTATCATATTTTTCCTTTCATCCATTTGATTGCCTTTTCTATGCCTGTCTTTATCACAAGTATTCCGCATAGGATCACTACAGGCAATATCATTACGGCGAATAGAATAATTACCGCAATCACTTCCAGCAAAAGTTTCATCTTCTTTTACCCTCCCTTCCTTTTTCCTGCTGCCGCATCCGGCAGCTTTACAAGTCTGTAGTAAAAATATCCGTACCCGTAGTATTCAGGACTATGCACACCTGACCTCACACTGTCCTTGTCCACGTAGTATCCCTTGATCGGTCTTGCCTCTGCCCTGAAATACTCCCTGTCCGTTATGATCCTATATTCCGGGATCGGGTGTACCAGATTCTTTGAGCTATTCCATCTTTTTCCCTGTAATGCTCCTTCATCTTCTCCCCTATGCTTGTCTGTGTATTTTATCAGGTATGCCGCCAGTTCCGCATAGTTCCCCGTATCGTCTAACGGAAAAACCTTTACCCTGTTGTGTCCCTCATATGCCTTATACCAAGCCTTCTGTAAAATCTGCGTGTCTATCTGGTTTATGACTAAATGATGATGTCTGGATCCTTTATCTCCTATCTCCATCACGTGTATGTACTTGAATACCTTCCCCTGTTTCCTGTACTCCTTGCGCGCCTCCCTCAAGAACACATCTATGTCTCCCCGCATCTGCTCCTTTGTCCTGGGCGGCTCCCCTTTTCGTTTTATGTAGTCCAGGATCAAATGATAGTCCCCATATCCAAAATTCGCATTTATCAAAAGCCTTAACTTTCTCTCTGCCTGCCTTGTGTTAATCTTTTTCTGCTGCTCTGTTGTCGGCTTTACCTTATCCCCTCTCTCTATCCCCTTTTTCTTATAGCGGCTTGTGTAGTACCGATCTATCTCTATCGTCTTACCCGCTCTTGTGATTCTCTCTACGTGCGGCACATTTCCACCCCCATCTGTCGGTTAGCTAATACTTTTATCGAGTGATAAAACGGGCTTTTTGCCCGTATTTTTTACTTCACGCCGCAGAGCTTGTCCCTTAATCTTTTCTATATAATCTGCGATATAGAAGTGAGTGTTCGAGATGTGCGTACTGCATCGGCCTTAACTCTGTCGTTTCTATCTTTTTCTTTCCCGCCGCCGCAATCTCCGCCTGCATCCCTTCACTTATCCCGTATCTGCTGCCGATTATCAACAGATCACAGCACTTTATAAGTTCCAACCCTACCGCAATCCCTGCTGCCCTCTCCTGCGCCTTATTGTCATTTACGCACTGCGTTATGTACAAATGCGGCGTGATCGGCGCGTACCCTGCATCTATCGCCTCTCTTGTGAGTTCCTGCGCATATACTATGTTTCTGTCGAGTTCCACGCTGTTATCAGCCCTGTACGGGCTACATATATACACTTTCTTCATCTATCCTTCTCCTTTAAGTGCCGCCACGATTGCCTTGTACTCCCGCTCCTTTTCCAGAATCTTTTCGTCCAATGCGTCCAGCCGTTTGTACAGTCTGTCCACGACCCTCTGCGGCAGTTCCCTTCCATTCTTTACAAGTATCGATATGATCTGTATCTCAGATATCCCGCAGAGCTGTGACAATACCTGAATCTGCTCCGCTTTGTTCTTTGCCGTTCTGTAGCTGTAACAGATTTCATTCTCTGTCATTTTTCACCCTTCTTATTTCCCTGACCGATATTTCCCGCGCCGTTCTCTTCTCTGTCTTTCCTGCCGCCTCATCAATGACCTTTGTATATTCCCGGCTCTGGTATCTTCCCGTCAGTTCTACTACATCCCACTTTTTATATCTCTTTGCATCTTCCGCCTGCTCGTCCCAGCATATGCACGGTATCTGGCACATACCTTTTGCCAGTTGGCTCCCCGATAATATGTATAACTCCGTGATCCGTTTCCCTTTCGGAGTTATCCGATAGTGCGGTTTTCTCGCTACTATTCCACGGATCAGCACATCGTTCTGTAATAATGGATGCTCTACGACCTTCGAGAAAGACGCCAGTATAAACATTAGTGTTTTTCCCGTATCATACTCCCGGAGTGTCTGCACCGTTCCCATGACCAGCAACTTTTTCCCCTCGCAGTTCCTTTTTATGCTCTCTATCGTCGGATTACCTACAAGCCCCGCTGCATAACGTGGCAGTACGACGATGATCTTGTCTTTTCCTTTGCTCTCTCTCTTTACTTCCAGAATTATCTGATATGCGAAAAATGGGATGCCGCATATCTTCTCGATCTCTGCGATCTCCCTTATGTATCCTGCTGCCGCCACCACGTTATCCTGCTTTATGTTTTCCAACGCCATCTTATCCTGCTCTTTTCTCACGTTTTGCCGTCTCCTCTCTATATTGTTTCAATATCTCCGTTGCCCTTATGTAACACTCCGCACTCGTGTCCTCTTCTACCTTTAGTATCCTCTTTACCTTCTTTTCTCCGCTATACTTCCATATCTCAATCATGTTGTTTCCGAATATGTCGAAGCTTGAATGGAGACGCAGGCTGTACCTGCGGCGTAAAGGGGTGTATGTGTCATAGAAATCGTCTACGATTTTCTTGTATTTTTTATCTTCATCCATATGTTACTCCTCCGGCATCTGGTAAAGTCTTGGTATCTCCGCCGCCATCGGTGGAAATGCTCCGCTCCCCGCCAGCAATCCCATGCTTCCTTCCGCATATAAATACTTGCCACATTCATCCTGAATCTCGTCTATGATCTCCATACATCGTGCTTTGCTCTTGTACTCCCCCAGCTTTTCCTTTTCCCCATTATTGAAATGCAGAAAAATATAATGTTTCCCTGCCTGCTTTTCGTTATTGCTTTCCAAGCGAAAAAACTCTCCCTTGTCCCATGTGCCATATCTTATCCCTTGCGAATTATCAAGAATATACAGCCCTTCTTTTTTCTGGCTGCGTATATAAACTTTACTCATTCCTGTACCGCCTCCTTTCTCTTCTCCCGTCTAAACTCGTCTTGTACAGTTCCTTTTCCCAATCAAAAGAAGTACACGCTATACACTTCTTACATTGCTCAATATGCTCATCAATAAATGGTTTCTTAAATCCCAGACAAGTGCTTTCTTCGTTCTTATTTGGTATTACGATCTTCTTTTGCAGTTTGCATTTTTCTATGCTCCTGTTTATGCGGCATTTTTTACATACAACCTTTTCCCCTGTCGTACAGCCTTCCTGCCGTGCGAAGTACGCCGCACTATTCTTACTCACGCCTCTTCCCGTACTTTTCCAACCCATTACATACCCGCCGCATATGTCGCAATATACCGTTGTTTTTACCTCTCTAAATATTCCCATCGCGTACCCCTCTTTTGGTTTCCTTGTCTAAATCATCTGTCCGAAAATCGCTACCAATACATCTTTGACAATGCTGTTTCCTGCCTGCTTATATAGCTGTGAATTGCTGTTTACTTCCTCTGCCTTGTGAAAATCCTCATCTGAAAATCCCATAAGCCGCCAACATTCCGAAGGCGTGAGTTTGCGTATCCTGTACAAATCCTCTATCCTGCATAATCCATTCGCTTCTGCCGTTATCGTCGGACTTAGTTTTCCGCCGTCTTGCACCCGACCCCTTCTCGTCTTGCTGTTTGGAAAAGACAAGTCTGCTATTCCCCCGCATTCGCATTTTATATAGCCTTCTTTCGATGCCTGCTTGATTAGCACTTTCTGAACCACCATAGGTTGTTGATTTCCTCCTTGATATGCCCTAATCGTTGGAGACAGATTTTTCTTGTCGTATACATTTCCTGCATAATTACCACCGTCAAATCCGTATATATTCCCCATCTTCTTTTCATTCATTTCTACTATCCCTAGATCATTCTTTTCTGCTTTTATCGTCCTTGCCAGTGGATGTATGCCCCGATTAAACTCCGAAGAGGCATTGCAGTAGATACTCCCGATCACCACCGCTGTCCCGACTGATCGCTGGTTTGATATTCCTCTGTCTCCTCTTGCCATAATGCAGTTTGCTACCTCTTTTATTTTTGGCTTGTTTATTGTCATATCTACGCAGATTCTTCCCCCCCCCCCGCCGTTCTAGGCTCTAAATCACTTTGCAGCCCTCCGCTCTCATTAAGTGCTTTTAGTAAATTTCTCGCCTTTTCTGTTGTGACGTAATACTTTTCATCCACTTCGTCTTGCAGATAATCCTCTAGCCGCTTCTGTAATGGAATTGCCTGCGGAAATTTATAATTCCATTCTCCGAGCAGGCTTACCATAAAGCATCTGTCTCTGTTCTGCGCAACACCGTAGTCTTTGGCGTTCAAATCCTGCCAGTAATTGCTGTATCCTATGCCGCCCAAGAAGTCTATCCACTTCTGAAAATCAGGCATATTCTCTTTTGAATGGACTTGCGGCACATTCTCCATGAGAAGCACTTGCGGCAGTTGCGTACACTCCCTCAGAATCCTTTCTACCTCCCATAGTAGCCCCGACCTTGTACCGCTTCCCTTTGTCATTCCCCTTCTTTTTCCTGCTACGCTCAAATCTTGGCACGGGAATGAGTATGTCATTATGTAGCAATATCTGTCCGCATCGACAATTCCCAAATCCGCGCCGCCAACATCGCGAATATCTGTTTTCTTAAAATCAGTGCCGTGTATCGCGTTGTAGCTCGCAATCGCATACTTATCAAATTCGACCACTCTGTAATGCTCAAAATCTGCACCCATATCGTGGAGCGCCATTGCTTGGCTCCCTATCCCTGCAAATAACTCGATCAGTCTGATAGGCTTGTCTATCTTAAATTTTTCCATCGTCACATCGAATATATTGATCTGCTCGTACATCATCCGCCCTCGTCTTTTCTCTTTATGCACTGAATATCAATGCAATCCCGACTGGCACTGTTATCACTGCTAACGTTGCATCCCCCTCCATCAAGCAGACCGCAGGAATTGTTATCGCAAGCATAATGAATCCCATGATCCGCTGCTTTGTTATGCGAAGGCGTCTGCGCTTCCACTTATAAGCCTGCTCCGACTCCCTGTGCCATCGTCTCAGGTATTCATCTATTGCATTCTGGCTTGTAGTGTCCTCGTATTTTATAACCGTGTTCTGCATCCTGCTTCCCTCTTTTGGCGGCACAGGCTTTTGCCTGCTGCCGCCGCCCGTGATATACTTTTGCCGCTCATTCCCTTTTTGTGGGGCGGCGCCCTTTTCCTTCTCATGCTTTCCGTTCTGGCAAATTATTTACCGTGTCGGCGGCTTTTCTCCTTAAAAAACCACTGAAAACTTGTTGACCATCTACACACTCTCTGGCCGGTGTGACCGCCGCCATTTTTCCACGGTATACAGATCCAGCTATCGGCTTGCTGTTCTCTGCCGCAGGCTTGCCATTCCTGCTACAAATGCGCCGTACTGGAATCGAACCAGTCACGCCCAGCTTATAAGGCTGGCGCTCTAACCGATGAGCTAACGGCGCTTCCACTAAATTAAAGTCATTTATTATAAAAGCATTGATACCGCAGGGGGCGCTTCTCGTTTATCCCTGTCTATGTTTACATTCCGTGCCTGTTGGTCTTACCTTATGTCGCGCCTAATTCTCAATGCTTTTATGCTCGTAATTCTTATATCAGAGTGCTTTCTGCGCGGCCGCTGCGGTGTATGTAAACTCGTCCAATCCACTGCGCTTTAACTCTTTATAAATTGTGTCTCTGTGTACTCCTACCGCATCCGCAATCTCCGCAATCCCACGCCGATCTCTTAAAAGTTCTTCTATTTTTTCCCTGTCAGAATATTTCAGTCTTTTGTATTTTCTTTTTGCCTCCATGTTTCCGACCTCCCTTTGTAGATTCCCGCCCCATAGAAGGGGCGGGGATTAAAAACCGATTGAACGATTATATGCAAAAGCCCGCCGAAAGCCCCCTTGCGTCGCCGGCGGTGGTGGAGTTGAGCGCCCCGTCACTGCCGACAGTGCAGAAGCCCGTGGAGTAGGTACTCCTCGGAGAGCGCAGCCACCAGTAGTCAGCCGCTCCGTTCTCACCGAGTTTTTTGATCCTATTTTCCTCTTTCTCGTAATACGGATACTGCGCCCCCTCACCTTCATATGATCTGTCTGTCGTCCCAAACACTTCCGCCTCAGAAAGCAGGAATACAAACGCATCAAACTCCTTAATCTCTGAATCCTCTCCCGACTCCGCTACCGTTTTCACGGTTCTTTTGAGAGAAGGCTTCATATCTTCCGGGAGCTTGTCATAGAACACTGTGTTTATTGTTGTGAACATCTTGCTCCCTATGTACCCACCCTCGTTCGTCCATTCATTGTTCATCACATATGCGCCTTCAAGACAGTTAAGTAAGCCAAATGTGATCCCGGCTTTTTTCGTCGCATCCGCCGCAAGTGTGTCATGGTCGAAGCCCAGGATTACCGCCTTGCACTTTTCGCCCGTGGTCAGCGTAAAGTCCTTTGTGTCTCCAATCTCAAAAATCTGCGCTGCCTTGCCGGACTCTGAGTATTCCGCGATCTTCTCCCATGTCAGGCTGTTTAAGTCCATCTTTTTCTCTTTCCGCCTGCTGCCGTCTACTCTGAATGCAGACAATATAAGCCTAAACGCCTTTTTCTCCGTTCCTAACGCATATTCCTGCTTCGTTCCGTCTTCGCTTTCTACTGAAACGTAATACTCTCCGCACTCGTCGCAGTACACTTCATACTTTTTGCCCTCGATCTTGTAAATACATCCGTCACTTCTCTTCATGCCCGTTTCCCTCCTTAATTTTTGAGTAAAAAAATAAACGTGTCAGAGTTTTGCCTCTGCACGTTCTTTTTCTGCATCTTTATAAATAAAAAAAGAATCGGCAGAGGTTTATAACCTCTTGTCGATTCTCATTCTAAAACTCACCAAATATCTGGACGATATCACTCTGCACGATGTGGTATACGATATTCAACAGCTCAATACGAAAAACAGGCACGATTTACTTCGATATATCCGTTTTTTGAAAACCGAGGACTCATAAGGGATTTTATACCACAACCCTATTCCTTCCGCCATTCTTTCCTTCATACATCTTTGCATCTGCATCGCGGACGATATGTTCGATTTTTTCATCATTTCCTTCCGTCAGTCCAAAGGTCATCGTAACATTGAATTTCACCTCGTCATAAACGACAGGATTGCTGCGGATTGTTTTCTGCAGCTCCTCCATATAGGCGGCTGCCGTATCCAAATGCACACCGTTATACACCAACAGCATTTCTTCGCCGCCCCATCTTGCCACGAATCCCTTCCCCTGCATATGTTTCTTAATCCGCGCAGAGATTTCCATCAACGCCACATCACCGCACTCATGCCCGTAGGTATCGTTGACATTCTTAAAATGATCCACATCGCCGATCGCCACGCAAAACGGCGTGCCATCCTGTCTGTAATGCTCACGGCTTTGTCTGAGCATCTTTTCTCCGCTCCTGCGGTTATACAATCCGGTAAGGATATCCTGCTCCACCAGTTTTTGGAGTGATTTCTGCATTTCCATCAGATAACGTCCTACATCTCCCAGCTCATCCTTGCGCTCCACGACATCCCCGGCCAATTCCTCATGCAGATCTCCCTTTGCGATCGAGATCAAAAATTGTTCCACCTTGCGGATGGCTGCGACCAGTTTCCCGGAAAAGCGGATGGTCACCACACAGGCAATGAGCATCGTCAAAATACCAAACACAATGATAGGGATCAACGAATTGCGAACAAGCTCCTCCACCTGCGCGGAAGGTTTTCCGAGAAAGAGCATTCCGATACACGAGCCGTCTGCGGCATAGAGCGGTTCATAATAAGAAAAATACCGCACGCCTTCCACCATCGTGCTCGTATAAAAATGCGGCTGCCCGCCCTCCAGCACATCTCCCACCACCGTGGCGTTTGCCTTGGTGCCGATAACGCGCTCTCCGTTCGCCCGAATCGTGGTAACGATACGGGTATCCTGATAAAAAATCGTGACGTCAACGCCTGTCTGCTCCTTAATGGAATCAATGATGGCAAAATCATCGTTGAGCAGATGATCCCCCTTCAACAGACAAACGTTTCCATCCTTTTCTTCGGCGTGATACTCGCCCTCATATACCGTGTCATACCAAACGGCAACCGTATGGCAAAGATTCACCAAACCATTTTGTGCTTCCACATTTAAGGATTTCGCAAACCGACTGGCGCTGAATGTCGTGATCACCAATGTCAGTAATATAAGCGGCAGCATATTCATTTTAAGCAGTGCCCGAAAAAAACCGCTTCCTTTTAACTTATGTTTCATTTGTACTTCACCCAATAACTCTCCTCCGGTCCAAGATAGCTTTCCGGCAGTTCCTTCCCTGACGGGTACAGCACCAGTTTTTCCAAAATCACGCCCGGTTCCCCCGCATAGACATAGATGTCATTTCGCCCCTTTTTTAACGTCACTTCCGTTGTGATCATACGGGCGTGATCCAGCACGCCGTCACCCCATTCTTTACATGTCCATTCGGTATAATATTCTTCGGAAACCGCACACATCTCCTGCGGCGCTTCTTCGTTAACAGAAACGGCAAAGCGCATCCTGCCGCCTTTTATGGACGGATTTCTGCTCAAAAGTAACAGCGCCAGTTGATACGTTCCTGACGATTCTGCGATCATGGCATATTTGACATAGGGTGCGCTCTTTGCATTCGTATAACGCGCCATCGACGGAAATGCTTTCACAGCCGCACCTTCTCGACCAAGGTAGTCAATCACCACAAATCCCTTACCATCCACATCCTTTTTCTCACTGAAATGCTCGGCACGGATTGCGCAATACCCCTGCCGCTCCAAAAACAGATAAGGGGTATCCTTTGGCGCGTCAACATTCGCATTTTCCGCCTTGAAAAGCAGATTGGATTCTGTCTGCTGTCCGTTATCAAAGGTAATGCTTACTTTGCAGGCTGCTTCTTCCTTTTCCTTTAATGCTGAGCGATCGATGGAAAAACGCACCGTCTTATGCCCGTCTTCGCTTATTTCGACTCTGCCTTCCTTTTCCTGACAGTGAAGCCACGGAGCGTCAAATGTGATCTCATAGCGATAAGATACATTGCCGCGGCTGTCAAGGTCAAGCAGCACTTCCTCCGCGTCAGGTCCGGTAAAATCATCGTTCACCAGTGGTCCGCTGTCCTGCCAGTGGGCGCCCAAATGATACCGTTCGCTTCCCCGGAAACTCACGACCGACTTGGCTCTCGGAATAGGAAGTACCGTCTCCGTCGTCGGATAAGTCCAGTCATGATCGTCCCAATTTCGGAACCCGGTATGGGCGGAGCTCATGCAGTGATTCCATTTCCCACCGTTACTCTTATGATATGCTTCCACAAGTCCGGCATCGTCCTTGATCCGTTGCTGCACACGCCTTGCGTAAGCATTGGCATAGAGACAGCCGCGTCTTGCAAGCAGTCTGTTACAATCCGCTTCCAAATACATCAGCACCAGATTTAAGGAGGCGACGGCAGGATAATAGATCATGCTCTCATAAGTAACAAGCGCCGGTCCCGAAAGTTCGTTATGCAGCTCTTTTGCCGTTTCCACGATATGATTCACTTCATTCCACACGCGGTCGCTTTCCCTGAAATGCACGGGATGGTAAATGCCCTCCCGCATCGCCTCAGGCGTTCTTGCCGCATTCCATTTGGTATAGCCTTCCAGCACCGTTTCCATCTTCTGTTTCTGTTCCGGTGTCAAGCGGCTGCCAAACTGTTTATCGATCCAATTTTTCATAAACAGCGCCGTCTTGTTGAAAGCCGTGCTTCCCCACGCTTCAAAATCGTAAGCCAGTTCCATAAAGAAGCATAAAGGATATTCCACGCCTTTCAGATCGCCTACATTTACGACCCATATATCCCTGACGCCCGCCTCGTAAGCCTGTGTCATCTGTTCCCAGGTTTTGGTCAGGCGGTTACAGTTTGTCCATTCATAGCTGATCGGCGCCCCGTGGTAATCAAAATGATAATACATCCCAAACCCGCCGGGATGGTTCCTGTCTTCGTCCGTTGGCAGAGTTCTCAGATGCCCGTAATTATCATCGCTGAGCAGAAAGATTACATCCCGTAGTTCTTCCCAATCCTTTAATCCCTCACAGGTCTCGTCCCCGAAATAGTAATCCTCCACTTCCTTGTAGATGGCAATCATTCTGGGCACTTCCTGTAAGGTCGGATCGTAATGCTTTTTAAGCAGCTGATTCTGGGCACGGATCGCCTTTTTGATCACTTCGATATTATCCTTTAAGGTGGCGTCCTCGGGCATGAGCTTGGAATCGTTCTCGCCGCGCATCCCGATCGTCACCACATTCTCAAAGGCTTTGTTTCGTAAGATACCGTCCTCCCAGAATTTCGTGATCGCCTCGGAATTAGAGACAAAACTCCAGGTGGAATCGGTCCCGTACTCGCGATATTTTCTCTGCCATTCCACCCCTGCCCTGCACATGGGTTCATGGTGCGACAGCCCCATCACCACGCCAAGGGTATCCGCCAATTCGGCGTTGGCAAGCCCCGGTCCGTCCTCGGAAAAAGAGGAGTTCCACATCGCGGGCCACAGATAATTTCCTTTTAAGCGAAGTAATAATTCAAATATTTTCCGATAAGCCTTCGCATTGATGCCGCCAAACGTATCCGTGCACCAGTTGCCGAATGCAGGCCATTCGTCGTTGATAAAAAAGCCCCTGTATTTGACAGACGGCTCCTTGGAGACGACTGCCTGTGAAAGATCGATCGAAACCTCCTCCTTCTTTTCAGGCATGGCATCTCCGAAATAAAGTAAAGGGGATACCCCACAAAGCTCCGAGAGCCGGAACATCCCGTAGATCGTACCCCGCTTATCGCTGCCCGCAATCACGAGCAGCTCTTTTACCGCAGCAGCTTCCGCAAACGGCGCTGTAATCTGCTGCATCAGATAGACTTCTCTTTTTCCCCTTATCGCATCGAGAGAAAGTTTCCCCTCCGCTTCCAGTTTCTCAAGCAGCGCGCTCTTACCGGTCGTGGCCATTAAGATCACACGCTCCGCCGTACATCCCGTAAGGTCGCTTCGAATTTCCGGCTTTCTATCACTCACGGCTTCGATATCTTCCGCCACAGTGTCGGCGATCATGCGGACTCCCTCAAAACCCGTCGCTTCCACCAAAAACACTGCTGCCTTTTTCCCTTTTACGATGTCAAATATGCCCATGTGATTTCCTCCACGCTTGCGCTTCTTTGCGAAAGCACGCGCCGCTTTGTTCCTGTTCGTTAATTCTCATTTCCAAAAATTTCTTCGATTGCCTGAAACAGTCTCTCCGGCTTCACAGGCTTCAAAAGATAGCCCTGCGGATAAAGCTTCAAAACCTTCACGATATCTTCCTTGTCATCGTCACCCGTGATAAATATAACGGGAATCTCTTTGGTCTCCTCATGGCTCCGCAGGATCTCCAAAGTTTCCTTTCCATCCAGTCCCGGCATACTGTAATCGAGCAGAATAAGATCGGCGCCCTCCTGTTTCGCCATCTCGATTCCGCCTTTTCCCGTCTCAGCCGTCACAACCTCATATCTGCCTTTCATCAATTCAGACAATGCACGAAGCTGCACCTTACTGTCATCGATCACTAGGATCCTTTTTTTGTCATCCATACAAACTCCATTTCTGCGGCTTTTGACTCTCCGCCCTTTTCTTTCCTTTTCTCAAAAACATCATTGATCAGACGATTCTTCTCACTGTTATGATATTTCGATATGTTGCGGAAGTTATTTTGATCCCCGTCCGCTGCGTGCTGGCATGGACGATCTGTCCGTTTCCTATGTAGATACCCACATGTCCGCCATAGTAGATGACATCGCCGGGCTTTGCCTCCGAATAGGACACCCCCTTGCCCACGGAAGATTGCGCGTAGGAACTTCTGGGAAGGGAAATGCCGAAATTTTTATAGACCGACATTACAAAACCGGAGCAATCCGCTCCGTTTGTCAAACTGGTTCCGCCCGCCACATAAGGGTTGCCGATAAATTTACAGGCATAATTCGCAATATCCTGTCCTTTGCCGCCGCCGGAAGATACCGGCTTTGGCGCTTCCTGTTTCGCCCCGCCGGAGCTTTCCCCGCCGTCCGCCAACTCTTCCTGCTCCCTGCGCAGCCGTTCTTCCTCCTCTTTCCGCTTCCGTTCTTCTTCCTCCCTGCGCTTTCTTTCCTCCTCCTCGAGCTTTCTGATCTGTGCGGTCTCCTGCTTGATCCTGGCGGTATAGGTTGCCGCCTCCTGCTTTGCCTTACTGAGCATTACGCTGTAGTTCTCATACTCTGTCCTCTTTTTGGCAAGCATCTCCTCCATGTAGGCCTGCCCTTCTTTTAGTTCTGTCCGTGAGGTCTCAAGCTCTGACTTGTCCTCCTCAAGCGTATTCCACAGCTCCTGCACCCGCTGTACTGTGGCTTCGTACTCAGCAAGCAGCCTTCTGTCGTAATTGTACAGATCCTCCACATACTTCGCCTTATTAACCATGTCTCCCATATTGGCGGCACCGAAGAACATATTCAGGTAGGAGGAATCCCCCTTCTCATACATAAATTGAATCCGGATTTTCATGGCGGCATACTGCTCGTCCTTCTCCGCCACCGCTGCTTCATAATCCACCTGGGTCGCGGCAATATCCTCCTCCTTCTGGCTGATCGCATCCTCAATCAGGTTGATGTCCGTGATCAGGCTGACCAGTTCCGCATCCAGCTCCTCGATTTCTTCCCCGACTCCCTCCTGCGCTTCCTGCGCTTCGGAAGCCTGTCTCTCGGCATCCTTTAACTGCGCCTTGTTTTTCTCTACCTCTTTTTGCAGTTCGGAAATCGTGGTCGCCGATATCGGTTCTACTACGGAGAAACTCAGTAAAATCGCCAATATGAAATATAAATGTCGTTTATACCTGTTCTTCATCGTTTCCTCTTGCCGCCGGGTTTTTTCTTATGGTTTACATAACTTTATCATCTCGTTATAACTCGCAATTATTTACGGTTCTGGGGAAGGGCACCACATCACGGATGTTGCCCATGCCCGTCAGATACATCACACATCTCTCAAAACCCAGACCGAAACCGGCATGACGCGCGGAGCCGTACTTGCGCAGATCGAGATAGAACTGATAGTCCTCTTTATTCAGGGAAAGCTCGTCCATCCGTTTCTCTAAAAGCTCCAGGTTATCCTCTCTCTGGCTGCCGCCAATGATCTCACCGATGCCGGGCACCAGACAATCCATCGCCGCAACCGTCTTGCCGTCCTCGTTCAGCTTCATATAGAAAGCCTTGATCTCCTTGGGATAATCCGTGACAAAGACAGGACGTTTAAATTCCTGCTCGGTCAGGAACCGCTCGTGCTCGGTCTGCAGATCACAGCCCCACTCGACCTTGTATTCAAATTCATCGTTATGCTTTTTCAAGATTTCGATGGCGTCGGTGTAAGTCACATGCGCAAAATCCGAATTGACTACATGGTTTAATCTCTCAATCAATCCCTTATCCACAAACTGATTAAAGAAATTCATCTCCTCCGGCGCGTTTTCAAGCACATAGCGGATCACATGCTTTAACATGGCCTCAGCCAACATCATATCGTCCTTCAAATCGGCAAAGGCGATCTCCGGTTCGATCATCCAAAACTCCGCCGCATGTCTGGTGGTATTGGAATTTTCCGCGCGGAAAGTCGGTCCGAACGTATACACATTTTTAAAGGCAAAACAATAAGTCTCCACGTTGAGCTGTCCGCTGACAGTCAGATTGGTGGGCTTCCCGAAAAAGTCCTTGGAATAATCCACTTCCCCTTCCGCCGTCATCGGCAGATTTTTCAGATCAAGCGTCGTCACCTGGAACATTTCGCCCGCACCCTCGCAGTCGCTCCCCGTGATGATGGGCGTGTGCACATACACGAAATCCCTTTCCTGAAAAAAGGTATGGATCGCGTAGGCAATCAGAGAGCGCACGCGGAATACTGCCTGAAACGTGTTCGTCCTGGGACGCAGATGGGAAATGGTACGCAGATACTCAAAGCTGTGGCGCTTTTTCTGCAGAGGATAATCCGCCGTGGACTCACCCTCCACGATAACCTCCGCCGCCTGCATCTCAAACTTCTGCTTGGCCTCGGGCGTCGCCACGATCTTTCCCCTGGCAAGGATGGCAGAGCCGACATTGAGCTTGGAAATGCTTTCAAAATTCTCCAGGCTGTCCCCGTACACCACCTGCAACGGTTCAAAAAAGGTGCCGTCGTTTAAGACAATGAAGCCAAAGGTCTTGGAATCCCGAATGCTCCTGACCCAGCCGCCCACGGTCACCTCCTGATCAATGTAACGATTGCTGTCGCGATACAATTCCCTGATGTCTGTCAAATTCATAATTTTCTCCATTTCCTCCATTCCCTCTCATATGATATACCGTATCAATCCACGATCGTGCCCGTCGCCTGAATATCGCCGTTCTCAATCAGGAACGCCACTACCTTTTTCCGCATCAAATCCTCCTCAAAAGCAGTCTCGTCCATGTTCTTTTTCCATTCCTCCTCGGAAACATAACCGTAGAGACTCATCATGGCGGATTTCTCCTCCGCGATTTCTTCTTTCGTGGGGGCAAGACCTTCCCTGTCGGCAATCGCCTGATACATCATGTACTGTTTCGTCATCCGCAGGCCTTCCTCCTGAAAGAGCTTGCGGTATCCTTCCTCATCCACACCCTCGTAGAGCTGCATATACTGCGCCAGCGTCATGTTAAGAGAGGCTGCTCTCACGTTCACATTATTTTCAATGCTTTCGGTAAAACGCTTCACCATCTCCTCCGGCGGCTCCTGAAACGTACTGCTCTCCATGATCTGCGAGGCAATCTGCGTCTCGATTGCACTGTCATAATTGGTCTGCACAGCCCGTTCATAGGTATCGCGCACCCACGCTTTCAACTCCTCCGCCGTCTGACTGGTTCCCACATTGTAACCCTCGGCACTCAACTGCTTTACCAGTTCGTCCGTAAGTTCCGGATTTTTAAGCTCTGCTATACTGTTGACCGTCACTTCAAAGACCACCGGCTGCCCCTCCAGATCCGGATTCCTCGGATAGTAGTCCGGAAAGCTTAAATTAAGGCTTCGCTGCTCCCCGACCTTCGCTCCGATCAGTCCCTCCTCGAATCCGGCAATGAACTGTCCCGAACCGATGGTCAGATCGTAGCCTGCGGCAGTGCCACCCTCAAAAGCCACACCGTCGCGATAGCCCGCATAGTCGATGTTTACCACATCGCCCGTCTGTACTGCTCTGTCCGTCACCGGAATCTTCTCCGCCTTCGGCGCAAGAAGGTTTTCTTCAATATATTTCTCTACCAGACTCTCCGGCACTTCCGGCTTATCCGCCGTCGCCTTAAGACCCTTGTATTCGCCCAGCGTCACATACTTCTCCGCCTTGATATCCTTTAGATATTCCTTACTGCCGCAGGCAGTCAGAAGCAGCGATACGGAAAGCACCGCCGCGGTCACACAGATTTTTCGTTTCATCTCTCCTCGTTACCTCTTTTCTCACGCACAACATACATAAAGTAGTTTCGCGATTCCCTCATAAATCATACGTTACAATTCACACCCACGCCGGATTTTGCATCAATTTACGAACATTCGGTGTGAATTGCAACAATTGATGCACACAAAATGCCAAAAAGCAGGCATTTTGGCGCCGGCTCCGACACCATGCAGCAAGTGCATGGTGCGAGTGTGAATTGTATAAATCATACCACACAACGTCCCCGCTGTCCATATCTGCCCACTTGCGGAATACAGGAAACAATGTTAAAATCATTTTTACATACTAAAAGAAATTTAAACGGAGGCAATCTTATGAGCACAGTCACAATCGTTTTATTAGTGATCCTGGCGGTTCTGATCATCGCCGTGGTCGCCTTGTATTTCCTGGGAAAGAAAGCGCAGAAAAAGCAGGCTGAGCAGCAGGAACAGATCGATGCCATGAAGCAGACGATCTCCATGCTGATCATCGACAAGAAACGCATGAAGATAAAAGATGCGGGGCTGCCGCAGATGGTCTTGGACCAGACACCGAAGCTTCTTCGTAATTCCAAGCTTCCTGTGGTAAAAGCCAAAGTCGGTCCGCAGATCATGACACTCATCTGCGAGGAAAGGATTTTTGACGCCGTTCCCGTCAAGAAAGAAGTGAAAGCGGTGGTCAGCGGCATTTACATCACAGACGTTAAGGGTCTGCACGGCAAGGCGCCCGTGGTCGAGCAAAAAAAGAAAGGAAAATTCAAACAGTTGGTGGAAAAAGCGCAGGAAAAGGCAGGCGCGAAACCCGTCAAATAAATAACTGGAGTAAATTTCTACGAAATTAACTCCTCGAGCACCGCTTCGCAGGCTCGGTCTACAGCAGCGTAAAGCTGCTGTTTTCTTTAGAGCGGATGTCAATCTTAATATGACAGTCTGAGAGAAATTCGTAGTTGATGTCCAGCGCGTAATCCACATCCACCACGATATTATCCTCTTTTTCTTCGATATTGATGCGCTTCGTGTCGATCCCTACCAAAATCTGTCCGAAAGGCGTATTGTAATTCGACATGTTCTTTTTATTTTCCTGAAAGACCATATGCACATTTACCAGACCGTTTCTCGTCAGCTCAACCATATGATCGCTGAACTTGAGGCGGTTTTTTGTCGGCTGTTCAAAACCCTCCGTGACTTCCTCGTAAACTACATAGTGTCTGTCATTCTTTTTAAAATAATCGCCGACAGTGACCATCTCAATCTTATCCGCGTCTGTTTCCCGCTGGTCAAACTGCAGCCCTTGTAACGTCAATAATACCTCTTTCGTCATGGAAATCCTTCTTTCACAATCTGTCTGTTATTAGTATTCCTCAATATTGACCACTTTCGCCGAGAGAATCCCGTAAGTCAAAATAGAATTTGCCAGCTGCTTGAATTTTTCGGCGCCGTCGCTGACATAAAACCGATACAATTCCGTACCAAGTCCCGGTCTGTGCTCGCTCTCCAGCCCCTTCTCAGCGAGAAGAAGCTTTAACTCTCTGGCTGTCTCATAAGCAGGATTCACCAACGTCACGCCTTCCCCCATGATCTTTGCCACCGTGGAGCGCAGCATGGGGTAATGGGTACAACCCAGGATCAGCGTATCGATGCCGCTGTCGATCAGTTCACTTAAATATCGGCGGGCAATCTCGTCGGTCACGGGATCTTCCCATAACCCTTCCTCCACCAGCGGCACAAAAAGGGGGCAGGCTTTCTCCAAGACACTGACACTGGCGTCATTTTCTTTTATGTAACGGGTATAGATGCCACTGTGAATGGTGGCTTCCGTAGCCACCACGCCCACTTTTTTATTTTTTGTTGCAAGGATAGCTGCCCGTGCACCCGGTTTGATCACACCGATGATGGGAATGTCCACCTCATGTTCCAAATCCTCCAGTGCATAGGCGCTTGCCGTATTACAGGCTACCACGATCGCCTTGACTTCCTGCTTTTTTAAGAAATTTACAATCTGTCTGGAAAACTTCGTCACGGTTTCCTTCGATTTATTTCCGTAAGGCACTCTTGCCGTATCACCGAAATACACGATTCTCTCATTGGGAAGCTGGCGCATAATCTCCCGCGCCACAGTCAAGCCTCCCACTCCTGAATCAAACACCCCGATTGGGCTGTTATGCCATTCTTCCTGTCCGTTCATCCTTACCTCCCTGTCAAAGCGCTTTCCGCCCTGCCATCCGACCAATCAGGCAGCTTCTCCTCACACCATTCCCAGAGTCTGCTGCGTATCACGATCTCGTCCCCCAAAGCATGCCAAACGTCCGCCGCATCGATTTCTGCCGGCATTTCCTGCTGTCCTGCCTCCCCGTTTCGTTCGTTTCCGTTCTGGCGCAGCGTCCCTTTTTCCTCATTCTGTGCGCCTTTTTCCTGACGCAGCGTTTCTCCGCATTCTTCCTGCGCATTCTCTGTCCGCACCACTGCGCAGGTATCCTCCGAAAAGCACAACTCCGGATAAAATATGCCCCACCAGGCAGCTGCAAAAATACAGACCGCCAGACTCTTACTTATCTTCCACATAACAGTTTCCTCCCTTCCGTCGTTTTCCGACATTGGGAGTATGCCCGTATTCTATCCCTCTGATACAGCTATTACCGCTCTCTACCTTTTTCTGCCGGGATCAATGCGAATCTGCCTGATAATACTCTTTTCCTGATTATCGATATGAAGTCTGGCTGCCGCTGCCGCCGCCTCCTTATCTCCTTTCATGATACTCTCATATATCATCCTATGCTCGCTCACCAGATTCTCATGCCCACTCTCGTCTTTAATATATTCAAACCGGTAACGATACATCTGCTCGGAAAGATTATTGATCAGCGAGATCAGTCTCTGATTGCCCGTAGCCTGTACGATAATATCATGCAGGGCGACGTCCGCCGCCGCGATCTCTACAATCTCCCCCGCCTTTGTCGCTTCCTCAAAACTGTCGCACGCCTTCTTTAGGGCAGACTTTCCCTCGGCAGTAATCCTTTCACAGGCAAGCTCCGCGCAGAGCGCGTCCAGCGCCCGCCTCACCTCCAGCACATCCTGCAAACTTTTTTCCGTAATCTGAGCCACCTCCGCTCCCCGTCTGGGAATCATGGTAACAAGCCCCTCCAGTTCCAGCTTGCGGATTGCTTCCCTGATCGGCGTGCGGCTCACGCCCAGACGATTCGCCAGATGAATCTCCATCAGACGTTCTCCGGGCTTTAACTCCCCCGTCAGGATTGCCCTGCGAAGCGTGTTGAACACCACGTCCCGCAGCGGAAGAAATTCGTTCATATTAACTGTAAAATCATGTTCCATACGATATCTGCCCTTTCAAAATCAACGCAAACCCTATGCCTTCTCTTACCCGGAAATCTTCATATTTTCTCTTATGTCCCTCCGTGAAACGTTGTCACAAACACCGCACACGCCCGATCCCGTTCTCTGATATCCGCCGCAATCCGCTCCGCCGTCTCCTTCTCCTTACAGATACCAAATACCGTGGGACCGCTGCCGCTCATCAATGCGTTTTCCGCCCCCAGTTTCCGCATCCGTTCTTTCATGTCCGCTATGATGGGATAAGCTTTCTGTGTGACCGTCTCCAACACATTCCCCATCCTGTCCGTAATACCTTTCAGATTCCCCTGCGCAAGTGCCTCCGCCATACCGTCGATATCAGGATGATAAGTCAGACTATCCGCCTTCAGGTTCCCGTAAACATATGCTGTGGAAACATCAATATCCGGCTTTGCCACCACCAAATGACAGGCGGGAGGAGATGAAAGCGGCGTCAGGATCTCACCGATTCCCTCGGAGAGCATGGTCCCTCCCGCAATGCAGTAGGGAATATCCGCCCCCAGCTTTACGCCGAGCTGCTGCAGTTCCTGCGTCGAATACCCCAGTCCAAACAATTTGTTCAAGCCCCGCAGCGTCGCCGCAGCGTCGCCGCTTCCGCCCGCCATGCCTGCCGCTATCGGTATCCGTTTTTGCAGGGTAATGTGCACCCCCTCCGTGATCGCCCCTGCCTCCATGATCAGCGCTGCCGCGCGACAGATAAGGTTGTCCCCATCCGCAGGCAGATCGGCGCCGGTGATCTTAAGATGAACGCCCTGCATAACACTCTTTTCAAAAGTCAGATCGTCGCAGATGTCTATCGTCTGCATGATCATCCTGACATCATGATAACCGTCTGCCCTGCGCCGCAGCACATCCAGCCCCAAATTGATTTTCGCGTATGCCTTCTCTTTTATCATCCCAAATTCATGTTCCTTTTTCTCAATCCTGCCAAGTATTGCATCAGACAGCCTGTTTGACACAATTCTTATGTACTTTGTATACAAGAATTGTACTTAAATTGATACAAAATGTCAAGCTTCCGCGCTTTTTCTGTTTGAAATATCCGACTGACAAAGAAAAAATGTTAATTTTATGCAAATTTCTTCCTTCCCCCTTCTAAATTATCTGGGAAAATGGTACGATATAGTAAATAGAAAAGGAAGACTGCCTGTTTTATTTTGCGCGGTCTTAACGAAACAATAAACCATCATTTTCCAAGGAGGGATACCCATGAGCGTAAATGGAATTAGCGGTG
>DETS01000102.1 GCA_002361735.1 Lachnospiraceae bacterium UBA3282 | reverse complement strand
ATGGAAATGATGAACGCCGGAAAGAGCTCCCAGACCGATATCGTACTCTGCTATATGGACAATCGGGTGGATCATGCCTTTTTGGACAAAGTAAAAAAACGGATCGAAAATATCAAGGTGGACGCGCTGACCATGAACCAGGAGAGTCTTGCCGAGTGCCTTTATCAGCGCATGTGGTTCAACCCTTTTCCCAAATTTAAGTTTACGGAACGCCCCGATGTTGCCGCCGCGCAGGTGCTGGAAGGGGATATCGTGATTTTGGTGGATAATTCGCCCTCGGCGATGATCGTGCCGACTTCGATCTTTGATATCGTGGAGGAGGCGGACGACTATTATTTTCCGCCCGTCACGGGGACGTATCTGCGTCTGACGCGGTTTCTGATTGCAATCCTCACCTATATCATGACGCCGACCTTTCTGCTCTTGATGCAGAATCCTCAGTGGATCCCCGGGAGCTTTCAGTTCATTATGCTGCAGGAAGAATCTAACATTCCGCTGATTGCGCAGTTTTTGATCCTGGAGCTTGCCATCGACGGTTTGAAACTGGCGGCGGTCAACACGCCGAATATGCTGAGTACGCCTTTGAGCGTGATGGCGGCGCTGGTGCTTGGTGAATTTTCCGTCAACAGCGGCTGGTTCAACTCGGAGGTCATGTTATACATGGCTTTCGTAGCCATCGCCAATTATACGCAGCAAAATTATGAGCTTGGCTATGCGTTAAAATTCATGCGTATCATCAATTTGATCCTGACGGCGATCTTCGGCATTTACGGTTATGTGGGCGCAATCGTATTGTTCCTGTTGTCCATTGCTTTCAATAAGACGTTGTCAAACAAAAGCTATATTTATCCGCTGCTGCCTTTCAATTGCAGGCAGCTTGTGAAGCGGCTGTTTCGTCTGCGTCTTCCGGAAGCGAAACAGTAAAGACTAAATTTTAATCTATATAGACAAACAAATTAGCTAAATAAATAGATAAAATTTTGTGGCTATTCTCCAAATTTAGAAAAAATAAATGGTTTGTCTTGTTATTTTGGACGCTCGATAGTAGAATAGAAATGTGGAAAGAGAAGTGACTGAAAACTTTCCTTCCTAAAGCTAATTTTTAAGTAACAGGAAGTAAATTTTGAGGAGGATTGTTTTATGGGGTATGATGTGCATGCAGAGAAAGGCTGGGTCAACAGGGGAAATCTTTATCGGATGAAGGAGTTGATGCGGCGGGCGAAAAACGGGGATCGGCTCACGCTTGCCTTTCTGGGCGGATCCATTACGCAGGGCTCCGTATCTTCCCAATATACAAATTGTTACGCGTATCTGGTCTATGACTGGTTTGTGAAGCGTTTCCCGAAGACAGCCTTTACCTATGTCAATGCGGGGGTGGGGGCAACCACCTCCCAGTATGGTGTCGCCAGGGTGGAAAAGGATGTACTGGCATACAAACCGGATTTTGTGATCATTGAATATTCCGTTAATGATGAAGATACGGAGTTCTTTCAGGAGACTTATGAGGGGCTGATCAGAAGGGTGTACGGAAATGACTTTTCTCCGGCGATCCTTCTGGTACATAATATCTTTTATAACACGGGCGTCAGTACGGAAGATAAGCACCGGCAGATCGGTGCACATTACAGGCTGCCAAGCGTCAGCATGAGACCGACCATCTATAAAGAGGTTGCTTGCGGGCATATCACAGCAAGGGATATCACGCCCGATGATCTGCATCCGAATACAGAGGGGCATGCGCTTGTCGCGGAGGTTATCACAGACTGCCTTGACAAAATCTATCAGCAGATGGATGAGGAGGAAGCGCCGTTTCCCATGCCGCAGCCTCTCACAAAAAATGCTTACGAGAACGCAAAGCGATATCAAAATTACAACAGCACACCCGTCTGCGAGGGTTTTACTGCGGAGCATACCTTACAGAAATATGTGAACGATCTGTTTTGCCAGGGGTGGACTGCTTCTCAAAAAGGAGCGAAGATATGCTTTCAGACGGAGGGGACGGAGGCTGCCGTGCAGTACCGTAAATCGGTGAAGCTGCCCGCGCCCGTAGCGGTAGCGGTGGTGGATGGCGACGAGGGAAATGCCGTGGTTTTAGATGCCAATTTTGATGAGACCTGGGGAGACTGCCTCTACATACAGACGATAGCGCATCATATGGCACCCGGAACGCATCAGGTGGAGATTCGCTTAAAAGAGACGCATGAAAATGACGCGGTTCCCTTTTATCTGGTGTCTGTCATCACGGCGTAAAAAGAGGTAGACGAGGAGGAATGGATCATGGATCAGAAGGAAAAAACAATCCTATTTTTAAGCCCGGTATTCAAGCAGATGATCTGGGGTGGGGAGCGTTTGGAAACAGACTGGCATTATGAGATTCCGGGGCCCGGGACCGGTGAGTGCTGGGCAATCAGCGCACATCCGAACGGTGACTGCGTGGTGCGGGAAGGGGAGTATGCGGGAAAAACGCTTTCGCAGCTTTGGGAGGAGGAGCCTGCACTGTTTGGTAATTTTGAAAATGCAGAGAGTCCCAAGCTGGATCGCTTTCCGTTGCTCACAAAGATCATAGATGCAAAAAGCGATTTGAGTATTCAGGTGCATCCTGACGATGCCTATGCAAAGGCGCATGAGAACGGATCGCTTGGAAAGACGGAATGTTGGTATATTTTGGACTGCGCGCCGAATGCGACGCTGGTAATCGGGCATAACGCAAAAGATAAGGATGACCTTACGGCGATGATCAAAGAGGGCAGATGGGATGAATTTATCAGAGAGGTTCCCGTGAAAAAGGGAGACTTTATTCAGGTCGATCCCGGGACGGTACATGCGATCAAGGGCGGCATCATGCTTTTGGAGACTCAGCAGAACTCAGACATTACTTACCGCGTATACGATTATGACAGGCTGAGCGACGGAAAACCAAGACAGCTTCATGTGGAGCAGAGTATCGATGTGATCACGGTTCCCGCAAGACCTGCCAAAGATTGTGTCAAGGAAGCGGCGGATTTGCCAAAAGACGAGAGGAATCTTTTGATTTCCTGTCCCTATTATCAGGTGTGGAAAATTGACGTTGAGAAAGGGATTTCTTTTCCGCAGGATCGTCCTTTTTTGATTATGAGCGTGATCGCGGGGGAAGGCAAGATAGGCGGACAGCCGATTCATAGAGGAGATCATTTTATCCTTCCCTGTGGTTACGGCGAAGTGGCGCTGCAGGGGCAGATGGAGATCATTGCGGCGAGTATCTGAGGATTTTCGGACGGTATCATACATAGGACAGGAAAAGACATTTCTTTGCGCATTACTGCGTGAATAGATGTCTTTTTTCTGTTGGGTATGGTAAAATAGTGAAATAAGTTATTATGATGCGAAGATATGCGTTTTTTCGTTTGGGGTTTGCGTCGTTTGGGAAATGGAGGAGATTGTGAAAAAAGAAAGTGTAAAATGGCAGATGCGGAGTGCAGTCATGCTGTGTACGGCAGGCATGATGTTGACAGGCTGCGGCGGAAGGGCTGAGACGCCGGCAAAAACGGAGACGGCGGCGGATGAAGCGGCGGCAGCAGAACAGGCTGCGGAAAATGAGGGAACGTCCACTGAGGCGGAGGATGATACGGCAGCGAAAGAAGGAAACGGTTCTGACGGTGCAGATGAGAATGATACCGAGAATGTCGGCAAAGAGACATCAGAGGAAGGAATGACACTGCAGGAGGCACAGATCAGGCATTATTATGGCGGAGTACTTTCACAGATTACGGCGGGATGGCAGCTTCCCGACGGAGAAATGGATCTGTCCACATTAAATGACGGATTTGGGAAGATGTCTGATAACCGTTTTGCGGTGACGGATATCGACGGTGACGGCAGAGAAGAATTGATCGTTCAATATACCAATGCCAGTATGGCGGGTATGTTTGAGAGGATATACGATTATGATCCGGGGAGCGGGGAACTAAAGTGCGAGTTTTTAAATTTTCCGGCGCTGACCTATTATAGCAATGGTATCATCAAAGCGGAATGGTCCCATAATCAGGGGAGGGGAGAAGCGTGGCCCTATACGGTTTATCGGTATGATCCGGAAAGCGATTCCTATGTGGAGGTTGGCTCAGTCGATTCCTGGGACAAGGCGCTCAGTGAGACATGGTACGAAGGACAGCCCTTTCCCGATGAACTGGATACGGACGGGGACGGCACCCTGTTCACGATTTGGGAAGCGGGAGAGGAGGAAGATCCCTATGCTTACGAGAAGATAAAGTATAACCGGGCGGATGTGGACGAATGGTTAGGCGGCTATCTTGCGGGCGCGCCGGAGGACGCGAAAGAGGTATTCATTGATTATCAACCCTTGGAACATGAAGCCTATGCGGATTTTACACCTGCCTATTTGAGGATGCTTGCCGAAAATGCAAACAGCGGAAGGACTGATACCGATGAGGATTTGGGACTGCTGATTTTAAGAGACGAGGAAGAACATTTTCTGGATGCGGCGAAAAGGCTGCTGACGGAAAAGTACGATATGATATTGGAACAGCCGGATCCTGATTTTGAGGAGTATACGGTGGGAAAGATTGGGGATAGCGAGCTCTTTTCCTTTGAACATCTCAACGCCGGATTTCTTACCTATAAAGGCGAGAAGACAGGGAATGTGACGATCTTTGGTATCTATCCCGGCATCAGCGTGGACGGTGCATGGGAAAAATTGAAGGCTTACGGCTTTTATGCTTCACCTTACGGAGAAATCGAAAACTGCCTGATTACAGGAGAAGGCTTTGGTAATATATCGGTTGTGTTTGATGCGGAAGATGGTAAAGTAACGTCGATTACCGTGAGCCCATTCTGTGCGTTTGCGGGGTAGGCAGGAACAGCAGAGAAATGTGCGGCGGACAGAATCCGGACAGCAGTGTGTGAATGGCAGCGTATGCGGAAATTGACACAAAAAGCGAAATTAGGTAGTATAAAAATAGCGGCAGTCGGCAGTGCAGAAGGGATGGAAGCAATCGGTCATAAAAAAGCGGGGTACATATGAGAGAGCAGGGGTTTTGGCAGGAGAATGAACGCTACATTGATTCCATGATCAATACGGTGAATGAGCTGGCGGAGGATCACTATGCCGTTATGCGCAATCTGATTCACCCGGAAGATCTTTGGGAGTATGAGGAAGCCATACCGGAGAGAGTGCAGGGGATCAATCTGGACAGGCAGCTGTGCGTGCGGATGAGGGATGCCTTCGGCGAATATCGTTTGTTCAGTTTTCATACGGATATTGTGACGGACGAGGAGAGCGGCAATCAGTATCTCCTCATCCTGTTACACAATGAAGATGTAAGGGCTTTTATGTGGAGTATCAGCCCATTGTCATTTCAAAGACCGGGCGCGTCATCGGCGCGGAAGCTTTGGTCAGATGGTGCATGGAGCCTTACGGAATCGTATCGCCGGGCAGATTTATTGAATGGATGGAGACAGATCCCGCCATGTATGAATTGGGCAATTTTGTGTTGGAGACCGCTTTGCGGGAGACCGTGGAGCTGCTGGAGGTCATGCCGGAGTTTGTGCTGAATGTCAATGTGTCGGCAAGGCAGATGGAGCGGGAGGAGTTTCGGGCACAGGTATTACGCATTTTGGAGGAGACGGGATTTCCGGCGGATCATCTCTGCCTGGAGCTGACAGAACGTTGCCGGGATATGCCGCTTGAGGTGATTAAGAGAGAGGTAGAGTTTTTCCAGGGATACGGCATCCGTATGGCGATGGTTGACTACGGAACCGGGAGCGCTTCCTCCGGTATCGTACTGTATGCCCCGATAGATGAAATCAAACTGGATATGAGCTTTATCCGGGGAATCACAGAAGACGTCAAAAAGCAGGCAATGGTCAAGTCAATCGTAGATTTTGCCAACAGCTGCGGCATGAGCACCTGTCTGGAAGGCGTGGAAACGGAGGAGTTACAGGATTACCTGCGTCTTTATCACGCAACCTGGTTTCAGGGATATTTTTATTCCAAGCCGGTTGGGATTGCAAAACTTCGGGAACTGTTACGGGAATCATAGATTAGCATGTTATCCGCCTGCTCTGCGAAGTCTCCATATAAATATCAAATTGCCCAGAATCAACGCTGCCAGAACAGATATTTGACCGGAAGTTACGATTGGGGAGGTTCTCACTACGGAAGGGTTGCGATTCGGTGCATATCCTACTGTTATTTTGCTGAAGGTTCCCTCGTTATAAGCGCGTTTTACGGTATCTTTTGCGATGACTTCGTCCTGCTCCATGACAGCTACACGCGCATTACTATACCGCAAACGACCATACTGTATATATGCCTCCCGTTGTTCATAAGCAAATTTGTAAGGAAGATAAGTAAAGAAATAAGAGCGATTCTCTGCCAGAAATACAATCAGAAGCAGCAGTAGGCTGGTTAAAATATTTTTAATGATGGCGTTTGGGATTCGGTTGTCATTCCACATCATTTAGAAATCTCCAAGTTTTATTTTATGATATGCTTCACTACCATTATCATATTATCATATATTTTTTGATAGTCAATGGAGCGTGAGGGAAAATGGAACCACTCTTTTTAAATATTATCAGATGGCAGTATTTTCTTCCGTCAGATCGGTGATGATATCGTCGATGGACTGGAACTCGGTGGCGGTAAAGGGAACGCCGCCCGCCGCCTGCGGCCATACGCCGATGGTGTGATCCACATAGTAATTGCGGAAACCGCTGGCTTCGATCTGCTCCATGGAGAGGTTTTTGGTGAGCTGGTGAACGATGGTTGCGACCATTTCAAGGTGCGCTAATTCTTCAGTGCCGATGTCGGTATCGAAATTGCATATCCTAAAGTTGCATAAAATGGGCACATCACCACAGTTTTTGTATTATCAAAAAGGATGAAATGATATGTAGTGATACGCATAAAGCGTAAATGGATTGTTTTTTTGAAGATGCATATTATAATGAGCATAAGGGGTTTAAAGATATGGAAAGCAGAGCAGTGTTGTGTAGAGGAAGGTGATTTGATGACATTACAGGAGCAGGTAGTTCAAAAGGTGAACGGACTGTCAGAGGAGAATTTACAGTTTCTGTTGGATATGATGAATCGGTTTATGCAATCAGACTTTATGGAAAACAAAATGGCTACAGACGGCAAAAGGATTGGGATAGCCAAGGGACAGAATTTATATGATCATGATTATGATTTTGATGAAATGAACGACGAAATTGCAATAATGTTTGGAGACGTAGAATGAGGCTGTTATTAGACACGCATATTATTCTATGGGCATTGGATGATAATCCACAATTATCTGATCAAGCGAAATCCTTAATTGTGGATAGAAAGAATGATATTTATTATAGTTCTGCTTCTGTTTGGGAAACTACAATTAAATATATGGTAAAGCCGGATAAGATTCATATAAGTGGCTCAGAGTTATCGGAATTGTGTAGAAAGATGGGATACCGAATGCTGCTCATTGCGGATAATCATGTAAAGGCTTTGGAAACTTTGATATATCATAACCCGAGTCAGGTGCATAATGACCCTTTTGATCGAATTATGGTTGCGCAAGCAAAAGCCGAAGGGCTAAAATTTTTAACGCATGATTCGAAAATTCCATTTTATGATGAAGAATGTGTGATATCTGTATAGAATAAAAGAATCATTTATGAATATTAGTAGAGAGTGATTCCATGCCACATAACCGCAGCATGGAACCACTCTTTTTTATCATAGTCTTGGAACAGTGTCTATTTTGCATTTCCCTCACAGCAGTCAAATCCGGGATTGAATGCGTAGAAGTTCTTGGAATCCAGGTGATCCTGCACGGTTCTTAAAGCTTCACCGAACCGCTGGAAGTGCACGACCTCGCGCATCCGCAGGAACTTGATCGGCTCCGCCACATCGGGGTCATCCCGCACGAGGCGCAGGATATTGTCATAGGTGGTGCGTGCTTTCTGTTCTGCAGCCATATCTTCCGTCAGGTCGGTGATGATATTGCCGGTGGACTGGAATTCGGTGGCGGTAAAGGGTACGCCGCCCGCCGTCGATGGTATGATCCACATAAAAATGAATAGATAAGTTTTTGGATGTGTGTTACAATAATGATGTCAAGAAAAAGAATATAATATTTATTGAGATAGGAGAGAAATATAAATGAGTACATTGGAATATACAATTTCATTACTGGAAACACTGCCTGAGGAAAAAATAAAAGAGATTCAAAATTATATTCAATATATTATTTTTCGAGATGATGAAATGATGCCGTTTAAACCACTTAGCGAAGATGAGATTGTTGAGCAGCTTACGGAGGCTGTAAAAAAAAGTGATATGGGAGCGATAACACCGGCTGATATGGTGTCACAGAGAATGAGGGAAAAATATGCGATATAATGTATATATATCTGATTTGGCATGTGAGCAGTATGACAAGTTTTTGGATTATATATATCGTGTACTATTAAATTCACAGGCGGCAGACAGTTTAATGCAGGATTTTGATGCTACTATAGGCATTTTGGAAACGCAGGCGGAGATTTTTGGATATTGCAAAAGTGAACGGTTGAGAAAAATGGGGCTTCATAAGATTCATTTTAGGCGGCACAGATATTTATTCGTGTATAGAATAAAGCAGGATAGTGTAATTGTTGAAGGTATGTATCATGAATTGCAGGATTATGAAAATACGATAGAATAATAGTTACAAATAATACGTTACGCACAAAGTTATACGAATGCTTTAATAACTTACAGAGTGATCCCATGCCGCATAACCGCAGCATGGAACCACTCTTTTTTATCATAGTCTTGGAACAGTGTCTATTTTGCATTTCCCTCACAGCAGTCAAATCCGGGATTGAATGCGTAGAAGTTCTTGGAATCCAGGTGATCCTGCACGATTCTTAAAGCTTCGCCGAAACGCTGGAAGTGCACGACCTCGCGCATCCGCAGGAACTTGATCGGCTCTGCCACATCGGGTTCGTCCCGTACGAGACGCAGGATATTGTCGTAAGTGGAGCGGGCTTTCTGTTCCGCCGCCATATCCTCCATCAGGTCGGTGATGATATCGCCCTTGGACTGGAACTCACAGGCATTAAAGGGAACGCCGCCCGCCGCCTGCGGCCAGATACCGATGGTGTGATCCACGTAGTAGTTACGGAAGCCGCTGGCTTCGATCTGCTCCATGGAGAGGTTTTTGGTGAGCTGGTGAACGATGGCTGCGACCATCTCCAGGTGAGCCAATTCTTCGGTGCCGATGTCGGTAAGAATCCCGGCAACCGCCCTGTAAGGGCAGGCATACCGCTGGGACAAATAACGCATGGAGGCGCCCATTTCGCCGTCGGGACCACCGTACTGGCTGATGATCGCCTGTGCGAGGTCAGCGTTTGCTG
This sequence comes from Lachnospiraceae bacterium UBA3282, assembly GCA_002361735.1. Classification (GTDB taxonomy): domain Bacteria; phylum Bacillota; class Clostridia; order Lachnospirales; family Lachnospiraceae; genus UBA3282. The sequence goes on along the minus strand of DETS01000102.1, from coordinate 36,536 downwards.
TCTTGATGTTTACGGGGAACTCTAATCTTCTTTCATAATTCCACATTTAGTTACAACCTCCTTCCCACGGCATAGGAGCGAGCGCCCACTGCCAATCATTACATCCGGACGCGTCCACGCAGGAGAGCGTGAGAGGCGTATATTTGGCGGAATATTCCTGCCTTGCCTGATTTGCCAGACGGTTGTAATGATTGAAATATTCCATTGCATTGCGGTCGGTGGGATGGGTGTCCAGATAGAGGGACAGTTCGATGACTACGAAACTTAAGACGCCGATATCGTGGAGCAGTTTTTCCTGTTCATTTGCAAATTGTGTGTTCATCCTTTACAACATCTCCTTCCCTTAAATGGTTTGTCGAGTTCCGGGAAGACCGTGCCGTTGCAGTAACCCTTTTCCAGATTCTCATAAATACCCTTAAATTGCTGCCAGGGTACATATGCCATCGCGACAGGGAATTCGTCGCAGGGCTCCCTGAAAAGATAATCTTTCATACGCTTCCTTTCCAGTGTGCGGTAAAATCGTTACCACACGAATTTCATGTGTTGTTTAGTAATATAGTATGTTATAATCATTGAAGTGTGTAGCGGGAATAGGACACAAAAATTTCACAATTTGAACGGATAACAGACACATTTTACCAGTAGTATAGTAGGGTGAAAAGAATGCCTGAAAAGAGGCATTCTCCGCATAGATTTGTGTGAGTAAGGGAGGAATTGTCATTGATACAGGTAGAGCATTTGGTAAAGCGATACGGCGGACATGTGGCGGTGGACGATCTGACGTTTACCCTGGAGCCGGGCGGGATCTATGGGTTTCTGGGACCAAACGGTGCCGGAAAATCCACGACGATGAACGTGATGACGGGGTATATCGCAGCCGATGGCGGACGGGTCGTGATCGATGGTCACGATATTTTGCGAAATCCGATCGCGGCAAAGTCCTGCATCGGCTATCTGCCGGAGGTGCCGCCGCTTTATACGGATATGACGGTGCGGGAATTTTTGCTGTTTGCGGCACAGTTAAAACTGGTGCCCAAGCGGGAGAGAAAGGAGCGGGTAGATTCGCTTTTGGAGAAACTGTCCCTCTTAGAGGTGAGCGGGCGCTTGATCCGCAACCTTTCCAAGGGCTATAAACAGCGGGTGGGGCTGGCGCAGGCGCTTGTGGGGAGTCCGAAGGTGCTGATCTTAGACGAGCCCATGGTGGGGCTTGATCCGAAACAGATCATTGAGATGCGGGAGCTGATCAAATCACTTGCGGGGGAGCATACGGTCATCTTGAGTTCCCACATCCTTTCGGAAGTCAGTGCGGTCTGCGACCATATTTTGATTCTGTCACGGGGAAAATTGATGGCAAGCGGTTCACCGGAGGAACTGCAGCAGATGATGCAGGGCGGGACAGCGCTTACCGTGACGGTGATCGGAGAAGAAAATCAGGCGGAGGCGGTGCTTGCGCAGATGGAGGAGGTCGCGCAGTATCGTTTTGAAGCGGGCACAGAGGAAGGCAGCATCGTAATCCGCATAGAGACAAAGGACGATACGGATATCCGTAAGAAACTGTCCGTGGCGCTTGCCGGGGCAGGGATGCCGATTCTTGCGATGAGCCGTTCGGAAAAATCGTTAGAGGATATTTTCCTGGAACTGACGGATGCCGAGCCTGAGACGGTTGAGGCAAGTGAAATACAGGACGAGGAGGAAAGTGATTCGGGAAGTGAGTGTATGCAGACGAGTGAAACAGAATCAGAAAAGAAAGAGAATGAAGATGAAATAGAAGAATCAGAGACGGAAGGAGGAGAGAGCGATGAGAGCGATTTATAAAAGAGAGCTGAGATCCTACTTTTACTCCTTCACAGGCTGGCTTTTCATAGCGGTGAATTTATGTTTTATGGGGCTCTATTTTCAGGTCTACAACATTATCATGGGGTATCCGACGATATCCTATGCACTCGAGAGCATTATTTTTATTTTCCTCTTGACGGCGCCGGTGCTCACGATGCGAACGCTTTCGGAGGAGCGAAAAAATAAGACAGACCAGCTTTTGCTGACAGCGCCCGTTTCGGTGGGCGGTATCGTGATGGGAAAGTTTTTGGCATTGGAGACGGTGCTTTTGGTGCCGACGGCGTTCATGGGAGTATTGCCGATTGTCCTTAAGCAGGGCGGCGAAGTACAGTTTGGAATGTCCTATACCTCTCTTTTGGGTTTTTATCTGTACGGTTCTCTTGCTCTGTCTGTGGGGCTTTTTGTCTCCTCTTTGACGGAGAGTGTGGTAATCGCGGCGGTGATTTCTTTTGGCGCATTGTTCTTAGGCTACATCATGACGGGAGTTTCCGGTCTTCTAACCTCTCTGGGAACGACAACCTTTACGGCGATTCTGGCGCGTGTGTTGTCCTGCTTTGATATGGTGGGACGGTTTGCGACGTTATCGTCCGGCTGCCTTGAGGTGGAGGCGGTGGTCTATTATCTGACGGCGGTAGCGCTTGCGCTTTTTTGCACGATACAGTCTATCCAGAAACGCCGTTACCGTATTACGGGGGGAGGTATCCGTCTGGGGGCATACAGCGTATCGGGGATTGTGCTGGCGATTATTTTGACTATAGCGGTCAATCTTGGATTAAACTATGTGCCGGAGCAGTATTCTTCTTTTGATCTGACAGAGAATAAGCGCTATACGTTGATGGAGGAGACGAAAACGTTTCTGGCGGGTATGACGGAGGACGTGACGATTTATGTGCTTGCGGAAAAAAACGACGGGGACGCAGATCTGCAAAAGACACTGGGACAGATAAAGGATCAGACGAAGCATGTGAAGGTAAGGTATGTCAGTCCTTCCAAGAATCCCAATTTTTATCAGCAGTATACGACGCAAAATCCATCAATGGGAAGCCTCATCGTGGAAGGGGCAAAGCGGAGCACGGTGGTGGATTCCGGGGATCTTTATGTCTATGAAATGAATTATTCTACCTACAATTATGATGTTACGGGCTATGACGGGGAAGGACAGATCATTTCCGCGCTCGCCTTTGTCACATCGGACGATCTTCCGAAGTTTTATGAGGTGGGAGGTCATGGCGAACTGGCGTTAGAGGATAAGTTTGTAAAGGCGATGGAGAAAGAGAATATCTCCCGTGAGCAGCTCATGCTTTATTCGGTCGATGAAATTCCGGAGGATGCGCAGGGGTTGATCTTAAACGCACCCACAAGCGATTTTTCGAAGGAAGATGCCGACAAGGTGATCGCTTATCTGGAAAAGGGAGGAAATGCGCTGATCGTTTCCACACTGACGGAAGGGGAAATGACGAATTTTCAGCGTATTCTTGATTTCTACGGCATAGCGGATGCAGGCGGTACCATCGTGGAGACGGACAGGGAGTATTATTATCAAAATCCCTATTATTTGGTGCCGATGATCGAGGAGAGCGATGTGACGGCGCCTTTGGAAAACGAGTTGGTTTTCGCACCTTTTGCGAGGGGGCTGCTCTATGATGAAGAGGATATGGAAATCAACTATAAGCCTCTTTTGACCACCAGTGACGGTGCCTTCTCCAAGAGTATTGTCAATGAAAGTACGGGTTATGAGAAAGAGGAGGGCGACATTGACGGTCCCTTTGCAATTGCGGTGGCAGTGGAGAAAGCTGCAACAGACGGCGGAACCTCAACTGCCTGCGTGGTGGGTGGAGAGAGTCTTTTTACCACGGTTGCGGATAGCAGGGTGTCGGGCAATAATATAAAGCTTTTTGTGAACATGATCAGCGTGATGGCGGATTACGAGTCGCCCGTAGCGGTGCCGGTCAAGAGCCTTGTTATGACAAATCTGGTATTTAAGGCGCAGACGATATTGATCGTATCAGTCCTCTGTGTGATCGTGATTCCACTGGCGGCGCTGGTTACGGGGCTTGTGATCTGGTTCCGCAGAAGAAGGAAGTGAGCGCGGAATATGGGTTCTTGCAAAGAGCGTGTCGGGCGTAAATATTGACTTCCTGCTGATTTTGTGCAAAAATGTACGCGGAGGCAATGAGCAGTGCACAGATGTAAACCGAAGGATTTTCGAGTGAGCACTGCGGTATGCAACAGTAACTGTGGGAGGCAATATGAGAGGAATCGATACGCAGGTTCGTAAGAACAGAAGACGTATTTTTAAGGAAGTAGCGCAGCTTGCCTATCATTCTGAAAATTTGAAGGATGATATCGAGGCGCTGCCTTACAAGATCGTGGACTATGATGAGTCCAAATATGAGAGTATCTACAGAGACCGCGCGATTGTGCGCGAGCGGATTCGTTTGGCGATGGGATTGTCCCTGCGGCCGGAGAATGTTCCCGTGCATCTGACACAGGGACTTGAGGAGAGTAACATTTCCGAAAAGTATTATGAACCGCCGCTGATGCAGGTCATCCCTTCGGCATGTAATGCCTGCCCGGAAAACAGCTATTATGTGACGAATCGCTGTATGGGCTGTGTGGCGCATCCCTGCAGGGAGGTCTGTCCCAGGGGCGCGATTTCCATGGTGAACGGTCATTCCGTGATCGATCCGGAAAAGTGCATCAAATGCGGTAAGTGCAAAGCTGTCTGTCCGTATGATGCGATTTCCCATCAGGTGAGGCCCTGTGCGGGCGCCTGCGGGGTAAACGCGATTAAAAATGATGAGAAGGGCCGCGCGGTGATCGACAACGATCTCTGCGTTTCCTGCGGACAGTGCATGGTCAACTGTCCCTTTGGCGCCATTGCGGATAAATCGCAGATATTTCAGCTCATCCGCGCATTGCAGACGGGAGAGAAGATCATTGCGCAGGTGGCGCCTGCTTTTGTCGGACAGTTTGGTCCGGATGTGACGCCGGATATGCTGAAAACAGCCTTAAAAGAACTGGGATTTTACGATGTATATGAGACGGCGGTCGGCGCGGATATGGGGGCAATCGCAGAGGCGGAGCACTATGCAAAGGAAGTCGCGACGGGAAAGCTGCCATTTTCCCTAACTTCCTGCTGTCCTTCCTGGTCGGTGCTGGCAAAGAAATTTTTCCCGGAAACGATTGACAAGATTTCAAACGCGTTGACGCCCATGGTGGCGACGGCAAGAGTCATCAAAGCGGAACATCCGGACGCGAGAGTGGTCTTTATCGGTCCCTGCGCGTCCAAGAAGTTGGAAGCTTCCCGCAGGACGATCCGCTCGGATGTCGATTTTGTCATCACCTTCGAGGAATTGACGGGCATCTTTGAGGCAAAGGGCATCCTGTTAGACCAGATCGAGGCGATGGATGAACTGAGCGGCGCGACAGGCGCAGGGCGTGGTTACGGCGTTGCCGGCGGCGTTGCCTCCGCGATCGAGGGGTGTGTGAGAGAGTATTATCCTGATGTGGAAGTGCACATTGAGCATGCGGAAAGCCTGTCCGAGTGTAAAAAGATATTGATGCTTGCCAAGGCAGGAAAGAAGACGGGCTGTCTGATCGAGGGCATGGCCTGTCCCGGCGGCTGCGTGGCGGGAGCGGGCACGAACATTGCCGTTCCTGCGGCGGCGAAGGCGGTTGCCTCCTTTCAGGATGCGGCAGCGGAGAAGATACCCGATCCGAGTATGCACCAGAGGCAGATCGAATGACAAAAGAGGCATTCTCCGCAGTTGATATAAAATTTAGGAAACAGAGGAACAGACAACTATGGAAAAGATAAGAACAAGATATGCCCCCAGTCCCACGGGGATGATGCATGTGGGAAATCTTAGGACCGCGCTGTATGAGTTTTTGATTGCCAAGCATGAGGACGGTGTGTTCATGCTCCGCATCGAAGATACGGATCAGGAGCGTTTTGTCGAGGGCGCCACGGAAATGATATACCGCACGCTGAACAGCACGGGGCTGATCCACGACGAGGGACCGGACAAGGACGGCGGCTACGGTCCTTATGTGCAGAGTGAACGCGTAAAGACCGGCATTTATATGGAACACGCAAAGAAGCTGATTGAAAAAGGAGAAGCTTATTACTGCTTTTGCGATAAAGAGCGGCTTGCGTCCTTAAAGACGGAAGTGGTGGAAGGCAAGGAAATCAGTATTTATGATAAGCATTGTCTGCATCTTTCCAAGGAGGAAGTGGAGGCAAATCTGGCGGCGGGCAAACCATTTGTCATCCGTCAGAACAATCCGACGGAAGGGTCTACCACTTTTCATGACGAGCTGTACGGGGATATCACGGTGGAAAATGCAGAGCTGGACGATATGATATTGATCAAATCCGACGGTTATCCTACCTATAATTTTGCCAATATCGTGGACGACCATACGATGAACATCACCCATGTGGTAAGGGGAAATGAGTATATCTCATCTACGCCCAAATACCAGCGGCTGTATGATGCGTTTGGCTGGGAAAGCCCCGTATATGTGCACCTGCCGCTGATTACGGGCGAGGATCATAAGAAACTGGCAAAGAGAAGCGGCAACGCCTCCTATATTTTCGAGGAAATGGTCAAGAACGGTTTCCTGGCGGAAGCGGTCGTGAATTATATTGCTCTCCTGGGGTGGAGCCCGGAAGACAACAGAGAAATCTTCTCCCTTGAGGAATTGATCCGGGAGTTTGATTACCACAGGATCAGCAAGTCCCCGGCGGTGTTTGACTATATGAAGCTGAAATGGATGAACGGGGAGTATTTGAAGGCGATGGATTTCGACCGCTTTTACGAGATGGCAAAGCCTTATCTCAAGGAGGCGGTAAAAAAGGATTACGATTTGAAAAAGATTGCTGCCATGGTCAAGACCAGAATCGAGATTTTCCCTGATATCAAAGAGCATGTGGACTTCTTCGATGCGCTTCCGGACTATGATGTGGCGATGTATACGCATAAAAAGATGAAGACCAATGCGGAGACCTCCCTTGCGGTGTTAAAGGAGCTTCTTCCGATTTTGGAGGCGCAGGAAGACTATTCGAACGATGCGCTTTACGCGGCTCTTTCCGCCTATGTGGAGGAGAAGGGCTATAAAAACGGCTATGTGATGTGGCCTGTGAGGACCGCCGTTTCCGGTAAGCAGATGACGCCGGGCGGAGCAACGGAGCTGATGGAGGTTTTGGGAAAGGAAGAATCCCTTGCGCGGATCAGAAAAGGGATTGAACTGCTTGAGCGGACTTAAGGTTTCCTGTACCGACAGGCAAAAAGAAGCGATAGAACACACTGACGGGCCGGCGGCTGTTCTGGCCGGGCCCGGCAGCGGTAAAACCTTTGTCACCACGCAGCGGATTCACAGACTTATCACATCACAGGGCGTAGCGCCCGAACAGATCTTAGTCATTACCTTCACGAAGGCTGCCGCACTGGAAATGCAGGAGAGGTTCTTTCGGTTGATGGCAAACGAGAGACCACCCGTACACTTCGGCACCTTTCACGCAGTATTCTATTATATCTTACGACAGTCAGCGCAGTATCGCGGCTATACCATTATCACGGAGACGGAGAGACGAAAGCTTGTCAGGGATCTCATACATACCCACAAGCGGTTTTTGGGATTACAGGAGGAAGATATCGAGGAACTTTTGGCGGAAATCAGCAGGAGGAAAACAGGAGGAGTGCAGACGCCGCTTTCGATCCAAAAGCTGAGTGAGGAAGATTTTCGGTTTTTGGCAGGGGAATATCAGGGGTATTTGCGGGAATTTTCCAAGTTTGATTTTGACGATCTGGTGGATGAATGCCGCAAGCTTTTGATTGAGGATGACAAGGTACGAAAGGAGTGGCAGACACAGTTTCGCTATATTCTGATTGACGAATTTCAGGATATTTCGCCTAAACAATATGAGATCATGAAGCTTCTTGCCGCGCCGGAAAACAATCTTTTTATCGTGGGGGACGACGATCAGGCAATCTATGGGTTCCGTGGGGCAGCGCCGGACAGTATGCAGCAGTTTTTCAAAGATTATGGCGAGGCGAAACGGATATTTCTGGATGTCAATTTCCGTTGTCATGAAAAGGTCGTTTTCGCGGCGGGGAAGGTCGTATCCGAGAATGAAAACCGCCTGCCAAAGGAAATCCGGGCAAGTCATGAGGAGGGAGCGGGAATCCTTTTTTTTCATGAGGAGACGGAGGCTGATGTGGGAAAGGCAGTGATTGCCGCACTCGCGGAAGAACAGGCGACAGGGCGGCTTTCGGACTGTGCGCTGATCTGCCGCACGAATTTTGACTGCGGTATGTGGGCACAGACACTCTATGAGGCGGAACTTCCCTATACCCTCAGAGAAAAGCCGAGGGACCGCTTTGCGCATTTTGTGATTCAGGATATCAGGGCATATCTGGCACTGGCGGCAGGCGATCACAAAAGACGGTATTTCCTGCGCATCATGAACAGACCTTTGCGGTATATGAAGCGGGACAGCCTGCCCGGGGAACAGGTAGAGAGGGAAGCGTTGATTGCTTACTATGCAAACGTGCCCAAAATGCAGGACAACGTGAAAAGATTGTATCGTGACCTTGACAATCTGGCGGGAAAGCGGCTGCACCTGCAGATTCATTATATCCGCAATGTGATGGGGTACGATGCCTGGCTGCGGGAAAAATACGGTTCCGAAAAAGCGGAGATGTTTCAGAAGGTGGGGGAGGAGTTTGAGCAGTTTTCCAGACAGTTTACCGCCCTACAGGATATGAATGACTATATTAGTCAATATCGGGAAGTCATCAGGGAGGAGACCTCAAAAAAAGAAGGCATACAGATTCTCACCATGCACGCCGCCAAAGGACTGGAATTTCCGCATGTCTATATACCTGACTGCAATGAAGGTAAGATCCCGCTGGATAAGTCAAAGACGAAGGAGGCGGTGGAGGAAGAAAGAAGGATGTTTTATGTGGCGATGACCCGCGCCAAACAGAAACTCTGCCTGTTTTACCACAACGGAAAAACCGGGAAGGACGCGCCCTCCCGATTTTTGAAAGCTATTATTTAAACTAGTTCGTCAAACTCGGCGTCGTCCAGAAATTCATCGAAGGCGTCCGCTACGGCGTCGTATTCCTCATCGTCCTCGATGTAACCCAGCTCCGGCTCCTCGTTCGGATCCTTCGCGTTTTCGCTGTAGCGGTAGAACCAGACCTCGCCGTCCGTGTTATCGCCGCTCTCCGTAAGCGGCAGGAGTGCGATGTAATCTTTTCCCGCCACAGTCAGGATCGTGACTACGGCACAAGTGACCTTTGTGCCGTCCTCCAGCTCCAGATCTACGGTCATTTCCTCTTTTTCGAGTTCTTCGGATGTATTGTTTTTGTCCTGTTTGCTCATGGGCGCCTCCGTTCTCACAGCGATTGCTATGTCGTTTCCTATCGTTAGCTATTGTCATCATATAATAGATGGGCGGTGCAGTCAATTCAGAAGGACGTATTAGTTGGATATTTTGGTGGAAAACTGTAAATAAGATTGAAAATTTTTCCATTTTTTTATATAATATAAACTGACTAAACTTGTATTCCCGGAGAGGACAGGCAAAAAGACGGGAATGTGGCTTGCTTGGACGGAGGGCTTGATGCAAAAATCATTTAGAATAAAGTGTGTGGACAGAACACGAATGTATCCGCTTGGCGTATCTTTTGAGGAAGAAGGGCTTCGCGTTTCGGCGGTGTGCAGGGAAGATCGTGAAATGGGCATTATCCTCTATGACAGAAGGCATCGGGAAGGAATGAGGGTTCCTTTTCCTGACGATTGTCGTGTGGGAGCGGTCTGCGCGATGATGCTTGCCGGTTATCAGGATAAAAGCTGCCGCTATCTTTTTTACAGTGGGGAGGAAGTTTGGCAGGATCCCTGCTGTAAAGCGGTGGAAAGCGCAGGGCGTTACGGTATGCCAAAAGACGGACCTGCGCGTTGTCTGCCGGGCAAAAACAGCTATGACTGGGGGAAGGATCAGAACATCCGTATCGCCTCTCAGGACAGGATCATCTATGCTCTGCATGTGCGGGGATTTACGAAACACAGGTCTTCGGGAGTAAAGCATAAGGGAACGTATGCGGGCGTTGTGGAGAAACTGCCTTATTTGCAGGAACTGGGAATCAACACGGTACTTCTCATGCCGGCTTATGAATTTGAAGAAGTCATGCCTGAAAACACGGCGCAGACCATGGAACAGGCGGCGCTTGATTATAAAAAGGAGCTTCCGGCGCCCGGGACAGAGGAGAAAAAGCCGCCCAGGATCAACTACTGGGGATACCAGAAGGGGCTTTATTACGTACCTAAGGGCGCATATGCCGCCGCTAAAGACGCGTCAGTCGAATTTAAGGACATGGTGCGCGCTTTTCATGCGGCGGGCATCAGCGTGACGATGCAGTTCTTTTTCCCGCCGGAGATGGGGGCGGTGGAGATTTTGGACATCCTGCGCTATTGGGTCTTAGAATATCATATTGACGGCTTCCATCTGCTGGGAGTTTCCCTGCCGGTTGCGCTGATTGCGCAGGAGCCGCTTCTAGCGGATACCCTGCTCCTGATCGGAGAAGGGGAGTATAAAAACGAGAGGAATAAGCCGCAGCAGCTTTCCTATTTAAGTGACAGTTTCCTCTATGATATGCGTCGTTTCCTCAAAGGTGATGACAACCTGATCAATCGATTCGTTTATTATGTGCGGGAAAGTGAACAGGAGGCACATGCGGTCAACAGCATTGCCAGATGGGATGGCATGAGGCTTTTCGATCTGGTTTCCTACGATCGCAAGCATAACGAACAGAATGGAGAAGATAACCAGGACGGTACGAACTATAATTGCAGCTGGAACTGCGGTGTGGAAGGAAAAAGCCGCAAGAAAAGCATACAGCGCCTGCGCCTGCGGCAGATGAAAAATGCGCTTGCCTTTCTTTTTACCGCAAAGGGAATGCCGCTTCTCTACAGCGGAGACGAGTTTGCCAATACGCAGGAGGGTAATAATAATCCCTACTGCCAGGACAACGACATCGCGTGGATCAAGTGGAATCATACGGAGATAGGAAAAGAACTTTTAGCTTATACGAAACATCTGATTTATCTGCGGAAAAGATATCGCAGTCAGTATGGCGCCCCGCTCCGCGATGTGGAGATTTCTTCCGGTTATCCCGGTATTTCCTTTCATGGCAGGGACGCTTGGAGACCGGATACAGACCCGGCAAGCCGCAGTGTTGGAATCCTTTACTGCAGCGCTCCCGGCGATCGAAAAAAGGAAGCGGATGCAAGGTTTGTCTATATCGGCATCAACATGCACTGGGAGGTAAATTATTTAGGGCTGCCTTCCATTCCCAAGGGCAAGCGGTGGATGTACCACACCACTACGGGAGACGAAATACCGGAGGTCGAGGAAAAGGGGAATTCCCAGGAGATTTGCCTTCCTGCCAGGACGATTGCGATCTATTGCACAGAAGATGTACCGACGGAGCGAAAGGACGCTGTGCAGAAAAAACAGAGAAGGAAACGGAAGGTTGAATAAATGAATAAGGCATGGGAACATTTTAAGACCATCACCCGTCATAAGCTGCTTGTCATGGACGGCTGTTTCCGGGTAGGGTTATTCAGGCAGGGGCTTTTACATGACCTCTCCAAGTACAGCCCGACGGAGTTTTTGGTGGGGGCCAAATATTATCAGGGCGACAGAAGCCCCAATAATGCGGAAAGAGAAGATATCGGCTATTCTTCGGCGTGGCTCCACCACAAAGGACGGAACAAGCATCATTATGAATATTGGATCGACTATAGCGCAAAGGATATCGAGGGTTGGATGGCGCCGGCGCCCATGCCGACCCGCTATGTGGTGGAGATGTTCATGGATCGCGTAGCTGCCTGCAAGGTTTATCATGGGGAAGACTACAGTGATGAAGATCCCCTGCGCTACTATCAGACGGCGAAAACGCCGCCGCCCCTGCATCCAAAGACGAAGCGGCTGTTGGAGTTTCTCTTACAGATGCTTGCCGAGCAGGGAGAAGAAAAGACCTTTCGCTATATCAGAAAAAGGATCCTTGTCCGTACCGTTAAGTGAGAACCAACTCTTTTTTCCAGCATACGATAGGGTATGAGAGAAAAAGGAGAGGAAACCCCATGAATTGTTGTTGGATCATACTTTTATTACTTTTCTGCGGACAGAACGGAAACGGACTGTTTGGCGGAAACGGGAACGGCTGCGGATGGAACGGGAATGACGACAGAAACGGCTGCGGCTGTGATGAGCCGGTCCGCCCTTGCCCGAGACCGGAACCGGCGCCTTGTCCTTGCGAGGATTCCCGGTTTGAGCCCCGCTTTGAGCAGAGACCCTTTAGCGGGAACGGTTCTACCTGCGGCTGCGAAGCGGACGGAAATTGATTTTGTATTACCGATGTCACAGACGGGAGGGACCGCGATGCGGTTTCTCCCGTTTGTCTATGGTGACGATTCCTTGACGGGAGAGGGCGGCAGTGCTATATTGGTTAAAGAGCTGTATCGGGCGTATGCGCGATTCAAGATAGCATACGGGGAGGAAAGACGCAATATGATAGACGGAAAAAAAGTTTTATTCAGTGGCATGCAGGCGACGGGAAATCTGACGCTGGGAAATTATCTGGGAGCTTTGAAGAACTGGGTGACGCTCTGCGATGAGTACCAGTGTTTTTATTCTGTGGTGGATCTTCATTCCATTACCGTCAGGCAGGATCCGGCACAACTGCGCAGAAGGGCGAGAAATCTGCTCACGCTATATATCGCGGCGGGGATCGATCCTGAAAAGAATTGTCTCTATTATCAGTCTCATGTATCGGGACATGCAGAGTTGTCATGGATTTTGAACTGCTTTACTTATATGGGAGAGTTGAATCGCATGACCCAGTTTAAGGACAAGGCGGCGAAGCACGCGGACAATATCAACGCAGGGCTGTTTACCTATCCGGTGCTGATGGCGGCGGATATCCTGCTTTATCAGGCGGATGTGGTGCCTGTCGGCAAAGATCAGCTGCAGCATTTGGAAATCACCAGAGACATTGCCCAGCGTTTTAATGCCATTTACGGTGATGTGTTTACGATTCCGGAACCCTATGTCGGCAAAACGGGAGCCAGCATCAAGAGCCTGCAGAATCCGGAAAAGAAAATGTCAAAGTCCGACGAGAACCCAAATGCCAGCATCTATCTGATGGATGATCCCGACACCATCATCCGCAAGTTTAAGCGGGCGGTGACGGATTCGGAAGCCTGTGTGCGCTACAGCGAAGAACAGCCGGGCATCAGAAACCTGATTGACATATACTGTGTCTGCACGGGAAAGACGCCGGAGGAGACAGAGAGAGAGTTTGACGGTAAGGGCTACGGCGATTTTAAGATGGCTGTGGGAGAATCCGTTGTGGGCGTATTAAAACCGCTTCAGGAAAGATATGAAGAATTGGGCAAAAACAAGGATTATATCGATAAAGTAATTAAGGACAACGCGGAGAAGGCAAATTATTATGCCACGAAGACGCTGCGAAAGGTGCAGAAGAAGGTAGGTTTCCCGGAGCGTATCCGTTAAAAGGGAGACGGCAGCAATTATTGTGTTACTGACAAATCAAACAGGAAAATGACAATGGAGGATGAGATGGACGATCAATGGAATCAGAACCAACAGCAGGGAAACCCTGATCAGCAGCAGGGGAATACCTGGCAACAGCAAGGAAACCAGTTCCAACAGGGGAATACCTGGCAACAGCAGGGAGGTCAGTATCAACAGGGGAATGCCTGGCAACAGCAGGGAGGTCAGTTTCAGCAGGGGAACCCGTATCAACAGCAGGGAAATACATACCAGCAGGAAAATACATACATGGGCGGCGCAAATTACGGCGGCGGCTTAGAGCCGGAGAAAGCCCCCAATATCTTTCAGCAGTTTATTCACGCCTTTGTGCCGACAAAGTACAGCGGGCTGACGAAGGTAAAGGTCGGGAGCATGATCGGGTTTGTGACGCTTCTGGTGCTGATTGCAACGCTGTTCTTGTTTGGCTCTCTGATGCTTGAGCTGTCGTCTATTGATATGGAAGAAGTGACGGCTGCCCTGCCGGATTTTGAGATCAAGAACGGCAGACTGCATCTGGATGAGGACTTCTGGTATGATGAGGACGGATTGTTTGTTTACATGACAGAAGATATTGACGGATTCAATTATGAGGATGCGGCTGATCTGGCGGCTGAGGGATATTATAATATTCTTCTGGTTGGCAGAGAAAGACTGTCTCTCATGCAGAATATGGAGTATCAACAGTTGAATTTCAGGGATCTTAGCGGTCTGGAAATCAGCAGATCGTGGATCGTTACTAAGATGGTGCCGTTTCTTATGGTCGTGATAGCAATTGCCTTTGTGTTTTTCTTTGTGGGCAGAGTGCTGTGGTACTTCCTGTGTGCGGCGATCTATATGCTGATCGGGATGGCGATTGCCGCCATTGCGAGCAAGCATGTGGAGACAGGAGCTCTTTTTCGGATCGCGGTATATTCCAAAGTGCTGTTTTTTGTGATTGCGGCAGTCATCAGTCTGCTGCCGTTTGCGAATTTTACGATTCCCTTCTGGATCAGGGCGGCGGCAACGACAGCGTTTATGGCATTTGCCATCGTGAAGCTGCCCGGCGGGAAACTGAATACGGCGCCGCCCATGCCGATGGGAGGTCAGGGATGGCAGTAAGCCTCATCCCTGAAAGACGTCTGTAAAATAACCGGCGGCGGAAATCGGTTCACCGCCCTGTAATAAGTGGTTCGTATCACCGATCACCTGTGCGCGGAAGTGGGCGATGCTGCCGCGCCGCTCCTCCGTGGCAAGTACGGTTACCGAGGTGGGTGCCAGATAGAAGTCGTGAAAGAGCAGCGCCGGCGAAAAGCCGAGCAGATGGCTCATCATCACGCAGGTGACACCCAGATGACAGAAAATAACGATCGTGTCCTGTTTCACAGTCCCGTCCGCAGCGACGGGATTGTTGTTTTTGTAATAATTGTTTTCCCGTTCATAGCCGTAAGAAGACAAAATCGCGTCAAGCCCTGCGCAGACCTCGTCGTAGGCGGGGAGCAGCTCGGGATTGGAACGGTAGATTTCCGTCTTTTTCCAGTTCTTTTTGTCATACATTTCGGGGATGTTTGTCCAGTATTCCGGCATGAAATCCCAGGGTACGCCGTGGCGTCCCGTCACAGGATCGTCGATAAAGTAGGAAAATTCCCTCATCCACTCATAGGTGACGGCTTCTCTGCCGACGGCGGTAAGGGAGTAGGATGCGGTCTGTTTCGCCCGCCCCAGAGGAGAACAGTAAAACTGTGTGATATTCTCCCAGTTTGCCACCCGCTTTGCAAGCAGCTTTGCCTCCCGTTCGCCCTTTTCCGTGAGACAGTCGTTTTCGTAGTTAGGATCGCCGTGCCGGATGAAGATGATTCTCATGATGTTTCCTTCCTTTCCTGCCAATTTGTGTATTGCACAATTTTTTTCCTTGAAATTTAGTAAAATTTTATATTTGTCCGCGGGTATTATGTTATAATCATCTATAACATAAAACATCATATAACAGGCAGATGAGAAAAACAAGGACTCTGTTACGAAAGGAAAGATCATGTTAGGAAAAAGCAGACCAAAAGTAACTATTCCCAAAGGAAAGGGCACTGCGGCGGTGAAGATCATCGTTGTTGTCGTTCTTCTTCTCGTACTGATCAGCGGATCTTATTATTCGATTCAGGAGGAGGAGCAGGCGGTCGTCTGTACCTTTGGCTCGCCCAAGGCAGTTTCCGCACCGGGACTGCATTTTAAGATTCCCTTGATCCAGACGGTGACGAAGGTCAACACCACGATTCAGGGCTTCCCCATCGGTTATCGGCAGAATGAGGAGGGGGAGAGCGTAGAAAACGGAGAAGACACGATGATGATCACCTCCGACTACAATTTCATCAATGTGGATTTCTATGTGGAATATAGAGTGACCGATCCGGTCAAAGCTCTTTATGCTTCCCAGAAACCGGATCTGATCTTGAAAAATATTGCGCAGAACTGTATCCGCACGACCATTGGCTCCTATGGGGTTGACAGTGTGCTGACCACAGGCAAAAATGAGATTCAGTCCAACATCAAGCAGATGATTCTGGATAAGCTCGATACCTACGATATCGGCATTCAGCTGGTCAACATCACGATTCAGGATGCAGAGCCGCCGACTGCGGATGTGCAGAGCGCTTTCAAGGAAGTGGAGACGGCAAAGCAGGGCAAGGAGACGGCGTTAAACAACGCAAATAAGTATCGTAACGAGCAGATTCCCAATGCGGAGGCGGAGTCGGATAAGATCCTGCAGGATGCTGAGGCAAAAAAACAGGAACGTATCAACGAGGCAAACGGTCAGGTCGCCCGTTTTAATTCCATGTATCAGGAGTATGTGAAATATCCGGAAGTGACGAAAAAACGTATGTTCTATGAAGCCATAGAGGATGTGCTGCCCGACGTTAAGGTCGTGATCGAGGGCGAAGGCGGAAAGACGACTACCATGCTGCCTTTGGACAGTTTTGTTTCGGATGATTCCTCGTCCATACAGAATGTGACAGGGACGAATGAAGATACCGTGGATGCCGGTGAGACAGACGCGGTAAACGATTAAATTGAAATATATGTGGAATCAGTTGCTTTGATTGGAGGAATCATAATAATGGACAATATGAATTTTACACAGAATACACAGACCTTCGAGCGTTTCGGCTCCGACGGTAAAAAGAAAAAGAGTGATAAAGAAAAGAAAAAGGGCGGAAAATGGGGCGTTTTCTTTGGATTGCTTGCCGTGGCAGCCGTCCTTGTTTTAGCAAATTCAATGGTGGTGACCAAACAGAACCAGTTTAAGCTGATCAGGCAGTTCGGACGTGTAGACAGGGTGGTAACGGCTCCCGGCCTTTCCTTTAAGATTCCGTTTATCGAGTCTGTGGACACCGTTCCGAAGGAGCTTCTGCTCTACGACCTGCCGCCCTCAGACGTGATCACATCGGATAAAAAGACGATGATCGTGGACAGTTATGTATTATGGCGGGTGACGGATCCGTTGAAATTTGCCCAGACCCTAAGCTGCTCGGTGACCAATGCGGAGGGGCGTATTGATGCCATTGTTTATAATGCCACCAAGAACACGATCTCCAATATGAAACAGGATGAGGTAATCAGGAGCCGTGACGGAAAGATGACCATCACGGTAGATGAATCTGGTACGGAGCTTCAGGGCAACGATCTTGACCTTTCGGAGGGGCATGAGGAGGTGGTGAACATCACCTCGCTGACAGAGGCGGTCATGGGGCAGATCAATCATGTGGAAAAGCAGTACGGCATTGAGCTGGCGGCGGTGGAAGTCAAAAAGCTCGACCTTCCCGATGACAATAAGCAGGCGGTCTATACCCGTATGATCTCGGAGCGCGGCAATATTGCGGCGCAGTATACCGCGGAAGGAAAATCCGAGGCGAAGATGATAGAGAATACTACCGATAAGGAGGTCTCCATCATGCTTTCCGACGCGAAGGCAAAGGCGGAGGCGACCATCGCGGAGGGGGAAGCCGAGTATATGCGCATTCTTTCCGATGCCTATTCCGATCCGCAAAAGACCGATTTTTATTCCTTTGTGCGTGCGCTGGACGCGCTCAAGGAGAGCGTTGTGGGCGATAATAAGACTGTGATCCTCACGGAGGATTCCCCGATCACACAGATTTTTAACGGCAGATATTAAGGAGTGGCATTTCATGGATATCAACCGCTTTTTTGAGGAATTGGATTCTTATTTTGAAAAAAATGATACGGCAGGCGTGGATGCCCACCTCACGACTTCTTTGCAAAAGGCGAAAGAGGAAGAAGACTATGCCGCCTACATTTCAATCGGCAATGAGATGATTGGATTTTACCGCAGTGTGTCCGCTTTTGAAAAGGCGTATGTGGCGGCGGAAGATGTTCTTCTTCTGATGGAAGAGCTGAATCTGGAAGAAAGTGAACATTTTGCTACCACGCTGCTAAATGCGGCTACCGCCTACAGCGCGGGAGGAGATTTTGCTCAGGCGATGCGGTTTTACAGACAGGCGGTGCAGATTTATGAGAAACTTCTCCCTGCGGAGGATTACCGTTTTGCGAGTCTGTACAATAACATGAGCATCCTTTTGGAAAAGATGGACGAGAACGAGGAGGCGGCGGACTGCGCAAAGAAGGCTCTGGCGGTGATTGAGAAACAGGAGGGAAACGAGGCGCAGACGGCAACTACGCTTACGAATCTGGCGTTGATCTGCTTTAAGCTCTCGAAAAACGAGGAGGCAAAGACATACCTGACACGGGCTATTGCCCTCTTTGAAAAGGATGCCGATGCGCCGAATGAGCACTACAGCGGTGCACTGGCGGGCATGGGGGAAGCCTGCTTTCGGGATGGAGACTACGAGAAGTCCCTGTCATACTACGAGCACGCGCTGGAGGATGTGAAACGGCATTATGGAGAAAACATGAGTTACGGCATTCTCTGCGAAAACTGTGCCGCGGTCTGTGGGACCATGGGCGATGCGGAAAAACAGAAAAGCTATGCGGACAAAGCGAGGGAAGTGATCGGGCGGCTGCAGGGGAAAAGCGCAGATGACAAAAGGTAGACGCATGCGAGCAAATGAATAAGGCGACTTACGTGAAAAATAGCAGGCAGATATCGGTTAAGGGCGGTGGAAGAGTGATGAAAGGACTGGAATTATCACAAAAATATTACGAAACATGCGGCAAACCGATGATGGAGGAACAGTTTCCTGAAATCATCGATCAGACGGCGGCGGGGCTGGTCGGATACGGTTCCGAATGCCTGGGATTTGACGACGAGATATCGAGGGACCATGATTTTGGTCCCTCTTTTTGCATTTGGCTGCCGGAGGAGACGTATCGGCAATACGGGGCAGCCATGCAGGCGGCTTATAACGCTCTGCCAAAGACTTTTTTGGGATTTTCCGAGAGAGTGGAACAGGAGCAGGGAAAGGGACGTGTGGGGGTTCTTTGTCTGGAAGATTTTTATAGGGGAATCCTCGGCAGGGAAACTGTGCCGGTAACAGATGCGGAATGGCTGATGATTCCCGAGGAAGCGCTGGCGACCGCCGTAAGCGGCAGGGTATTTGAGGACAGATTCGGACAGTTTTGCGCGGTGCGGGAGGGGCTGCTCGCCTATTATCCGGAAACGGTATGGCGCCGCAAGCTTGCCGATGCTTTGGCGAAAGCCGCGCAGGCGGGGCAGTATAACTTTGCACGCGCGATGCGTCGTGGTGAGCGTGTGGCGGCGGAACTGGCCCTCAGTGAGTTTGTGCGGGAGAGTATGCGTCTGGTCTATCTGTTAAACCGTACCTATGCGCCTTTTTATAAGTGGATGCACAGAGGGATTCGCACGCTTTCAACAGGAAGCGAGATCGCGGATATGCTGGGGCTTCTCTATCAGACCGATGCGGAAACAGACAGGATCCTCATTATTGAGGCGGTCTGCAATGTTCTGGTACAGATCCTGCAGGAGAAAGGGCTGTCCGCAGGACAGGATAATTTTTTGCAAAACCATATCGGAGAAGTGCTGGCAGTATGTGCATAGAGGGTGGCCGCAGCGGATGCGGCGCCCTCTTTTTTCGCCATCATATCTTGTAAAAGGATGGAAGTTGTGCTACACTGTTATAAGTTATAGTTTAATGGCGATACTATGATATTTTTACGATAGAGAAACAGAGAAGGGGTAGAAAGAGGGATGAAAAGCATGAAAAAGACCAAAATTTATCGTGTGGGAGCGGCGCTTATGGCAGCGCTGATGATGCTTACCTGTATGCCGCAGACGAGTTTGTATGCGGTGGCGGAGGAATCTCCCGCAGAAGGTGAAATGCCGGAAGATACAGGTGAGGAAATCGAGCTTGAACAGCCGGAACAGACAGCTGCGCCGACAGGGCTGACAGCGGAACCGGCGGCAGAGTCGACAGAACTGTCCGCAGCTCCTGCTTCGGAGGGGACGGAAACGACGGCGGATGTCAATCCCAATGCAGATCCCGCGGATACGCCGGCTCCTGCACCGGTTCCCGTTGAGACGATAACGTTAGCTCCTGATAAACTTACGATACAGAGATTGGACAGCGCGGATATCAAATTTACGCTTGCACCTGCCACTGCGAATGTGGATACAGATAAGGTAGTAACGTTTTCCACTGCCGATTCGGCAATCGCAACGGTTACTCCAACGACAATGACAGCAATGTCGGGCAGCGTTTCAGTTGTTGCTAACGGTGTAGGAAAGACTACGATCACGGCGACGACGGGGAATGGCAAAACGGCAAGCTGTATGGTAGAGGTGACCCCCATCCCGGTGGAGAAGGTGATCATTGATCCTGTTGCACTGAATCTGGATATGAACGATGCAGCGAAATCATCAGGGACGCTGTCTGTGATCGTGCTGCCGGAAAATGCCGATAATAAGAAGTTGAGTCTGAAGCCCAACTATAATGACAAAATAATTGAAGTGAATACGGATAATCTCAATACAACAGGAGAAATTACGGTTACGGCAAAAAAAGGCGGAAAGACGTCCCTTTCCGTGATTTCTCAGGCCAACAAAAGGATTTACGGCAACTGTGAAGTTGTGGTAGAGGGAGAAACGATTGAGCTGGAAAAGCTTTCAGCGAAACCGGGATATCCGACGAACTTGTATGAGGGAAACAAGATTGAGTTGAAGCCCTGGGTGGTTTTCAATCCGCCCGGCGCGGTTGACAAGGAATTGACTTGGTCAGTCAGCGATGAAGATTACGCAATAGTGAACCCTCAATACGGAAGCGTGACGGCAAAGTGGAAAGAGGGGGATACGGCCCTTACACATCCGGTGACAGTCACTGCCACACCAAAAAACAGTGCGGTTACTCCGGTAACGTTTAACATTACGATCCATAGAAACAATGTACCCCTTAAGGCGCTTTATGTGACTCCGGTGGAACTGACCCTGGAGGATGCCGGCAGAAAGAACAGCCGTACGATCAGCGTGAAACTCGATCCATTAATTAGTACGAACAGAAAAATCACGGCAAAGGTTTCCGAAAAAGACGGGAAATCAGCAGTGATGATCAATGCTGGTAAGAGTTATGATGCTGAGAACGCACAGACTGAGGTTACGGCTGAGGCGGATGGAAACGGTATCGTATATTTTACCGTGACGGCAAAAGAGTTGGAGGGTTTGGAAAAACAGGATAGCTGTACCATCACTTTTGTGAAGGAAGGAGACGACCCTGCATTAGCCGCGACCATTAAAGCAAGATGTGATGTAACGGTCAATAAGTTTGTGTCGCCGGTGGATAATCTGATATTGCAGAATTATCTTTCGATGGAGGATGGGGAAGAAAAATCGCTGGAGGCGGTGATTGAACCGGAGACGGCGGAGGACAGGAATATTGTCTGGACGGTCGACGATCCGGAAATCGCGTCCATCGTAGGCGTAGATGCGGACGACAAAATAGAAGCGACGAAGGATGCGACTACCGGTAAGCTGACGGCGACCGTAACAGTAAAGGCAAACATGGTCGGGACATGTACTGTCACAGCCACGGCTGCGGGCGATGTGGAAAAGAAATGTACGGTGACGGTGAGTCCAAGTGCCAATCCGGCAACGGGTCTTACGATCACGTCCGCCGGTATTGCGGATGGCGATACGACGGAGATTACCTTAAAGAAGGGGCAGACCTATACTCTGATTCCTCATGTGACGCCCGATTCAGCTGCCAACAAAAAAGTAAAATGGACGACGAACAGTCCGGCTGTGGCAAACGTGGAGAAGGGAGCAAACGAAACCGGCGTTGTGACGGCAAATGCGGATGGTAACTGTGTCATCACGGCACGGGCGAGCGGCAATGCGGCGGAGTGTACTAAGACAGTGCAGGTACATGTGGTCAGCCCGCATATGGAAGTAACGTATCCGAAGAACTGGAGTTATGTGCCGGAAGATCAGCCGATCACGGAGGATATGCTTAGGGAGAGATTAGAGGTTTCCTTTTATCCGATCGAGAAGCCGATTCCGGAACAGGATAAGTGGGTGCTGGCAAAAGATGAGCCGCGTAAGTATGAATTGAAGATTCTCGGCGAAGACGGGCAGACGAAAAAGCTGTATGATCCGAAGGACATGGAGACGCCGGGCGTAAAGGTGTTGCTCGTCTGTTTTACTTATGACGAGGTAACCTATGAAGAGTCTGTCCCGGTGGAGATGAAAGAATTTGACGAAGCGGATTTGATCAGCGTCACGCAGTTGAGCGGGGATGAAGCCGAAGTATGGAACGTGCCCAATGGTACGCCGGCATCCGCCCTTCCGCTGGCAAAGACTACGGAAATCGTTGTTGGAAGAAAGATCATCGCAGACGGTAAGGAAGAACTGAAAACGTCAAGACTGCAGGCGGAGATTGAATGGCGCGTATCGGAGAGCGGTTATAATTCCGCCAATTCGGAGGCGCAGGACTTTACAGTGATTGGCAGCGTAAAGCTTCCGGATTATGTGACAAACACAAATAATGTATCTCTGCGCGTACAGGCGTTGGTGCATGTGCGTGAGCAGGCAGCCGGCGGAAAGAAAACGGCGAGACCGACCTTTTCCGTGTTGGGCGGCGAGCCGATCGGAAATCAAACGACAGTGACACTGCCTTACGGATCAAAGATCGTGCTTGAGAGCGCAACGGATGAGGCGGAGATCTACTATATGGTAGACCGCCGTCCGGATGAGGACAGAGGTGTGCCGAAGGATGCGGAACACAGATATAAAAGTCCCATTGAGATTACAGCCAGAACAACGACCATCTATGCTGTCGCGGCGAAGCATGGCTTTATCGACAGTGACTGCAGTGAATGTACCATCAAACTGGTGCAGGCGGAGGTGGTTGATCCGGAAGATCCGGATGCACCGCTGCCGGATGATGTGACGGATGAAGACAGGGAGCAGATCGGCGGCAAGGTGCCTGACGGTTTGTGGGCTGTTGTGCAGACAGGAGCGGACGAAAAGGATGGATTCGCCTATACGGGTAAGGCAATCAAACCTTCCGTGCATGTCTATGACCGCACCGTGCTGCTTACGGAGAAAAAGGACTATACGGTTACATACAGCAATAATGTCAATGCGGGCAGCGCAAAGGGATCTGCCAAGCCGCCTACGGTCACGGTGACGGGGAAGGGCAATTATGAAGGCAAGGCGCTTGTGCACTTTACCATCAAGCCGCAGAGCATTGAGGATGATGCGGTGCTGATGGATGAATCGGTTGCCGTGGCTTATAACAAGAAAGCGCAGAAGCCGAAACCCACTCTGACGTGGAACGGAAAGAAGCTTTCCAAGAATAAGGACTATACCTATGCGGATGTATCCTATACGGATGCGGGCATCTATAACATTACCGTGACCGGGACGGGTAATTATACGGGAACTCGGACGATGAAATACGAGATTTATGACAGTGGTGTCGCAATCTCGAAGCTCACGTTCTCAAAAATCGCCAACCAGAAGTATACGGGAGATGAAATCCGACCTCAAGTGACGGTAAAAAATAAAAAAGTTACTCTTACGCCGGGCACGGAGAAGGGCAACACCGGGAATTATTGGATTAAATATGAGAATTGTACGAACGTAGGAAACGCTTCCGTCGTGATCGTCGGAAAAGGAAATTATAAGGGATCCAAGCGGATTAATTTCAAAATCCTGCCGGTGGCAAAGATTAAGCAGGCAGGCATTACGCTGGATGTGCCGGCCGCAGGTGTGCC
The DNA here is from genome assembly GCA_002361735.1 of Lachnospiraceae bacterium UBA3282. GTDB lineage: Bacteria > Bacillota > Clostridia > Lachnospirales > Lachnospiraceae > UBA3282. The sequence continues at coordinate 12,901 of DETS01000102.1, read as the reverse complement.
GTTTACAGGCAAACCGTATACTCCGAAGTGCACCGTGAACTATGCGGGCACGGAGCTGAAAGAAAACAAGGATTATAAGATCAGCTACCAAAATAACACCAACGCGGGAAAGGCGACGGTCGTAATTACCGGCATGGGGCCTTATACCGGGACGGTGAAAAAGACCTTTAAAATTCTGCAAAACGATATCTCCGGACTGGCAGCGGCGATGGGAACGAGCTTTGCCTATGAAAAAGGCGGCTGCAAGCCGAAACCGGAAGTGACCTTCAACGGCATGAAGTTAAGCGAAGGGACGGATTACACCTTAAGTTACAAGAACAACAATAAAATCGGAAATACAGCCAGCGTAACGGTGAAGGGCAAGGGTAACTATAAAGGGCAGATCGTCCGTTATTTTGAAGTGACCATACAGGATATTTCCAAACTCAAAGTGGTTGCGGCTGACAAAGCGTATCAGGAAAAGAAAAATATCTATAAGACAAAGGTGCGGGTAATCGATTTAAATGGCAAGGCTTTAGATGCCGGGACAGATTATGCAAAAGATATTTATTATACCTATGAGAGTGGGGCTAAGGCAGGACAGCCGATCCTCTCTACGGATATCATACCGGTTGGCACAGTGATCGGCGTGGATGTCCGGGTAGCAACGCCGCGCCGCTATCAGGGTACGGTACACGGTACTTATCGGATCGTGCAGGCTGATATTTCGAAAGCGAAGGTGACCATCAATCCGCAGGAGTATACCGGCAGGAGCATCAGACCGAAAAAGAGCCAGATTCAGGTGACGTTGAATGGCGTGCAGCTTCGAAATGACGATTATGAGATCGTCGGTTACGAGAACAATGTGAAGCAGGGAAATGCCAAGATAACAATCCGCGGCGTCGGAGGCTATGGCGGTACAAAGACGGCGACTTTCAAGATCAAAAAGAAAGGTATTTTGAATTTGAAATTCTAGCCTTTTGCCATTCTTTGGAAATAACTTGCATATTTCTGAAAAAAGAGTAAAATAAAAGTATATGCGAATCGGTCGAAATGCGTATCAGCGTATTTCGACCGGGCATATCTAGTATAGGAAAAAGGAGCGATCCCCATATGTCGGGGTATGAAGCGGCGGGAAGAAGATTTCGGACGGAAGCCGAGTACAAGGCGGCGAAACGGGATCTGAAACTGATCGAAGAGATCAAGTCGAAGGTGCATATGGATCAGCCCGGGGAGGTCATATCCTTAAGTGAAGCTTTCGCGGCAGGACAGTACCGTTTTGAAAGCATAGTCGGAAGCGATTTCGATGATGAAGTTTATGAGCTGGCGGAGCAGTTTAAGAGCCGGGGGTATACGAAGGACAGCAGGCTTCCGGAAGGAAAAAGGGCACGGAAGAAAGCTGAAAAAAAACAAACCGGGAATGTTAAAAAGGCAGGTAAAACAAAAACAGGCAGGGACAAAAGGCAGGCGTCGCTTTCCGATTATGACGCCGATATGCAGAAGGTTATCCTTGCCGAGATTCAAAAAAGAGAAAAACGCCGTAAGCTGTTAGTCGTTCTCTGCGGGTTGATTGCAGTGGGATGCTTTGGCTATTTCGGTGTGTATTCCTATTTTATGGGCAGGACGCAGATGGATTATGAGAATCTTGCCATGTTGAAAGGAAGCAGCAGTCTGGCGGGCGGCAGTTATCAGAGCGCGGGCGTCACGATCCATTATACGGAGGAAGAAGATCGGGTGCTTACGGTCCTTCCCGAGTATGAAACGCTGTACAATAAAAACAAAAAGCTGATCGGATGGCTGCAGATTGACGATACCAATATTGACTATCCGGTGATGCAGACAGCGAATAACGAATATTATCTGGATCATAATTTTAATCAACAATATGACAAAAACGGAAGCCTGTTTCTGGATGCCGCCTGCGATGTGGTAAACAGAAACACGAATCTGATCATATACGGACACCATATGAAGTCCGGAAAGATGTTTGGGAATCTGAACAATTACAGCAGCAAGGAATACTGTGAAAAGCATGCGACGATCCGCTTTGATACGATTTACGAGAAAGGGATCTATCAGGTAATGTATGTGTTCCGTTCCCGCATCTATAATGAAGATGAAGTGGTCTTTAAGTATTACAAGTTTTTCGATGCGGCGTCGGAGAAGGAGTTCGATTCCAACATGAAGGAAATGGCAGCGCTTTCTCTCTATGACACGGGAGTGACGGCGGCATATGGGGATGAGCTTTTGACTCTTTCAACATGCGACAGTTCGGAACAGGACGGCAGGTTCGTAGTGGTGGCAAAGCGGATCAGACCGGAACAGTGAAGCAGTGATACCTTCTTTTCGATAGAGACAAAATAGTGTGAGGGAATGAGGAGAAAAAGTACCATGGCGAAGAAAACAGTGACGAAAAAGCCAAAGAGGAGACTGAAAAGAACCGTCAGACGCAGTATGGCGGCGGTTCTGATGATTACCGCGATCGTGATAGCGGCGATTCCCGTGCCGGAAAACCGTGCGGAAGATACTGCGCCCGGGCAGTCTTCGGATGTGCAGGCGGCTCTTACCTATGTGCCGGCTTCGAAAGATAACGGCTATGTGGAAAATGCGGGCGGTGAGCATCATATCAGCGGTTCCGGGAAAGACTGCTGGGAAATCGATGTGGATCGGAAAAACAATCCCGGCGGCGGCCTTCCCACAGAGCTGCAGGAGGCGCTGAGGGGCGGTGCTCTTCGTGCGACAGCCAGGTCGACGTACCGTGACGGCAATGTCCTTTATCTGGAATGGGAGTTCCTCTATCATCCCGGCAAGAATGGCAGTAAGAAAGCGACGCTCTGTAAATACAATAACGAGAAAGACCGGGAAAAGGTGCGGGTCGGAGAGCTGCTGCGCACGGATTACCAGACTGTGACCAGGGATCAGTTTAACGCATATTTCAGTGAGAATCCGGACAATTACACGGATACGACAAACAATCCCATGGATAATCTGAAGCCGTCACATGATTTGTATCCGGCGACTAAGATTACATACGGTGTTCACAATCGGGAATTAAACGCAAAACAAAAGAAATTTTTAGAAAAATATTTTCCCACGGAATACGCCGAGAAAAAGGCGGAAATCGATGCGTGGTATAACAGCGCGGCCGGGGAGGTCGTGGAGGAGCCGAAGGATCTGGTTGTCTCGCCCTTAGACTTGAATGACAAACAGAAAATCGAATTTTACTGTGAACATAATGAGGTATTGACATATTTTGATGCCGCAACCTTTAGTCTTGCGCTGGCGACTGACTTAAGACTGCAGGAGAACGGACAGGAGGCAGCCGGGGAAGCTGTGTATGTGGCGCAGAGTGAGACCAAGAACGCAGATCTCGGCGTATGTCAGATCGTGCTTGATGATGCCGGTCGTGCCGTGCCTTATGTGATCGACGAAAACGGCTGCCTGGCGAAAAAAGATCCCGTTAATATGCTGGACACCATCGGTGAGCGCGCATTTGCCGAGGTCACCAATGTCGGAGAGATTGAGATTCCCAACGATATTGCCGTCATCGGCGACCGTGCGTTTGAGGGCGCCGGCATGAGGAGCGTGCAGTTAAATAATGATGCGGTGATCGGTAATCGTACCTTCTACAACTGTACCCAGTTGACGTCGGTAAAATTCGGAGAAAATTCCGGTACTTATAAGATCGGTGCGGAGGCGTTTTATGGCTGTTCACAGCTGAAGGAAGTAAAATTCCCCTGGTCGATGAAAGAGATCGGCTACGGCGCGTTTGCCAACTGTGAATCACTTTCGGGAGCAGACTTCAGCGTAGTCAACAACGGTGACGGCTGCAGGCTTGGTGATTTTGCATTTTATGACAATAAATCGCTGACGGACAGCGGATTGAAATTTGAGGGTTCCAGTGTCGTGTCTTTGGGAAAGGGCTGCTTTGCCCTGACTTCCATGGGCGGCAATACGGCGATGACGAAATTTAAGTTCCCGACGAAAATCACCGGCGGAAGCGATAAGAAAATCGGCGAGTATGTGCTTGCAAACCGGGAGAAGATCACTGAGGTGACCATGCCGGAGAATTATCAGGGCGCGATTCCCTCTACGACCTTTTATAACTGCATCGGTCTGCACAACGTGATTTTCCCGGATTCCTGCGGGGCGGCAAGCTTTAAGCCGGATCTGTTTGCGCATGTGACGGACGAGAGCTTTTTCGTGCGCGGTCCGGAGCTTTACAACAACGATCCTTCCCAGCCGAGACAGAGTACTTGGTATGCCAGCACGAGAGTGAGCGGCGAAACCGGCGTACCCTATGTTTATACAAAGGACGGCAAGGACTGCTATGAAGTGGCAATGAAGAGCGGAGATAATATCTACCGTTATGAGATCGATGCGGACGGCACGCTGAAATCCTGCGTGCTGGTAAAACAGGGCAAGGACAGCGTGGATATCGTGATCCCAAAGAAAGTGGGTAACTATGATGTGCGCAGCATTGGTAAGGGATGTTTTGACAATGAACAGCTGCGCAAGAAGATTCGCAGTATTACCATTCAGGATGATTCCATTACAAAGATTGACGATGAAGCGTTTTTAGGACTGCCGAATCTGGAAAAGGTGCGCATCGGTAATTCTGTGGCGCAGATCGGAGAACGCGCCTTTGCAAACTGCACGAGGCTGTTTAATGTCTATTTCAATACGCCGAAGGCGGGATACGGAAGCGACAGTTTCCAAATGGCGGAGACGGCATTCCAGACCGGCGGACGGGAGCTTACCTTCCATGGCGATATTGTGAAGGGATATGCGCCTTTTGAGTATGCCATGAATCCGAATCATGTGCTGAAGAATCCGGATGACAGAAACGAGCCGGAAGTCAATGTGTGCTATCAGAGTCTGTGGAACAGTCAGGCGGAGGGCACGCACCTGACGGTGATGGTGGACAGAAGAAACGGAGATGTGGTTCTTCTGGACTATCCGAAGCTTCCCGATCTGTCTGAAACGGGTGTCCTTCAGGATGAAGAATTGAAGGATTACTGTAAGGATATGGAGCGGTATTATTATGACAAGGTTTATGATGTTGACAGCAACACTGTAAACAGCAAGGGCAAGAGCGTAGGGGAGCTGCGGCAGGAATATGCGAAACTGCTTTATGATGCCTATTGGAATCTAAAGATGTCTGACCTTAATGGAGACGGCGTCAGAGAGACGCCTGTGACAAACGACGAATTTGAAAAGCGTTACGGTCCGTGGATCAATGACAGGTTTTTAGAGATTGATGAGAATGGAAATTCAAACTGGGCAAACTGGCTTGGAGACTATGCGAAGACCAGCCAGCCTGATACATCTGACGTACGTACGGCTCCTAACAGTGTTTATGATTTCTTTTTCGAGCCCATGGTGGTGCAGGCAGCAACTAAGGATGTAGATTTCGATAAGTGGTCGAAAAAGCCTTATTTTGAAACATATCCTTATAACTTTATGAAGAATTATCAGTTGATGCAGGATAATCCTTCCGGAATCGGGCTTGACGACTACCAGACGGTGGGCAGTGCGAAGAAATTTATCGACGGCACGGAAACAATCATTGTGCCCGAAGGCGTCACTTCGATCGATGTGACGGGTTATGCGGATTCTGCGATCAATGCGGAAAATTCCTATAACTATGACAGATATATCGGTAAGAGCAAGACCGGACCGACCTATCTGCGTGACACCAGTACGGCCGGAAATTCGATTCCGGGTCTGTTCAGCGGCAGATATGTGGACTATCGCGATGAGAGCGGAGCGGCAAAGAAGGATGAGCACGAGGAAGATCCCAGGGGTAACGATGTTGTTAAGAGAATTGTTTTCCACAGCATCAGGGAACTGCCTGATTACGCGTTTGATAACTGCGAGCAGCTAAAGACAGTGGAATTGGGTGCGGTATCTAAGATTGGCGTGCTGCCTTTCCGCGGCTGCGGCAATATGACAGAAGTGATCGGCAACGAACAGTATCCTGTGGAAAAGGGTATCCTGTTTGAACGGCAAACCGGTGAAAACGCAGGGAAATATAAGATTATTGAGTGTCTGATGTCTAAGGGCCGCATCGGCACAAACGATGAAGGATTGGAAGAAAAGAATGTTGACGCAACCCGGATCACGCTTCTGAAGGATGTCAATGAGATTGCAAAAGGCGCGTTTGAAGGCTGTGATAATATTCTGCTTGCGGACTTTACCGGAGTGGATAACCTCAAGGAGATTCCGGAAGGCTGCTTTAAGGATTGTACCAATCTGTCGGATGTGATACTTCCTGTTTCCGTCAACAAGATTAAGGAAGGTGCTTTTGAAGGGGTAACGCAGACTGACGGGAAACATATTTTAGACGTTACCATCAAGGGACGCGAGGTAGATATTGCGGATAACGCGTTCTCACCGAAGAATGGCGTGATCATCAGATCTTACTTGGATTCTGCGGCGAAGCGTTATGCGGATCGTTATCATCCGCCTGTAGAGTTCAGAGAATTAGGGGCTTACCGTGTGAAGTTCTTTGACTATGACGGCACACAGATCGGAGCGACACAGGAGCTTGAGAAGAAAGACGGAGTGCCGGTCTACGCGAGAGAGCCCGAGGAAGCCAAGAAACTGTATGAGACGAACCACAGACCAGGATTTACCTTTAACGGAGAGTGGCTGGCGTTTAACTCCAAGAATGAGCGGCTCAGTCTGGCAAGTCCGATTGAAGAAGATTTGACGACCTTTATCGCGCAGTATGATTCTAACGGCGGGGTAACGCCGAGCGGTCAGTATGTGGTAGAGTTCTATGACGGTGTGGACGGTTCGCTCCTGCCCGGGGCAAGAGGCGCCAGCGGTGACGGGAAGTACTATGTGGATGCCGGTATGAGCTTTGCAGAGCTTGGCTGGGATCCGCCGGTACATAAGACGCAGACAGGGTATGAGCCTCTCGGTTACAGTGATAACTGGACGATCAATACGATCATTGACAGGAATATGTCGATCATAGCGCTGTATAAGGCAGCTCCCGCAGGTACCAACCCCAGCGGCGGCACGACGCCTACCAGCAAAAATACGACCAGTGGAAACTCAGGTAATACCAGTAAAAATTCCGGTAACAGCAGCAGCTCGTCGAGCTCGAGCAGCAGTTCCAGTTCCAGCAGTACGAGTTCCACCAGTACGACATCCGGTACTTCCGGTCCGGGACAGTTTACGGTATTTGTAGAGAACGGCTCCGGTTCCGGTACTTATACGCCGGGTACGACGGTCATCATCTCAGCGAGCATCCCCGCGGCGGGTATGCGGTTTGACAAGTGGACGACGGAGTCGAATGGTGTGACGCTTGCGAGTGTGAGTATGCCGGCTACCACCTTTACGATGCCTTCCAATAATGTGACGGTGAAGGCAAACTACGTGGCTGATAATACGACGGCGCCGGCCGGCACAACAGGTACGACCGGTACGACGAATACGACGAATACGACGGATACGACCGGAAACGGCTCTACCAGAGTGGATATTGAGAAGCCCGGTATCTCCAACAGAGACTTGGCGACGGCAAACACCAACGGTTCTACGGATAACTTTATCGTGAAGATATCGGAGACTGACGAGGCGACCCGTGCGGTGGCGGCAGCACTTACGAATAAGTACGGCACGCTTGACAATATCCTGTATTATGCGATGGATATCAGTCTCTATGATTCCACCGGCACCACGAAGATTACGGATACGACAGGGCTTTCCGTGGATATCACGATCCCGATTCCGGATTCTCTGGTGGCTTACGGCGGAAATAATATGGCAGGTGCCGTGATAAACGGCGATCAGCTGGAGAGCCTGAATGAGAGCTTTACCACGATAAACGGTGTACCGTGTATCCGTTTCCGGGCTACCCACTTCTCGCCTTACACGATTTATGTGGACACGGGCAATCTGGTGGAAGGTATGCTCGATGTAACGCCTAAGACGGGCGACCCGATTCACCCGAAGTGGTTCTTATCGCTCGGTCTTGCCTGCCTGTCCGTGATCCTGTTCTTAAAGCGGGATAAAAAGGTAAAGGTCAAGGCGTAAGGGACTTATGATCCCAGAGGGGGAGTCCTATGGGGAAACAGATCAGAAAATTGATTGGCACGCTGCTCCTTGTGACAGCGGTCGTCGTAACACAGATTCCTGTATCAGGTGTGGAGGCGGAGGAACCCTCCGCCGCACCTGAATTTCAGGTGAGCGGAACTACACTTGTGAAGTACAATGGCACGGCTGAGGACGTGTCTGTTCCCAATCATGTAAAAAAAATCGAATCGGAAGCCTTTGCGGGCAATGATACTGTGCGCCATGTTACGGTGGGCGAGGCAGTAGAGGTCATCGGCGCGAAGGCTTTTTCTGAATGTCTGAATCTGCAGAGCGTCACGATTCCCGATTCTGTGGAGATCATTGAAAATGCGGCATTTTCCGGCTGTCCTTCCTTAAGGAGCGTCTCTATCGGTAAAGGGCTTAAGAACCTTGGAAACGGCGCTTTTGCAGGAGATTACAGCCTTGCTTCCGTAAACATTGACAGCAGCAATCCGGATTTTGTCTGTGATGACGGTGCCATCTATAACAAAAAGGGCTGGGATGTGCTCTATCAGGTGCTGGCAGGCAGAGGGGGCGACTCTTACAATATGCCTTCTTCCGTGAGTAAGATTCGCCCCTACGCATTCTGGGGCGACTATAATCTGCAGAATGTGAGCATCAGCAGCAATGTGTCGGAAATCACCGGCTATGCGTTTTCCAACTGTAAAAACTTAAAAGAGGTTTCGATTCCCCATTCGGTAAAGGGAATCGATATGAAAGCCTTTGAAGACTGTGTCAGACTGCGGGAGATCACGATCCCGATTTCCGTGAGTAAGATTCATACAACGGCTTTTGACGGCTGTACCAAGCTTAAGATCAACGGAGAGGCGGGCTCTTATGCGAGGCGATTTGCGGAGACGCTGGTGCTTGAAGATATCGATGTGTCTGAGTATGAGGAAGCGCCCATTCCCGGCGGAGAGTACGAGGAGGAGCTGGAAGAAGGGCTGATTTTGGGACCGGTGGACTATTATCATGAGGTAACCCATATGAACGCCATGGAAGCGGAAGAAGATGACTCCCGCGTGAAGGCAAAGTCCCGTGTCATCGGGCAGGAAGTCTATGTATTGGTGGATAATGCGAAGGCTACCGTGAATGTGGGCGGCACCGGAGAAATCCTGGGCGGAGAGCCTGTGGTGGAGGAGCCGGATTTGGATACGATTCCGGGACTGGCAGGTTCGGAGGATGCGAAAGGTGGTTCATTCCCCAAATATACGGTGGTAAACGGAGAAATCATCGCATCACAGGCATATTATGATGAGGATATGACATCCTGTGACATTCCTTCCGGAATCCGCAGAATCGGAGAATTTGCCTACGCCAGAGCATCCCTTGCTTCGGTAAGGATTCCTGACGGCGTGGAGGAGATTGGGTATGCGGCTTTCTATCACTGCGATGAATTGACTGATGTAGTCATTCCAAACAGCGTGAGTACGATCGGTGTTTCTGCCTTTGATAAGACGCCATGGCTTTCCGGCTGGAAGGCAAATGCGGGCGAAGCGGGCGAGTTTCTGATCGTGGGCGACGGCATCCTCTTAGCCTATCGTGGAGGGGGAGGGGAAGTGTCGATTCCCGATTCGGTCAAGAAGATCGGTCCGGAAGCATTCCGCGGGCTGTCAAGCATTACGGCGGTGCGGATACCGGACAGCGTAAAAGAGATTGGTGAAGGCGCTTTTGAAAACTGCGATAAGCTGGAACGCATTGACGGCGGTGTGGGACTTGTTAAGATCTGTGACAGAGCTTTTGCGGGCTGTCCCGTTTCATCCGTGTATATCGGTCCCTCAGTGGAATCGATCGGACTGCGGGCTTTTGATAATGAAAAGATAAAAAACGGTGTCGTCTATTTTGCGGGAGAGACGCTTCCCGCCCGCTCCTATGAGAATGCGGCGACAAAGTTATACCGCGATAACTACAGGGGACCTGTCTTTACGGGAACCCGTGTGGCAGTGATTCCTGCGGGGGTGACGGACTTGACCGATACTTGCCTGTCATCTGTGGGCGGCGTTTTTCAGGGCGCGATTTGTATCAAGAAAGATGATTTGGCGGATTTGACAGACGAAAACGGGGAAGGCGGCGAGTTTTCCGAGGATGAAGAGGAACAACGGGATACAGATGCACAGGCTGAGAATGCGGAAGAGGAGAACAACGTGCTTACGATCCTGCGTAAGACGAAAGAAGCGCCTGCAGCCGGCGAAACAGTGAAGATAAACGGTGATAGCTATCTATTGGAAGAAGCGGAACCCGGCACAGTGAGTCTTGCTGATGCAGAACGTGGAGCAGCAGCCTCATCAGGGATCGAGGTCGTTAACAACAGTTATTCGATTCCCGGAGAAGGGACGCTTACAGCGGTCATGGAAGGCAGCGAAGGGCGTTATCGCATAGCGATCGAGGACAGCGAGGAAGCGAAGACAAAGATCGGCGAGGTATATCGGTCGATTTACGGAGGAAAGCTTCCGCATTCCCTCCACGCTTATGAGATCACGATGACGGATCAGGAGACGGATGTGCCGATCACGGGGCTTGGCAAGCAAAGGGTAGAGATTACGATGCCGCTTCCGCAGGGTGTTTTGACGGAAAATCTCCATGTAGTATGCCTTGACCAGGACGGTCAATTAGAGGAAGTGGACAGTCGGATCGTCTCCGTGGACGGAAAGGATGCGGTTGCCTTTACAGCGGCTCATTTTTCGGCCTACGGTATCTATCATTACGGATCCGGGCCGGCGGTCGCGGATGTGAAGGAGGGGCAGGCGGTATTCCTTTCTCTCGGGAAAAAGGATGATTCGCCGGACACAGGAGACTACAGCATTCATCCGAAATACGTTTTGGTGGCAGGACTGTTCTTTGCATCGATGGCGGTGTTTTTCTATCGGAAGAAGGATCATTCCAAGGCTGATGTTTTGTAACATTTTGTAAAAAGAGCGCATCATTTGACTCCCGGCATAGTATATAACGAAAGCCGGGAGTTTTTATGTGCCATGGACAGGGTAAAACGACAGCTTGGATGCAGTGCGGAAATACAGTACGGTGCGGTCACGGAGGAAATCTGCGCAGCGATCTTGGATACCGGGATCGGAAAGCATCCTGATTTTGGCGAGCGTGTCGTTGCTTTTCGGGATTTTGTAAATAACAGGCAGACACTTTATGATGACAGTGGTCATGGCACACATGTAGCGGGGTGCCTTGGCGGAAGCGGTCTTTTGTCACAAAGAAGACTCTCGGGGATAGCACCCACATGTAAGCTCTGCGTGGGCAAGGTGCTCGACGATAAGGGAGAAGGCAGCATTGAGAGTATGTACTATGGACTTTTGTGGGTGCTGGAAAATCGTCTGCGCTATCAGATCCGCGTGCTCAATATCTCCGTAGGCATTGGAGACAGTGGCGGACGGGGAAGAATGGAAGAATTGAAAGGGCTGCTGGAGCGGGTTTGTGAAGCAGGAATCATTGTGGTCTGCGCGGCAGGCAACAAAGGACCGGCGGAGGGGAGTCTGTCGCCTTTGGGGGAGAGCTCGAAGGTGATCACGGTCGGTTGTCATGAGGGCGGTTTCTTCGGAAACAGGAGGGATCTGTGCGAGACTTATTCCGGGCGCGGACGCACAGGCATGGTCGATCGAAAACCGGATATCGTGGCACCGGGGACGGATATCATATCCTGTAATCTGCGCTGGCAAAGAGATCGGAGGGGACGGTATCGGGACGCCTATGTGAGAAAGAGCGGTACCTCTATGGCAACGCCCATTGTTTCCGGAGCGGCAGCCTTATTTTTACAGAAATATCCGTATTGCAGCAGTATGCAGTTGAAACGGCGGATGCTTCTTACGGCAAGGGATTTGGGCGAGAAAGAAATCATGCAGGGGTGGGGGATGTTGGATATACAAAAGTTGTTTGCATCATATTGACAGAAATAGTAAGATTGTATACAATTATACGAGGCGATGCGATGAGAAAGGGATCATACTCAGGAAAGCTGAGATAAAATCGTGCGCAGAAATGGGGATCGACATGACAAACTATGATAATAAGTACGATGCGAACGATAAGTATTCTTTGCGCGGACGGGTATTTCAAAAACTGCGGGAAGATATCTTAAGCGGAAAATTCAAGGAGCATGAGGAGTTAAAAGAGGTTGCCATTGGGGAGGAGCTGGGCGTGAGCCGCACACCGGTCAGGGAGGCGTTCAGACAGCTGGAATTGGAAGGGCTGATACAGATCATTCCCAATAAAGGCGCCTATGTGACGGGGATCACGGCAAAGGATGTGAAGGATATTTATATGATTCGCTCCCTGTTGGAGGGACTCTGCGCCCGACTTGCCACGGACAAGATCACGAAAGAGCAGCTGGAGGAGATGGAGGAAAATATCTATCTGGCGGAATTTCATGCACAGAAAGGGCATCTTGACCAGATGGCGGAGTTGGACAATCGTTTTCATGACATCCTCTATGAAGCCTGCGATTCGAAACTGTTGGAACATACGCTGCGGGATTTTCACCGCTATGTGCTGCGCGTCAGGCAAAAGACGCTGGCAACCAATACGAGAGGGCTTGCCTCCAATAATGAACACAGGCAGATCATGGAGGCAATCAAGGCGGGGGATGCCGAGTTGGCGGAGCAGCTGGCAAACCGGCATATGATCAACGCCTACGATAATATGGTGAAAAATGGTCTGAAAGAAATTTACGGAGAAAGCGATGAAGGGAATGCGGAGGGGCAATAGCTTCTGCAACATAAGACAGCGAACGGAGAATAGATACGGCGCGGGCAATGCGGCGGGAAAGGCGGATCAATTACATGGAAAAAATCAAAATGACGACCCCTCTGGTGGAGATGGACGGGGATGA
>DETS01000094.1:3937-29484 GCA_002361735.1 Lachnospiraceae bacterium UBA3282 | reverse complement strand
CTACAATAAACTTACGCTATCCCGCATCCCCAAACCGTTGCTCCCAAGTTTATAATATTGTATAATACAGTAACAGAAAATCATAGTTGCAGAAAATCCATTTTACGTGCAAGAGAACAGGAGACCAACAAGATGAGCATCCCCTCGCAAACAGAAATGTTTCAATTTGTCCTTACAACAATGTCCGATCATGAACAATTTACCAGAGGTCAGGCGAAAAATGCGGTATGTGAAAGTCTGAATCTTTCTTTGGAGGAACAAAACCAAAGAACGGGTAGTGGCATACCGATCTACGAGAGTCGAACAGGCTGGGCGATTTCCTGGCTTGCAGCCGCCGGGTATGTTGAGAGAATCAGTCAGGGAACTTATAGGATTACCGAATCCGGGAAACAGATTTTGGGAGAGAACCTGACTTCTGCCGAATTTGCGAGAAGACTTCGCACGGTGATCAACAGTCAGGATCAAAATGACGGGGAGCAGATAGCGGAGCAGGAAGATTCAATCAATAATATCAGTCCGATGGAGCAGCTGGATATGATTGTGAAAGAAATGCACAATCAGCTTTCTCATGAGATCATGGCGGCGATCATGTCTGTGGAAGGCAGAGCAGGGGACACTTTTTTTGAAATAGTCGTGACAGATCTTTTGGAGAAAATGGGATATGGAAAAGGTTCCGTGACGCCGGCATCCAACGACGGAGGAATAGACGGCATTATCAAAACCGATCCTCTGGGCTTTAATCCCATACTGATTCAGGCAAAAAGATATCGGACAGACCATTGTGTAGGAAGACCGGAAATACAGAGTTTTGCAGGCGCATTGGGCGCAGTCACAAGAGGCGCTTTTATTACGACCTCCTATTTTTCACAAGGGGCGATAGAGTTTGCCAAAAACTATCCGCATTCAGATATCGTTCTGATAGATGGGAAAAAACTGACCGAGCTGATGATACAGTATGATTTGGGAGTATCCATTGAACGGGATATCAGTATTAAGCGTATTGATAATGATTATTTTGAACAATAGAAAGGTGAGTGGATAGTAGTGAATGTGGGGTGTGGCAGTTGCCGTGCCCTTTATTTTTCTATGATTGAAAAGGAAAAATGAAAGATATATAATAATTATGCTGTAACAATTTTATGAAGTTTGAAACAGCAGAAAGGAGGAATGATTATGAAGATGAATCGTGTATGGAGGGTTCACGTTTCCTAACCCTCCAAAATAAACTTTGGAGGAAATAGTATGGAGAATCAAATTTGTTTTATTCAAATTGAAAAGGATCATGAAGAACACTTTGAAATCGCAGCGAAGTTATGGGTGCCGTTCATTCGCGAAGTGCACGAACATGACGGAAGGCACGAAAGCGAAGAACAGATTATGGATGGGTTGAAAAAGAGAATCTCGATTCAAGGATCCCGCAAAGATATGCACTTTGAGATTGCCAGTATCGATGGAGAGCCTTTTGGCATTGCCATGTTTGCCATCGACTTGGGAACGGTATACGGTTTGCTGGAAAAAGGCTGCGGAACAATTATGGGTTTTTATATTCACCCCGATTTTCGCCGCAAAGGTTTGGGGACGATCTTGAGCAGACACATCGAAACCGTACTTTGCAATGACGGCGCAGCCAAAATGTATATCTGTCCGGACGCTGTCACCGGCGAACCGTTTTGGAAAGCAAACGGATATTATGACAGCGGAAAAATCGATCCGGATGATAAAAAACCTATTTATATCAAGGAGCTTTCTAAATGAAAGAAACTACAATAGAAACTTTGTTAATGAAATTAGTAAGTATGTGCGGCTTGGGCAAAATCATTGCAGAGGTGGAATCGGTATCCGGCGGCCTTATGCACAGGATGTACAAAGTGACAACGGACAGCGGCGTATATGCAGTGAAGCACTTAAATGCGGAAATCATGAAGCGGCCGGGGGTACATGAAAATTACGCAAGAGCAGAAAAAATAGAGAAAATACTGGAGAACAATGATATTCCCATTGTGCCGGCTATGGTATTTGGCGGAAATAAGATGCAAAAGGTAGACGGTCAGTATTTCTATGTATTTCGGTGGCAGGAGGGAAACATTACCGATTGGGGTCATATTTCATGTGAGATGTGTTATCAAGCAGGAAATATTCTAGGCAGGGTTCATGCGATCGAACCAAAGAATGTGGCCTGTCAGGCTCCGGAAACAAGTCATATCGATTGGCGGGGGTATGTGTTACAGGCAAAGGAGGAAAACTCTGCGGTCGCTTCCTTATTGGAAGATAACGAAGACCTCCTTGGCTACGCTGAAAATGAGTTAAACAAGGCCAGGGCCTCATTGCCGTCTGTATTGTGCCTGTCCAATGAAGATATGGACCCAAAGAATATTATGTGGGATCATGGGACCCCATGGATGATTGATCTGGAATGTCTGGACTATGGGAATCCCGTATCTCATGTCATGCAGTTGGCATTGCAATGGTCAGGAATCGTAAGCGGCAAGATGGATTTTGATAAGATGATCGCTTTCTTTGACGGCTATTTGGAAGCGTATGATAATTGTTTTCGGGGATACAGCGATGTCGTTGGTGTGGCCTATACCTGGGTTGAGTGGTTGGAATATAATATCCAAAGAGCTTTAGGAAACTGTATGGACGAAGCGGAAAGACAGTTAGGCATTGCAGAGGTGCGCAATACGGTGAATAGAATCAAGGATATCCGTAACATGATGCCGCAGATTAAAGAAGCGTTAGATAGCCGCCTGCGAAACATAGAAGCAGCGCAGTATGATAATCATGATGAAAGAATCTGCTTTTATGAATTATTACTGGAACGGGAGCTGTCTGGCATAGCAAATTACAGTCTTCCCGCAGGGTTTCAATTCGTGCCGTACTCTGACGGGGACAGGGAACAGTGGATCGATATTGAGATGTCGGCAAAAGAGTTTGCAAATTATGAACAGGGATTAGAGGCTTGGAATCGTTATTACGCAAATAGCCTTACGATTCTTCCGGAACGAATGTTTTTTGTTGAAAATGAGAAGGGGGAAAAGGTCGCGACTGCCACAGCCTTTTATGACATCCATGGCAGAGATACTTCAGGCGCCGGATGGCTTCATTGGGTGGCGGTTAAACGGGAGTATCAAGGAAAAGGGCTTTCAAAACCGCTTATTACCTATGTTTTGAATGCTATGAAAAACCTTGGATATTTACATGCGAAGATACCGACGCAGACGAATACATGGTTGGCCTGCAAGGTTTATTTGGATTTAGGGTTTTTGCCAATCAAAGAAAATTTAGAGCACAGTTATGAAGGCTGGAAAATAGTAAAAGAATTAACAGGTCATAGTGCGCTGGAAGGTATTGGTGGTAGGCGGACTTTTTTGAAAAATCGAGAAGCCTTTTTGAGGTTTTGCAATAATAGAAAAGCGGAAAGTAGTGAATTTGGGTAGATTCATGGAACTAAGAGTGAGGGTATTATATTTTGTCCATGATAGATTTTTAAAGAAGTTTATGGTAGTATATAAGTTGGTCAATGATCCATCGTCTGATGGTGCTAACAGGTTATTGCCGGACCAAAATAATAAGTGTGATAGCTTAGATGCTAAGGAGGACTTTGATATGGATAAGACTATTTGTGAACTTTTTGCAGGAGTTGGTGGTTTTCGATTGGGGTTTGAGAAGTTGAATTCTGGATGGAAAACCACTTGGTTTTCGCAGTGGGAACCAGGAGCAAAGACACAATGGGCACATGAATGTTATGTTTCACATTTCGGTGATTCTGAAGATATAAAAGGTGAATTACATACAGGTGAAGATATAAGCCTGATGGAGAAAGAGCACATCCCTGATCATAATTTATTAGTTGGAGGATTCCCCTGCCAAGATTATAGTGTTGCTCATGCTCTTGCTTCATCAAAAGGAATCGAAGGGAAAAAAGGTGTTTTGTGGTGGCAAATCAGGGATACGTTGATAGCTAAGGAGCCTGCTTTTTGTATTTTTGAAAATGTTGATAGATTGCTAAAGTCGCCTGCATCACAAAGAGGTAGAGACTTTGGAATTATACTTGCTTGTTTAGCGGATTTGGATTATTCAGCTGAATG
Organism: Lachnospiraceae bacterium UBA3282; assembly: GCA_002361735.1. GTDB lineage: Bacteria > Bacillota > Clostridia > Lachnospirales > Lachnospiraceae > UBA3282. The sequence continues at coordinate 25,396 of DETS01000094.1, read as the reverse complement.
GAGGGTCGTAAATGCGGCTACATATGGAGCGTCACAACGTCGGAGAAGGACATTTATTTTTGCATACAAAAATCATACAGGCTATGGGAAGAAAATGATTGACATTAAGCCAGATAATCTTATTAAGTCAGAAGGATTTATGGCAAAATCATTTCCAATCGTAGAGATGAATGAAATAACGGATATAGAACTTCCGAAAAATCTTATTGATGTTTCGGATAATTTTTCATTTTCTTTCAAGAATGCTGGATATATGGTCAAAGGCATTATACATACTGCTAATATAACAGAAAAGGAAGAACGACCGATTCTTTTAAAAGAAATTTTGCAATCAGATGTGGATAAGGATTTTTATATTTCTGAAGAAAAGATGCCCAAGTGGATTTATCTTAAGGGAGCAAAAAAGATACCACGAAAATCTGCGAATGGTCACGAGTACTTTTTTTCAGAAGGGCCGGTTGCTTTTCCAGATTCGTGGGATAAACCAGGACGCACAATGTTGACAAGCGAGTCAACATTGAATCGTAGTACTCATGTTGTTACGGATCCAGGAAGTGGAAAGCTGAGGATTCTTACACCTATTGAAGCAGAGCGGTTACAAGGTTTTGATGATGACTGGACAAACAGTGGAATGCCACAGAGAATGAGATTCTTTTGTATGGGTAATGCGTTGGTTGTTCCAATGGTCACGAGAATGGGAAAGGTGTTGGATGGTATTTTTGAAAATGAAGGAGAATGAGATGTCAGAACATATTTATGATAAGTCTGATTTAATCAATCGATTTGATCAAATTCTCGAATTGACATTGGAACAAATCGACAATAAAAGTTTTTTTGAGCGAGTAAAAGAGTACCCATTACAAAAGGGAGTTGCGGGATCTCTGATTGAACAATGTGTTTTGGAGTATGAGCCCGACTGCAAGCAAGAAGCGGATTTAGTTGTTTGTGACGGAGATAAGAAAATCAAGACAGAATTAAAAACGACAGGAATCGTTGTCTCGGAGAAACCGGTTGAACATTTTGTTGCAAAGGAGCCAATGTCGATTACTGCTGTAGGGATATACGATTTAGCAGAGCAAACTTTTGAGACTTCTCATTTTTGGGCGAAATTGGAGCATATGTTGATAGTATATTATCAGTATATATCAGATCATCCGGTAGAGGCATATGATTACAGAAGGTTCCCAATAAAAGGATATGAATTTCATGAATTTGAAGAAGTGGATGTTGAGGTTTTAAGGCAAGATTGGGAAAATGTAAGATTTTTTGTAGAACAAATCGTTAAGTGTCATCCGGGAGAAAGAAATAAAGTATGGAAGGAAAGTGTTAAGCAAGATTATATTGATACACACGGTGAATTAAGAAAAGTTTTGAATTATATTGATTTGGCGCCTAAGTTCCCACCTAGATTTCGTTTAAAAAAGCCAATTGTTTCGTTGATTATTGCAAGACATTTTGGATACAAATTGGAACAATTGCCAGGTAGATATTCTACGATTTCTGATATAGATAAAAAATGCAGGGAATTGGCAGAGTTATATTCAGGAGAACTGATAGGAAGTTTGGCAAAAAGATTTGATATACCGATTGTTTCAGAAAAAGGCATTGATAAAAAAGGTGTAGCTGAAAATATTGTAACAGCTATGTTTGGAGGAATATCAAAGAAAATCAATCAAATAGAAATATTTGAAAAGTTTGGTCTTATAGCCAAAACGATAGTTATGACATCTGTAGGTGGAAGAACGGAAGATATGAAACTGTTTCATGTGAATTTTAAAGAGATTTGTTTACAGGAAATAATAGAAGAAGATGGAACAGTAAGAGAATTTGTATTTGAGGATTCGGAATTTTATTCGTATTTTGCAGATCATGAAATGCTATGTATTGTATTTCAAGAGCCTGACTCAACTATGGTTGAATTACAGGGAAGAGACTATTATGTAAGACCCAATTCTTTATCAGCAAATAAATTTATTGGATTCAAGCGACTTCTATTTAGTGATGAGTTTATTGACAATACTGTTAGGAGGCTATGGGAAGATTTAAGAGATAAGGTTATGAATAATAAGTTGGTCGATGTTGTTCAATATGATTCGAATGGGCTCCCTAAAATAAATAAATGTGGAGATGTCAGTTCAGCTCCTAACTTTATGAAATCAAAGGATAATGCAGTATTTATGCGCGGATCGGGTGTTGACTCAGCGTTGATTCATAAAACGGAATGCGTGAATGGAATTAAAATGTTGCCGCAATATGTTTGGATCAAAGGAACTGCTATTGTTGATGAATTGAATAATACGGAATACCTTTGATGATATGAAAAGAGAATAAACAATGAAACATCAATATTTAGAGACTACTCCGGAAGTTTCTGCGAGAATGGCAAAAGTTCGTTTGAAGCGAGGAGAGGCAGAGTGTACCCTTGCTAAAAAACTTTGGTCATTGGGATATCGTTATCGTTTGAATTATAAAAAACTTCCCGGTTCACCAGATATAGCATTAACTAAATATAGAATTGCAATATTTGTTGATGGAGAATTTTGGCATGGTTATAACTGGGAAATAAAAAAGGATAAGTTAAAGCGTAACAGAGAATATTGGATTGAGAAAATCGAAGAAAATATTGCAAGAGATACGAAGGTGGATAAGAAACTGTGGAATATGGAATGGATTCCGGTCCATTTTTGGGCGGAAGAAGTAATGAAAAATACAGATGATTGTGTGGAGGTGATAAAAGAATTGATTTTTGATGCAAGTATGCAATTATTTGATTGTTATAGTGAAGATATATGAGTATTAGGGATATCAATGTTTTAATACCATTGAATCTGAGCTGCAGGACATAAGAGCGAAATATTAAGTTTAGGGAAAAGAGAAATAAGTTCCAACTTATATACAAAGGAGAGAGGCGGATGAAGGAATGGCGATTTGTACCGAACAATAATTCCACCATTGTGGGAATCAATGACGCTGGAATAGAAACATTCACGGCAAACATGAATCGATCTCTTGTCAGGGAAACGATACAAAATTCATTGGATGCAATGCTTCCGGAGAAAGATTTTGTCACGGTTGATTTTTCCTGCTTTGAGATTCCAACGTCAAGCATTCCTGATGTTGATACACTTAAATCTGCTTTTTCTAAGTGCAAGGAGAGCAATCGAAATGAACCTGATGCGTTCAGGTTTTTTGAAAACGCGGAAAAAACGATTTCTAAGCCGACTATAAATGTGCTGAGGATAAGTGATCATAACACTATAGGACTTGAAGGATCTGATACTTGTGCAAAGGGGACGGCTTGGAGTCGTCTTGTAAAAGAGAACGGGTCATCTAATAAGGGACAAGGCTCTGGTGGAAGCTTTGGAATTGGTAAATCAGCAGCATTTGCCTGTTCTGATTTTCGGACTGTGTTCTATTCGTCGAAAGATTCCTTAGGATATCATTCTAATATTGGGGTTGCGAGATTGGTGTCATTTGAGGAGCCTAAGGTGGGTGGGTGGACTACAGGGGTGGGTTATTATTCTGAAGACAATAGATTTGTTGCAATTTCAGAACTTGCGTCTTTTGATTCAAATTATATTCGGCAGGATTCTGGCACAGACATTTATATATTGGGAATACACAAGCCTGATGATTTTAAGGAGGAATTGATCAGGGCGGTTTTATTGAATTTTCTGGTGTCTCTAGTAAAGAAGAAGCTGATAGTAAAAATCCAGGATGATATCATAGATGATAAAAATCTTCCCTTATATATGTCGATGCTTAATCCTCATGATGGAGAGGAAATAAAAGATCTTATTGAATACCATAGGATTCTTACATCTTCTGATCCAAGAATCAAGAAAATAGTTCTTGATTCAGACAGGTATGGCAGCAAATATGGTTTTGGAAATGGTGAATGTACGCTTTATCTCATGGAGGGAGAAGGTTTCAATCGTAAAATAATGATTACGAGAAGGGCAGGCATGAGAATCTTGGAGCTGAATCGTATCAGCGGTAGCATTGAATTTACAGGTGTGCTGATTATTGAAGGAAATAATATGAATGAAGCCTTTAAAAAGATGGAGGTGCCGTCACACGATGCGTGGGAGCCGGGAAGATGTCGAGGTGAGGAGAAATACTATAATAATATTCTTTCGGACTTGAGGAGGTATCTGAGGGATATTGTGAAAGAATGTTTTGCCAAGGTCAATTCCACATCCATGGATGCTTTTGGCGCAAGTGATTTTTTGCCCGATAAGAAGGACGAAGGGCAAGAGGATAAGTTGCAAAAGGAGGAGATGAGCACCCGGATAAAATCTATTGATGAGAAGACTGTTGAGCCGTCGAAGACTAGGGTAAAGGCAGATGATATTGCGGAAGTGGAACCGATTCTAGGTGCAGGGAGTGAAAGAAGCGGGAAGGTGTCAAATGCGACGCCAAATCCAATACCAGATTCAGATGTAGAATCGCGTTCTGGACCAAATCCAGGATCAAACCCTGAGCAGGGAGGGGAAGATTTAGGGAAAGAAACAGCATATAAGGAAATCAGTGTTAAGAAAAGGCTTATCTGCAAGGAAGTTGAAAAAGGGATATATGTACTCACGATGATAGTTCCTTCTTCGGCATCAAGAAGTAAGTTGAAATTTACGATATCTGGAGAACAGAATGACTTTGAACTGCCAATAATGGACGCTAAAGTGGTGTCCGCAGGGGATACCCAAGTTGTAGATATAAAGGAAAATGCAGTCTATCTAAAAAATCTTGATAAAGGCGTGTCGCTCAAATTAGAAGTACAAGTGGATTTTGAAGGGTATTGCATGATGGAGGTGGATTACTATGCGAATAAAAAATAGATTATCTCCATATCCAATTTTAAATGATTACGGAGACGATTATATTGATTCCTCCTTTACGGCAGAATATGATGTGAAGAAGGAATTCACAGGAGTGTGTGGTAAAATCGTTTTTCATCTTCATAATCGCGAAATCGAAAATTTGATTGAAACAGCACAGGCAGAGTATATGGTACATATTGAATGCCCATTAACGAGCTATAGATGTAGGATTAGTTCAGTGAATCCAGAGATTGAATTTAAGCTCGATTCACGGCAGCTATTTAAAACGGTTGAAATCAGGACCTTTATTGTCCTGACACGGAATATAAGCGGATTTTCCTCAGAAAGTTTTCACCCGGATTATTCAGGGCAGAAGTTTGATTTGTTGGCGCATCAGATTCTGGCGGTGGGTACAGCAAAAGATTATAATATTAATCAAGATGACAGAGATTTGGAATCACTTCCGTCGGTGCTGCGGATAGTAAAATCGACTAATAAGAAAAAAGGAAGCATCAGCGTTAATACGGATGACGACGATTATGTTATGATTGGTTTAGCACCTGAGGTTTATGACAGGTATGCGCAGTTGGGAAAGAGTACGTTTAAAGACACTGCATTTAGTTTGGTTTTATTTCCAGCCTTAGTTATTATCATTCAAAGGATGACAGCGAACAAGGAGGATGCAGGAATGACTTCTAAGCATTGGTTTCAGGTTATCCATAAAATGTTGGTTAGCAATGGATATAAGCTTGATGCTATATCGGCAGAGAATGATACGCTGCTTTCAGTTTGCCAATTGGTTTTTGCAGATCCGCTTGTACGTAGCTTCAAAGAATTGGATTTATATAGCGAAAGGGTGTGAGAAATATGAAGCTCTTATATTTAGATAAAGAAGCCATTGATGAGCTTAAAATGAACTTCCCAATATACAAAAGTCATTTTAAGGATAAGACAAATGAGTGGTTTATGGAAAGGTTCAAGGAAAAGGACTGGATTCATGAATCTAAGATACAGTGTGATGAATTTGAACTGGACTATGATGTGGACTATAATAAATCTGACAGGAAGAATGTCGAAATCATTTATGAAGCACTAAAAGATTTGAATCCTGTGCATGCTTCGGATGAAAGGCTTTGGGCGGGAGTATTATTCGGGCAGTTATGGAAGTTCGTGAAGTATAGGAGGGCGGAGGAGCTGAACTCTGGAGAAGAATTGAAAATACTAAATTCTTTTCTATTCATGAGGGGAAGGAAACGTAGCTGTTTTATCAACTGCCTGTCTAGGTTATGGTGGACGGGGTATCTGCTATATGACCCAGAGAATGCGTGTCATTATGCGTCGGTCGACCTAATTAGTGAAAGTGCCTTTCCTTCAAATGTGCTGCTGCTGCTGTCCAGTAATTTTATGGCAAACAAAAAGCTGGCGCTGGGTGTTCTGGACTGTATTTCTGAAAGAAAGCAAAAAGGTGAAAAAATAGGTCGTTATCATTTTACTGAAGCCAATAAATATCTAAATTGTATAGGTGGAGTGACCTTTCTTGATGCCATGTCGCGGGAAGAAGTCAAGAAACTTGTGGGTGGTAGATTAGATAAAGAGTTTGGAATCCTTATATAATAGTTTTTAGATTAGGAATATCTCAAATCGAAAGTAATTGTCCCGTAACCAATATGTTGATTCTTGTTGTCAAATTGTAAAAACAACTTAGTAGTATTCCAAATTCAAAGATAGTACGATGTTTTCATCGATTCTCAGGAGGAAGTACTGATGAAGATAGCGTATTATTTATCCTTCATTTCCAATTTGAATCTATGCAACAATGACACCAATATATCAGAGGTGGAACAAACAATAAAGAAATTATTGGCATTTGTTCTGATATACTGTTTTTGTACGGCTCGGGGTAAAGGAATCATGATTGGAATTTTATATTGAATGAGCTGTGATTCTTTGCATGACGTAATGCCAGCGGGGGAGATTGTGAGTTGTTACACTATTATGGATTGCTTGCGGTTTAGATAGTGCATTAACAAATGATTTTATGGATGGTGAAAGGTATGAGGGCTTATCAATACTGGATCACAAAGGCACGATTGAGATCAATACGAACCGATTGCGACTGAGGAAGTTTCAGCCGGGTGATGCGGAAGAAATTTTCGGTATGCAATGCGGATGATGACTTGCAAATCGCGGGAATTGCCTATGTGCTTGGATATGATTATTGGGGGAGAAAAATGGATACCTATAGCAGCGATTTCTGGAAGGCATTAGACGAATTGGTCAGTCAATCCAAGATCATAATAGACAGACCCAAGGGAACGGCGCATCCGAGATTTCCGGATTTCATCTATCAGGTGGATTACGGCTATTTGGAGAACACTTCTTCCATGGATGGAGCGGGTATTGATGTCTGGGTTGGTACGAAAGAAGATAAAAGGGCCGAGGCTGTCATGTGTATCGTCGATCTCATGAAAAAAGATTCCGAGATCAAAATATTGATCGGCTGCACGGAGGAAGAAAAAGAGATCGTCTATAAAACCCATAATGAAACGGAATATATGAAAGGGATTCTGATAAAAAGACAGCAGTAAGTTATGGAGCTATATATTCCGACATTTATAGGATGGAGGATCATATGGAAATCAAGGAATTATTCGATTCCAATTTCAGGGGTAACATTTATCTTGTGCAAAACGGCAAAGTCCTATATGAAAGAGAGACTGGCTTTGCGAATTTGGCAAATGAGATTCCCAATACAATAGAAACGAAATTTGCGAGCGCGTCCGCAGGAAAGGTATTTGTCGCGGTAGGAATCCTGCAGTTAATCGGGCAGGGGAAAATCAAGTTTGAAGATAGCATGGGTAAACTGCTTGATATGCCCTTAAACGCGATTGATCCGGATGTCACGGTCAGGCAGCTTTTGACGCATACGTCGGGCGTTCCGGATTATTTCGATGAGAGCGTTATGGAGGAATACGAAGAATTATGGGTGGATTATCCGAATTATAAGATCCGCCATAATAGCGACCTGCTTCCGCTGTTTATTCATAAGCCGATGATGTACCCCAAAGGGGAAAATTTTCAGTATAATAATTCAGGATACGTATTGCTTGCCATGATCCTGGAAAAAGTGACGCGGAAGAAGGGTATTATGGCTACGGCGTATGGATCATTGATCATCCCCGTTTTGGTGAGCAATTACGGGGATAATGTCTGGAAAGAAATGAGGAAGATCAGAGAAAACTTTTACTAAATTTAGAAAGCAATGGATTTTGGCAGACGGTATATCAAAAAGGCAGATAAAGGAGTGAATGGCGTATGAACGGCAAATGGACGAAAACACCACAGGACGGCTACGTCCTGATTCAAAACGAAAACGGTCCGACGTTGGGCATTGCGGCAGGCAGCAAAGTTGCCATTCTGACCGTGGACGGTTTTGCTTTCAAGGATTTTCTGGGGACAGGAGAGCTTGTGCCCTATGAGGACTGGCGGCTGTCCTATGAGGAACGGGCGAAGGACCTGGCGCAGAGACTATCCATTGAGGATATCGCGGGTCTGATGCTGTACAGTTCACATCAAAATATCCCGGCGGTTCCGTTTGGCGGGACTTATGGCGGCAAAAAATACGAGGAAAGTAACGTGGAGCCGTGGGAGCTGACGGATCAGCAGAAAGAATTTATCACAAAGGACAAGGTACGCCATGTGCTGATCATGGGCTTGGAGAGCACAGAGGCGGCAGTGCGCTGGAACAATAAGCTGCAGGCGCTGGCGGAGAGCAGCGGTTTTGGCATCCCGGCAAATAACAGTACGGACCCGCGGCATGGTGCGGGTTCCACGGCGGAATACATGGGCGTGACGGGAGAGCCGATCTCCAAGTGGGCGAACGGCATCGGACTGTCGGCGGCCTTCGATCCTGAGCAGGTTCGGGAATTTGGAGAGATTGCCTCCGCAGAGTATCGCGCGCTGGGAATCACCACGGCGCTTTCACCGCAGATCGATCTGGCGACGGAACCGAGGTGGATGCGGTTTGCGGATACGTTTGGCGAGCATACGCAGATGACGATCGATATGACGAAAGCTTACTGCGATGGCTTCCAGACGACGCAGGACAGTAAGGACGGCTGGGGAAAAGACAGTGTTGTCACAATGGTAAAGCATTTTCCGGGCGGCGGCCCTTGCGAGGGCGGCAGGGATGCCCACTATGCTTACGGAAAGTACGCGGTCTATCCGGGCGGCAATGACAAGGAGCATTTGCGGCCATTTACAGAGGGAGCGTTCTCCTTAGAGGGAAAGACGGGCAAGGCAGGCGCGGTCATGCCCTATTATACGATTTCGTATGGTCTGGATCAAAAATACGGGGAAAACGTGGGCAATTCTTTTAACAAATATCTGATTCAGGATCTGCTGCGGGAAAAACTTGGTTACGAGGGTGTGGTCTGCACGGATTGGGGCATCACCCATGAGATGGGAGAGGCGGAAGAAACATTCGCGGGAAAATGTTGGGGCGTGGAGAAGCTGACGGAGGCGCAGCGGCATTTTAAGGCATTGGAGGCGGGCGTGGATCAGTTTGGCGGGAATAACGACGCCGCACCCGTGTTGGAAGCTTATCGAATGCTCTGTGAAAAATATGGTGAGGAGGCGGCGGATGCCCGTTTCAGACGGTCTGCTTATCGGCTCCTTCTGAATATCTTTCGCGCGGGATTGTTTGAGAATCCTTATTTGAATTTGGAAAAATCTCTGCACACCGTAGGATGCGAGGATTTTTTGAAAAAAGGCTATCAGTCTCAGCTGAAATCGGTGACGCTTTTAAAAAATAGGAAAAAAACTCTGCCATTACAAGAGGGAATCAAGGTTTATATTCCGGACAGGTTCATAAAGTCTCATATGAGCTTTATGAGCACACTAACGGGTGACCGTACGGTGGTTCCTGCCGGAAAGAAGGCGGCTTCGGCATATTTTCAGATCGTGGATACGCCAGAGGAGGCGGATGCGGCGCTGTGCTTTATCGAGTCGCCGATTTCCTGCGGCTATGATTCGGAAGACCGAAAGGCGGGCGGAAACGGCTATGTGCCTGTTACTTTACAGTACAGACCCTATCAGGCGGTGAGCGCGAGAAAGCCCAGTCTGGCAGGCGGGGATCCGCTGGAAGGATTTACGGACCGCAGCTATCGGGATAAATGGAACCATGCCGCCAATGAAGCAGATCTGGATCTGGTACTGGAAATGAGAAAACGGATGGGAGACAAACCTGTGGTCACGATCATTGCCCTGAAAAACCCTACTATAATGGCAGAGTTGGAGGCTTATACGGATGCGCTTCTTCTGGAATATGGCGTCAGCCCGCAGGCGGTACTGGATGTCATTTGCGGCAGATTCACGCCGCAGGGGCTGCTTCCGATCCAGATGCCCGCGAATATGGAGACGGTGGAACGGCAGCAGGAGGACGTGGCGTTTGATATGGAGTGCTATCAGGACGAAGAAGGGCATATTTATGATTTTGGCTTTGGGATGAATTTTGACGGCGTGATTGCGGATGAAAGGGTCAGCAGATACCGTAAATCGTAGACAAGGGATAACGATGCAGGAATTGATTGCTTTGCAGAGAAAGCAATGGGAAAGTAAGGGAAATAACGATGAAAACTTTGATTTTCAATGGCTCTCCACGCATCAACGGTGATACAAGCAGTCTGATCCGGTTGCTTACCGAAAAAATCACGGGAGAATATAAAATAGTAAATGCCTACCGATGCAATATTTCGCCCTGTCTTGACTGTAGGTATTGCTGGGAACATAAGGGATGTCAAATAGACGACGAAATGCAGGAGGTTTATCAATACATAGAGGAATGCGATAACATTGTGATTGCTTCACCGATTTATTTTTCGGAGCTGACCGGGAAATTATTGGATGTTGCAAGCAGGCTTCAGACTTATTTCTGCGCCGGCTATTTTAGAAAAGAGGAACCTGTGGGGAAGGTCAAGAAAGGTGCGGTCATCTTAGTCGGGGGTGGTGATGGGCATATGGATAGGGCGTACAGTACTGCTCGCATACTGCTGCATCATATGAACTGTCCGGAAATACATGAATTGGTATACAGCCATAACACCAATGAAAGACCGGCGATTACAGATGAAAAGGCGGTGGCGGGAGTCAACAGCATCCTGACATTTTTTGATGAGCAGGATATGGAAAACACAGCAGAAGCGATTGACGCATAAGAGGTTTTTGCAGAACCGGAGAAAAAATATTTTGGATATACACCAGTGAAAATATAGTAACGGAAGTGATTACCGTAGAAGGGAGGGAAGTCCATGTGGCGAAAACTGCGGGCTCTATTCAAAAACGGAGTCCAGAGCTTCTTTGCCCATGCAGAATAGCAGGCATATAGCACTCTGTATGGGCGGACCACACTGTATGTTCTGCTGTTTCTGCACTTATTTATGAAAATAAATAAGGAGCGGCTAAGATGAGATATCAAAATGCAGCAGAAATCCTGCCGGAACGGTTGTTAAAAGAGCTTCAGACCTATCTTGATGGAGAACTGCTTTATGTGCCGAGGGCGTCAACGAAGAAGGACTGGGGAGCCGACAGCGGCTCGCGCGCCTTTTATCGGGAGCGGAATCAGGAAATCAGGAGGCTCTATCGGGAAGGCGTTTCCATGGAAACGTTGGCGAAGAGGTACCGTCTGGCGGAAAGTACGATCAAAAAAATCATATACGGATAACGGAAGGGCGCCTGCCATGGAAATGGCGGGCGTCCTTTCTGTGGTAACTTTGGTTATAAGGATTCTTGCTACTTCTGTCCTCGTCCTACATTTGCTAAAATAATGGCAGTCAGGTAATTGTGAAAGGAAGGGCGGAAAGAATGAAACAGATCACAACAAAACAGTTTCAAGTATTATCGGATCATGATATCGTCTGGAATTTGCTGGTAGAAAACTGTGCGGAAAAAGGAATCGAGGCAAACGAAATAAAAGCACCTTTTTTTGAGTATGCGATCACATCGTCATGGCTGGATAAACGGTATCTCTATTTGAACAGACTCTGGTTTGACGGGGACAGGGCAGTTGGCTTTGCGTTCTATGAAAATCCCTGTTCGGATATCTACTTTTGTCTGCGAGACGGTTATGAGGAGCTGGCGGATGAAATGATTGCCTATGTCGAGGAGCATATGCGGGGAAATGATGCGGAAAGGACATTGATTTTCAATCCGCAGCAGAAAGCGTTGATGGAAGCAGCCGCAAAGAGAGGGTATCAGCAATGCTTTGTCAATGAAAACTGGGTGATCGACTTTGGGAAAGCAGTGTTAGATTATCCGCTTCCAAAAGGGTTTCATTTGGTAGCACCTGATCAGGCGGATCCTGTGAAATTGGCAATCTGCATGTGGAAAGGGTTTGATCATGAGGACAAGGGCCCTTTTGAAAATTGGGAAGCGGAGGACCCCGGAACAGACTGGAATCCGCAAAAAGCATGGCAGGGTGTGATCAGCGATGTCATGGCACCGCCGCCGCATGCTACCTATTAAACTCGCCTATATGGAGCCGCTTTGTACCGTTCCGGAATATCGGAACAGAGGACTGGCACCGGCGGCGCTTTCCGTGCATTATCGCAGGATGAAAGAACTGGGCGCGGAGTGCATGAGCGGAGGCGGCAATGACTTCTATCGGAAGATTGGGTATAACCGTAAAATACAGTCGTTCGGTTGGAAAAAGTAGGAGACAGAAAAGAGCGGGGATGATAAACTATGTGTGAGAGCACTGCAAAGATAAGGAGAACACAACGATGAATATCATTCCCGCAAAAACCACGGATGAAAGCGTCCTGCATCTTTTTTCTGAGCACGACGACTATATGATAGCTTTTTTAGACGATGATAAAAAATATTACACACGCTATTCTGAGAATGAGCACATCGAAAATGTATGGGTGGTAATCGAGGCTGACATTCCCGTAGGCTGCATCGCTTATCGAAAAAAAGAGGAAGGCGTAGGCGAGGTCAAGCGGATGTTTCTCAAAGAGGAATATCGGGGCAGGGGCATTGCCAAGGAACTGCTAAAGACGGTAGAAAACTACGCCAAAGAGCAGGAGTGTCACAAGTTATTTTTGGATACGAGGATAACGTTAGAGCCTGCGGTTTCCCTGTACCGTGCATTCGGGTTTGACATCGTATTTCAGCAGGGGCTGTATATTCAGATGGAAAAGAGCATTGTTTAGACAGGTTGGTTTCTTATTCAATTTCCTTGTATTATACTTTTAGCAGTGATATAATCAAAATATATGTGATTTGTTAAAGGTATAAAAACTGCTTATGGGTGAAGGGATATGGAAACGTTTGACAATCTTTCAAAGTATAAAATTTTCCTTGCGGTTGCGGAAAGCAACAGTATTTCCAAGGCAGCTGCACAATTATTTATTTCTCAGCCTGCAGTCAGTATTTCGATCAGAAAACTGGAAGACAATCTAAATACAACGCTCTTTTTTAGAAAATCAAAAGGCGTGGAACTGACAGAAAACGGAAGAAAACTCTATGAGAATGTCAAACGGGCATTTCAGATTCTTTCAGAGACGGAAGATAACCTTAGATTCCATCAAAATACAGGATATTTGCGAATTGCTGCCAGTAATGTATTGTGTAAACATTTCCTCATGCCTTATCTGAAAGAATTTACAACCAGGTATCCGAATACGGAAGTATCGGTGACCTGCACATCATCGTCAGCAGCCTGTTCCATGGTTGAGCAATGCAGGATCGACTTAGCGCTCGTTTCAAAACCGGAACAGTTGGGAACGGCAGTCTACCATTTTCTGGGTGTCATTGAATACATATTCGTTTGCACGCCGGCGTATCGGGAGAAGCTGGATTGCAGTGATGAAAAGATATTGGAACATGGCAATATTATATTGCTTGATAAGGACAATGTTTCCCGCAGACATTTGAACAGGTATTATGCACAAAACAATATGAACCCTTTACATATTCTTGAAGTGAATGAAATGGATCTGTTAATTGAATTTGCGAAAATGGGAATCGGGGTATCCTGTGTGGTAAAGCAGTTTGTGGAAGAAGAATTAAAAGCAGGATCCCTTGTGGAAATAGAATTATCCAAGCCCATATCTCCACGTGAAATTGGATTTTTATATCAGCAGATTCAACCCATGAATGAAAATATCAGAAAGTTTATTGAAGTGCAAGCAGCGGCGGAGTGATAGAGGTAAGAATCCCTATTTTGTCAAAGAACTGAATACGGGCTATGTGGTGATCGGCGACCACCAGCGCATCAAAGGCTATACCCTGTTTCTGTGCAAGGAGCACGCGACGGAACTGCATTTTTTGGAACCGCAGTTCCGGGATGAATTTCTGCCGACGCCTGAGGAGCTGGAGGATTTGAAAAACAGGCTGCGCGTGGAATTGGAGAAACTGCTGGAGCCCACTTTGGCAGACAGATGATAAATTGAAGAAAAAGATGAAAGAGGAAAACAAGGATTGTTATTGTAAGACAGGCATATTATAATGATAAAAATAGTTTTGATGAAGACAGGAGGTAAATGTATGGATAAGGATATTTATACACCGTTGCAGATACAGACGATTTTACAGCCTGTGTTTTCCGAGTATAGGGTGAAGAAGGCAACGCTGTTTGGTTCGTATGCGAAAGGGCTTGCAGAAAAACAGAGCGATATTGATATTCTTGTGGACAGCGGCCTCAAAGGACTGGCCTTTTTTGGATTATTAGAAGATGTAGTTACTGCGCTTGGAAAAGAAGTCGATTTATTGGATACATCTCAACTCACATCGGATTCACAAGTTGGAGAAGAAATTGCGAAAAGTGGAGTAGTAATTTATGAACAATAAAGACAGTGTAAAGTTCATAAATCTTTATAGTACAGATCAGGTAAGAAGGGGAGAAACTGCTTATGGATAACCAACTGGAATTAGTCGCGAAATCATACGACAAAGGCATCGACTTGGGGAAACAGGGCATTGATTCCTATGAAAACATCCTTACCCCGTATTTTGCAGTCGAGAAAAAGGAAATCGTGGGACCGATGATACAGTATTTTTGTAAAAGGACAGCTCAATAGTCCACCATCAAAAGAAAATCCGCCAGATAAACGATCCTGATGCCGTTGATATTTCCCTTGGCAAGCTCGTCAACGGTAACGATATATTTGGGATAGTGGTCCTTTAATTCCAGCAGGTTTGCGATTTCCCGGTCGGAATCTTCGGGCAGATTGCGGCACACCTGTACATAGATCCGCTCATCGCGGCGCAGGGCAATAAAGTCGATCTCTTTGGTTTCGTATTTGCCGATGTAGACTTCATATCCTTTTCTGAGCAGTTCAAAGTAGACGATGTTTTCCAGTATCGCGGCCACGGATTTTGGGTTAAATCCCAGCATACAGTATTTCAGGGAAGCGTCCGCGAGATAGAATTTTTCCTGCGTTTTTAACACCGCCTTGCCTTGCAGGTCGTAGCGGCTGCAGCGATAGATTACAAATGCCTTTTCCAGCCATTCCAGATAATTGTACACGGATTCCACGGAAAGTGAGCGACCCTCGCTTTTCAAAAACTTTACGATCGCATTGGCGGAAAAGGTTTTGCCGACATTTTCCACGACATATTTTACAACGCGGTTAAACAGATCAAAGTTGGCGATGTTATGCCGCTTTGTAATGTCGTTTGTGATTACCGAGTGATAGATGCCCTCGACGATCTGATAAACGGAGGCTTCGTCAAAATCGCTGATCGCGGTGATGGGGAAGCCGCCCTGACGGATGTAATCGTTCAAAAGTTCTTTCTGCGATTTTCCACTCGCTTTTTTAAATTCCAAATATTCGGCAAAAGATAGCGTATATACGGGAATCTGGATATATCTGCCGCTTAAGTAGGTGGAAATCTCACCCGACATCAGCTTGGAATTGGAACCGGTAACGTAGATGTCAGTATTTCCGTCTTCCAAAAGGCTGTTCACCGCTTTTTCCCAGCCATCTATTTCCTGCACTTCATCAAGTAACAGATAATAGCGGTCAGTGTCGGTCATTTCCTTTTTGATATTGTCATACATTTCCCCGTGGGTCATGCCGTCTGCAAACATTTCGGAGGTATAGCGCACTTCAAGGATGTGATCCTGCGCGATACCGTCTGCAAGCAGGTCATCCCGCAGCATTTCCAAAATAGTCGATTTTCCGCAGCGGCGGATACCGGCCAGCAGTTTCACAAGCGGCACATTGCGGTATTTTTTTAGGATTTCGATATAATAAGTTCTGGTGATCATGCCCATCGCCTCCCCTTATAGTATGCCCAAAAAAGCAAAAAAAATCAAGAGTTTTACTTGCAAACAAGAAAAACTTATTAAAAATAGAAAGTTTTTACTGAAATTAAGTAAAAACTTTCCTGATTCGGGAACTTTTTTGGTTCGGCATAAGCGGTTTGAATCAAAATAACAGCAACAGAAGCTAACAGGTAAAATCAATATCATATCTGGTCCCGTGGGAAAAGAGGATACCGTCGGTCAGCTGAATGCGCAAAAGACAGGTATTTTCATCTTCGAGATTAGTATGTGCATTGATCCAGGCAGAGAATACCTCTTTCAGCTTTGCCATGATGTCTCGGTTTTCGTCCTTGCCGACAAAGCCGAGATTCTTTCCCGCACCGTGGGCGGTAAACCAGTCGCCGGCGATCGCCACTGTGGGATTTTTGGCAATGTGATTCATTTTATTGGAGAGGGCATAGGTGACCACATAAAATGCACCGTCCTCATAGTAAGCGTCGACATTGCGGACATAGGGCAGGCCCTCGTCCGTGGTTGCCAGGGCGATGATGCAGTCATGCCCAAACCGCTCGTCCAACAGTTTCTTTGTTTCGGGGGTCAATTTTTCCATTCGTTTTCTCCTTTTCCTTTTCTTGTAAGTAATATTTCACTATTATCTATTTAAGTCATATTACTATCGTCGATCAGCAGTTTGAAAATGGCCAGATACCTTTCTTCTTCCGCTGTGTACTTTTGTCTTAAGGGCGGATATGCGTTCATCATTTCTTCCCTCACGGATATAGAAGTTTCTGCGATTGCGCGGCCGCTTAAACGCAGGCATTTTTTGGTATGCGGATCATAAGCCCCGATTGCAATCCGTGCATTTTGCATCAGTTCGGAATACACGTTCTTTCGCTTATCGGTGGCTATGAATAAAGCGCGGCCATTTGTGTAAACCATGCCAAGCGGCCTTAACCCGGGCTGGCCGTCAACGGAGGTTGCCAGAAAGAAATAGCCGCATTCACGGATGAATTGATAAGAATCGGAAACAGTGGGGCAGGGCGCAATCTCTTTTTCATAGGGATCGTTGCTCAGCAAAAAATCGATGCTGCAGGCAAATAATCTGCTCAACTGGATCAGTTTGTCCGTTTCCGGAAAAGCGGCGTCTTTTTCCCAACGGGAGACGGATTGACGGGAAACGTCCAGCAGTTCTGCCAGCTGTTCCTGGGTGATATTCTTTTCTTTTCGCAGTAAGGTTATTTTTTCTCCGGTCGTCATAGTCTTATTGTAATGTGCAAGCTATGGGATGTAAAGCAATTTGAAAGTGCCGCATGTAAACTTTGGAGTGCGCAAAAAATAAAGGCTTTTCACTTTTCCCTAAATTTGGTATAATGTAGTAGCCGCAAAAGAAAATAAGAGACGTTGCATTTACAGAGGAAATTATGGGGAAAAGTCTTAGTTACGATATAGCTGCCATCTTAATATTGACACTGCTTTTGATATCGACTGTGGTGAGGAAGCTGACGAACGGCATGTCTAACAGAATGTTTTTGGCATTCATCTCCCTCAACTGGCTTGCTGCGCTTTTTGATATCTGGGCGGTATCCCTTGACAATGCGCAAAGTACGAGTCACTTTGCGTTATATCTGGCGCATACGGGATATCTCGTCATACATAATTTGACGGTGCCGGTTTATGCCCTGTTTGTGATTAGCTTATCTGATACCTGGCATAAGATCAGAAAGAATTTCATCATTCAATTTATTTTGTGGGCGCCCCTGATAACGGTTTCGGCAGCGCTTCTTACGAACCCGTTTACCAAGAAGATGTTTCTGGTAGAAGGGGGCTATCAGCGCGGGGAGTGGTTTTTCCTGATTTATGCGGCGATATCGATTTATATTGTGTTTGTGATCGTTTATACCATCTACTATCGGGAATTGATGACATTATCCAAATTCTGTGCCGCCATGTCTTACATACCGATCGGAGGAGCTGCGATGCTGGTACAGATGCAGTCGCCATCGACTCTCGTGGAAATGTTTGCCGCGGCTGTCAGTCTGCTGGTTATCAGCTTTGGCGCTCAGAGACCGGAGGAGATCGTCGATTCGGATACGCAGCTTATGAAGTACAGCGCCTACGCATCGGACATGAAAAGGAACTACTATAATAAAAAGAACGTCGACGTAGTTATGCTGAATTTGGGGAATTTCTCCGAGATCAATGCCATGATGGGCTATGACTTTGCCATGCAGGTGTTAAGTGACGTGGTTGACAGGGTTCATCAGGCGAATATGGTTTCGGGCAGCAAGGCGGATCTTTATTACCTGGACCGGGGACGCTTCCGCATGGTATTTAATGAGAAGGACAGGAAGTTGGCGGAGGAAACGGCGGAAGCGCTGGTGGCAAGTCTGATGGAGAAGCGCGATTATAATGACTTGGATGTCACGCTGCAGCCGATCGTGGTGTTGGCACGCTGCCCTGAGGAAATCAAGGATTTCAAGATGTTGATGACCTTCGGCATGGATTTTCACCAGAAGGTGAAGTTTGAGCCTCGCGTCATGCACGTAAACGAGGTATTCCATAAAGGGCTGTTTGAGATTCAGGGCAACATTGACGAGATCATTGAAGAAGCGTTGGAATTTAAGCGTTTCCAAGTTTATTATCAGCCAATCTATTCCGTAGAAAAAAGAAAATTTGTTTCGGCGGAGGCATTGCTTCGTCTCTTTGATCCGACTTACGGATTTATCTCACCGGAGATTTTGGTCACGGCGGCGGAGAGAAGCGGCGCCATTCACAGAATCGGCGACTATGTATTGGAAGAAGTCTGTCGTTTCATTGCCGAGGGAGAATTTCATTCATTGGGCTTAGAGTACATAGAAGTAAATCTCTCGGTAACGCAGTGCATGAGAGTCAATCTGGCAGATAAGATTCTCGGCATCATGGCAAAGCACCGTGTCTCCGCGGAATATATCAATTTGGAAATCACAGAGACTGCGGCAAGTCATACACAGGAGATCATGGCGGAGAATTTACAGAAGCTTCATCGGGCGGGGATATCCTTCTCGCTGGATGATTATGGGACGGGCTATTCCAATATCAAGCGCGTGATTCAGCTTCCGCTTAAAATCATCAAGCTGGACAAGACCTTTGTGGACGAGCAGGATAATCCCAAGATGCGCGTGGTGCTCAAAAACACGGTGGCGATGCTCAAGGACATGAACATGGAGATTGTGGTGGAAGGCATCGAGACGCAGGAAATGTTGGACTTTTTTGCGGAGTTGCAGTGTGATTTCATTCAGGGATACTTTTTCTCAAAGCCGGTTCCGAAACCGGAGTTTGTCAGTTTTATCAAGTCATATGAGTGAGATCTGCAAAGAACATTACCCGGTAGGAGACGGGCTGCGATATGAACATAGTTTTTTTAGGATTTCAGGTGATAACAATCTGCGCCATCTTTTTTGCGTTGGCGCTCCTGCTTAGCGGGGACGGTTCCAGAGAGCAGAAAATGATGGAATATTTTCTGGTGGGAGCCTTGATCCAGAACATAGGATACTTGCTGGAGCTGACGGCGCCTACGATGGAGGCGGCGCTGGTAGCGGTAAAGATGCAGCATCTGGGAACCATGACGATACCGGTCTGCTATTGCTATTTTATCTATATCTATTGTTTTGAGGAAGCGCCGCTTAAGCTGTTGAAGCTATTGGGAATCATTGATGCGGGGCTTCTTTTGTTGATTATTACCTGTGATTATCACGGCTTTTTTTACAGACAGGTGGAATGGCAGACTACGGCAGAAGGGCATTCTTATCTGTTTCTACAGTATGGACCGGGGTATGCGTTCTTTATCATTTTTGCCACGCTGATTCCCTATGTGATGTCCCTGCGTGTGCTGATCCGTGCTGTTGCCAGAAAAGGTGAGGATGCGGTGGATCGCAGGTACGGTTTGATTTTGGGGCTTTCCTTTTTGCCGGTCATTGCCTTATATGCGTATGTCACGAAGCTGACGCGGGCATATGATTTTACGCCTATGACGCTGGGGCTGGTACTCTCATGTGTGGTGATCCTGGTATGGAGTAAGAAGGTCTATGATTTTGGCAGCCTTGCTTCCGGAACGTTGTTAAACAGTATGAGTGACGGCGTGATCGCATTGGATGAAAAGAAAAGGGTCGTCAGCTATAATCCGGCGGCAGCAGACATTTTTACGGGACTGAACAATCATGTGGTTGGCAGGAATATCACAGAGATAGAGGATTTTCCGGAAAATGCGTTGGGAGAGGACGGGCAGAACGAGTTTTTCCTCAATGAATGCTACTATCAGAGCCATGTGGAGCGGATCGCAGATCGATTCGGGGTTCTCAAAGGCTATGTGGTAGTCATCCTTGATATGACGGAAATGAGAAATCATATCGAAGTGATCAAGCGGTTTCGGATACAGGCAGAGCAGGCAAACGAGGCAAAGAGTGAATTTTTGGCAAATATGTCTCACGAGATCCGCACACCCATGAATGCGATCGTGGGCTTAAGCGATATCATCATGGAGGAGAGCAAAGGGCGGAAGGTATACAGTTACGCCTGCGATATCAAATCGGCGTCCAGAAATTTGCTGGCTCTTATCAATGATATTCTTGACCTTTCCAAGGTAGAGGCAGGCAAGATGGAACTGGTGTGCACGGACTATCACATCAAAAGCATTGTGGATGAGGTCATCAATATGATGGACGGGGCGGCATCGAAGCGGGGCATTTTGCTTAAGTGCGAGTATGATATGTCCATTCCCAGCCGTTATCATGGCGACGAGGGAAGGATTCGGCAGATTTTGATCAATCTGTTGAATAACGGGTTGAAGTTTACCAAAGAGGGGCATGTAAAACTCTCCGTCAGTGGCAGACTTGGAACAGAAAGCGACACGGAATGGCTGCATATGGAAGTCGAGGATACCGGCTGCGGCATTAAGGAAGAAGATTTGGAAAAAATCTTTGAGAATTTCAGTCAAGTGGATGCGAAACGCAACCGCGCGGTGGAAGGTACCGGGCTGGGGTTGTCCATTACCAGACATCTGGTAGAACTGATGGGCGGAAATATCCGCGTGGAAAGCGTATACGGAAAGGGAACTACCTTTATTTTGGAGATTCCGCAAAAGATTGTGGATGCGCGGAGTCTGAGCGAAGCGCCGAAGGAGACGGAAAAGAAGGAGGATGAGATCAAACTCTTTTTGGCAGAGGATTGCCGGGTGCTGGTGGTGGATGACAATCTGGTCAACAGAAAGGTGGCAAAAGGCTTCCTGAAACCTTACCGATTTCTCATGGACGAAGCGGACAGCGGACGTGCGGCAATCGATCGTGTCAAGCAAACAAAATACGATATTATTTTTATGGATCATATGATGCCGGAGAT
>DETS01000094.1:0-3649 GCA_002361735.1 Lachnospiraceae bacterium UBA3282 | reverse complement strand
CATATGATGCCGGAGATGGACGGAATCGAGGCGGTGCACCTGATTAGAAGCGAATGCGGTGAAAACGGGACATCGCCTGTCATTATTGCGTTGACGGCGAATGCCATGGAGGGTGTCAGGGAAATGTTTCTGCGCAACGGATTTCAGGATTTTATCACCAAGCCGCTGGACAAAAAGACGCTCAATGATGCGCTGTTAAGGTGGGTTCCCGAGGAGCGGAGGAAGGAGCCGGATACCTGGGAGGAGAGCGTGGAAAAGATGAGGAAAGTGAACGGTCATAGTCTGTAAACAATATGCCCTTTTCGTCCGATATATAATATGACAGCATGAAATGGCAGAAAACTGCGGCGAATGGATTTGCCGCATTGCAGTATCACGGAGGATAGGCATATGAGCATATTGGTTGGAACGAATCCGAATCAGACCGCGGTTTCGACGTCCGATCCCTATAAGCAGAGGACTGCACAGGATATTAAGAATGAATGTGCCGGCATTGCGGCAAAACAGACGGCGAATGCGATTAGGATACAAAAACAGAAAGCGAGTCAAAAGAAGAAAAAACTGAATTATAATTATAAGAAAATATCGAGGCAGATTACCCTGAACAACACTTCCACAGGTGCACGCAGGGTGATAACCAAAGCGCGTGAGGAAGTGGTATCCCTGCTCAGAAAGCAGATGAGCGGTAAGTATGACGAGACGGATCTTCGCCATGCAATCATCCATGCCAGGAAGATGGAGCGGATTGCCCGCAGGAAGAAAAAGCATCTGGAGGAGGAAGAAAAGGCGAAGGCTACGGGAAAGGGGCTGGTGGAAGAAGGCGCGTCTTCGGGTGAAGACGAGAAGATGAAGAAGCTCGAGGAATCCATGGAGCACCTGAAAGACGAGGAGCTGGAGCGGATGCAGGAGTTGATGGAGGAGTACGAACAGCTCATGCAGGAATTGGAGGAAACCGGCGGCGTCAACGATATCATGAAGGAATATATGGGCGCTTCGGAGCAGGAGATGTCTCCCGAGGATGTGGAAAAACTTCGCAAGAAGCATCGTGCGGACGAGATGAAGGACATCGTGGAAGCGGATATGAAATATCTGAAAGCGATGTTCAATAAGTTGGCGAGAGAGAAGCAGGAAGGCGTGCAGCAGGCGTTTCAGCAGGAGACGAATCCGGCGGTATCACTGCAGATACAGGGAGTGGATATCCCAGTGTCTCCGGATGCCGGACAATCTGCGGCGGAGTTGGTGGAAGGCGCCAATGTGGATGCGATGGCATAGAGAAGATGCGGAAAACGAGCCTTTGCCGGAAAAATGGCAGAGGCTCTATCTTTTTGCGGGAAGTTCGGGGAGGAGAGGGGCATGACAGAACGGCAGAATAGAGAAAAGACAGGCGGGCTGTCGGGGGCTGTGCTGAAAAACGCAGCCTATGTCTCCATGTTCATCGATCACTTTTTTGCGGTCATTTTTTTGAATTATATGAATCTTCATTTGGTAAACGGCGGCTGGGATCCTGCCTTACTGCCGATTTATCGTGCGGGCAGGGCGGTTGGGCGGATCGCCTTCATTCTGTTTGCATTTCTGATCGTGGAGGGATTCTATCGCACGAGGAGCAGAGCCCGATTTTTACTGCGGCTCTTTTTGTTTGCGCTGTTGTCGGAAATTCCTTTTGATCTGGCGTTTTCGGGCACGTCGGTGGCATGGAAAAGTCAAAATGTATATTGGACATTGTTTTTGGGGATTTTGTTGCTGACGGGTTGGGAATATCTCTCCCATTATGGAAGTGTTTTGGCTAAGGCGGGACAAATCCTGGCGGTGGCGGCGATTTGCGCGGCAGCCTTTGTAGGGGCGACGGACTACCGTTTTATGGGCATTCTGCTCATCCTTGCTTTTTATCTGACGAGGGATCGGGACGGAGGCGCACAGTTTATGGCGGTGGGGCTGGTCATGCTGTTTGGGACCTGGGGTTCTAACCTGATCTGTTATGCAGGAAGCAATACGAATTTAACAGCGGACAAGTTGTTCTGGTCTGCTCTGCGGGAGTTGTACGGGCTGTTTGCCTTTTTGCTGATTTTCTTCTATAACGGGAAAAAGGGAAGACAGCTTCCGAAGCCGTTCTATTATGGATTTTATCCGCTGCATCTGTTACTTTTATATGGAATTGCCCAGGTGCTGAAAGTTATGTAAACTACATTTCGCCGGAATGACCACGCAAAGCCTTGGCACTGTATGGAATGGTATTATGTAAACCACCTGCCGGAAGCGCCGCAGGGCAGCGTCAGTCCGCTCGTCGAGACGGGCAGCCCGATTTCCGAGGCTTCTACATGGCCGCCGTGTTTTGGCACGAGGGCAGTGTGCATCATATAAGTGAGTACGGCGGGCTGCAGCCCGGTGGTGTAGGAATTGACGAGGAAAAACAGGGCATTCTCAGATAGAAGCTTTGCAGCAAGTTCGATCAGCGGGAATACATTCTCCTCGATCTTCCAGATTTCCCCTTTGGGACCGCGCCCGTAGGAGGGAGGGTCCATGATGATGCCGTCATAGGTGTTGCCGCGGCGAATCTCCCGTTCCACAAATTTTACGCAGTCGTCCACCAGCCAGCGGATCGGTGCATCGGACAGTCCCGAAGCGGCAGCGTTTTCTTTTGCCCAGGTGACCATGCCCTTGGAAGCGTCCACATGAGTGACAGCCGCGCCCGCTGCAGCACAGGCAAGCGTCGCGCCGCCCGTGTAGGCAAACAGATTCAGGACTTTGACAGGGCGGTCAGGGTGCCCGGCAGCATTTTTCTTAACAGCACTCTTTATTATAGAAGAAACCCAATCCCAATTTACTGCCTGCTCCGGGAAAAGCCCCGTGTGCTTGAAGCTGAACGGTTTCAAACGGAAGGTCAGCTCGCGGTAACGGATGCTCCATTCCTGCGGCAGATCAAAGAACTCCCATTCCCCGCCGCCCTTTGCGCTGCGGTGGTAGTGTCCGTTCTTTTTTTTCCAGTGCCCGTCCGTTCTCGGCGTATCCCATATTACCTGCGGATCCGGCCGCACCAAAATATAGTTTCCCCATCGCTCCAACTTTTCGCCATTAGAGCAGTCTATCACTTCGTAATCTTTCCAATTATCCGCTAACCACATGATTGTTTGTCCATCCTTCTTCATATCCTGTTTCTTCTATATGTTATATATGTTATAATAGAAGAAGATTTCATCCGCTGTGCGCCCACCGCGCATCGCGCTTAAAGATTGTGCAGCTTACTGAATGAGATTAGATATTTATCCGCAGCCATTTGATTTCACATAACATGATATAATGCTTGAGCGGATTTTGCAAGATATGCCTGCACGCCCCGAAGCACTGTTTGAGTGCAGTAAATGCCGAAGGCATGAAACTGCACGAGTTTGCGTAGGGCGAAAGGCATACTTGCAAAATCTGCCTCACCACTCATTATACTTTTATTGTACGGAAAAAAAAACAATCATATTTCCCACTTTTTTCTTGCATTTCCCATAAACATCCTATATACTAGTCAGTGCTGTGACATGATAGCTATGAAGCGTGAGGTTGCTGCCCACGTGGCAGGTTTTCCGTGGAGCGAATGTCAAGTTAGGAAACTGACGACAAGTCACTGTACAGGCAAAATGTCCGGTCAGCCGGAAACGACGTG
>DETS01000077.1 GCA_002361735.1 Lachnospiraceae bacterium UBA3282 | reverse complement strand
GTGCACTCGCCGTTGAAGTTTGCGCGCAGGTCAGCCATAATGTCTTCGCTGACGCCCTTAGCAACGCCTACCACGTGCTCTGCAGCCCATTCCATGGAACCGCTCTGTGCTGTGAACTTCTCAGCGGGCGCGCCGCACTGCGGGCACTTATCCGGTGCAGAGTCTCCTTCGTGTACATAGCCGCATACCTGACATACAAATTTCATAGTGTGATCTCCTTTTCTTTTTTTAATATTTTACCCAATTTCAAGAGCATATTACAGATGGCAGGCGGAAAGGAAATGCCGTAATCCGTGCTATGAAGAAATCGGGTTTATTGCTTTTTATGATCCGGCGGCGTAAATCAGCCGTGTGCCGCCTGTTTTGCGGCAGCGTTTAAGCAGTCAGCGCAGATGCCGTGGAAACAGGTGTCTAAACTTGTAATCTCGCCGTCGAAGTGCTGTCTGGCTTGCAGGAGCATGTCCTCCAGGCAGTCTAGTGGAAGATCCGTTACACAGCCGCAGCGGGAACAGACGAAATGACAGTGACGGGAGGTGTCCGCGTCGAAGTGATCGACGCCGTCCCCCACGTGAAGCCGCAGAATCTCTCCTTTGTCCGCCAAAAGCGTCAAATTGCGGTAGACGGTGCCAAGGCTGATGTGGGGATCTTCCTGCCTGACATTTTGATAGACAACATCGGCGGTGGGGTGATCCTTGCGCGTCATAAGAAAATTGTGGATGACCTGCCGTTGTCGGCTGTATTTCATTGCCATGGCAACTCCTTTTTGCTTCGCGTCATGTATTCCATCTCGTCATTTTCCGAATCTACTCTGATGTAAATATTAGGAATCATTCCTATTTTATGAATCAATTATAGCAAATAAAATGTCCCTGTCAATCCAAAATTTGGAAATTTATAAATTTTTTATAAGATTATCGGAGTAGTTTTATTTTCAGAAAGACGGAATGTGGTATACTTTACTTAAATTGGACAGAAAGAAGGGTTTTTTGTGAAATTCAAGACAAGGCTGATGATCACATCTTTGGCGATCATATTGATGCCGCTTTTGCTCACCAGCATTGCGCTTCTCGTGGTGGGAAGCCAGATCGAGGATGCAGAGACGCAGTTTGGATTTCCGGATAAGAACAACGCCTCCTTTATCTATACGATTGAAAACTACAGCCGCATCACGGAGGAAGTCCTTGAAAAGGTGAGACAGCAGATTGCCGAAGATCCTTCCCGCATGGAGGATAAAGCGTATCTGGATGAGATTTCCGAGAGTTTGGCGGACAAATCTTCCTACATTATTGTCAGAAAAAATGGAAACCTTTATTACACGGGAAATCACACGGCGGCGAAAAGGATTTTCTCGGCGCTTCCTGACTATGGCAGCGAGATAGACAGTCCCGAGGCGGGTTATTATTACAACGATATCAAGAGATTGGTCAAGGAGGTGGATTTTCACTTTGTAGACGGCAGCGAAGGCAGTTTTTTCGTCGTTACCAGAGTCAGTTCCCTGCTCTCTCAAAAGACCCTTTATCATATGGCGCTTGCCTTTATCCTGGTGTTGATCCTGACAAGCGTGCTCTTAACCCAATGGCTGCAGCACGGCATTTTCACGCCGATCAATCAGATGAATAAGGCGATGCAGCAGATCGCGGAGGGCAATCTGGAATATATGCTGACTACGGAAGAGAAGGGCGAGGTCGGAGAACTCTACCGCAATTACGAGGATATGCGGCTTCGCTTGAAGGAATCCCTGGATGAAAAGTTTGAGCATGAGGCAAAAAACAGGGAGTTGATCAGTAATATTTCCCATGATCTGAAAACGCCCATCACGGCGGTGAAGGGATACGTGGAAGGTATCATGGACGGGGTGGCCGATACGCCTGAGAAGATGGATAAATATATTAAAACCATCTATAATAAGGCAAATGATATGGATCGTCTGATCAATGAGCTCACCATGTACTCGGGAATCGACAATAATCGTATCCCCTATAATTTCCGCCGTATCAACGTTGCGGAGTATTTTGGGGACTGTGTGGAGGAAGTGGGGTTGGATCTGGAATCGAAAAATATCCAGCTTAACTACGAGGATCTGGTGGATCCTTCCGTTCAGATTATTGCGGATCCCGAACAGCTAAAACGGGTGATCAATAATATCATCGGTAACAGTGTAAAATACATTGATAAGGAAAAAGGTGTGATTGATATCCGTATTTTGGATGAGGTCGATTCCATTCGCGTGGAAATCGAGGATAATGGCAAGGGAATTGCCGCAAAGGATTTGCCGAATATTTTTGAACGGTTTTACAGAACAGACGCTTCCCGCAATTCCGCACAGGGCGGCAGCGGTATCGGGCTATCCATTGTGAAAAAGATTATAGAGGATCACGGCGGCTACATTTGGGCCACCAGTAAGGAACACGAGGGAACCTGTATGCACTTTGTGGTACGAAAGTATAACTAAACGGGCAATGCCCGATGATGGCGTACGTGGAATGCAAAGTATGTATTTGTGAGTTTGAAGAAAGGAAGTAAGCGTATGAGTAAGATTTTGATTGTGGAAGACGAGGAAGCAATCGCCGATCTGGAAAAGGATTATCTGGAATTGAGCGACTTTGAGGTAACGATTGAGAACACCGGCGACAAAGGATTGGAAACGGCTCTGGCAGGGAATTTCGATCTGGTCATTCTCGATCTCATGCTGCCCGGCGTGGACGGATTTGAGGTCTGTAAGCGTATCAGGGAGGAGAAAGATATCCCCATCATCATGGTGTCCGCCAAAAAGGATGATATTGATAAAATCAGAGGTCTGGGGCTTGGTGCGGACGACTACATGACGAAGCCTTTCAGTCCCTCAGAGCTGGTAGCCCGGGTGAAGGCGCATATGTCACGTTATGACAGGCTGGTTGGCAGCAATCAGAAGGTGAACGATATCATAGAGATCAGAGGGTTAAAGATCGATAAAACGGCGAGAAGGGTCTATGTGGACGGCGAGGAGCGGGTCTTTACGACAAAAGAGTTCGATCTGCTTACCTTTTTGGCGGAAAATCCGAATCATGTATACTCAAAGGAAGAATTGTTCCGCGAGATTTGGGACATGGATTCCATTGGTGATATTGCCACCGTGACCGTGCATATCAAGAAAATTCGTGAGAAGATAGAGTATGATACCGCAAAGCCTCAGTATATCGAAACCATCTGGGGAATCGGGTATCGGTTTAAGATATGAGCGTTGGCAATGAGCAGTGCCAGACGGTAAGATGACAAAATGGCTGCTGGCAGACAATTTTGGCAGATTAGCGGATGATAGGGCGGTGCTAAGCGCCAGTGGCGCTTGTTTAGCACGGACCGAAGCGGAGTGTAGACAGCCCGTACATGAGGAAAATCTTTGATTTTCCGAATGAGCACTGCAGAATAGAGGTAACTATGTTTGAGAACAGAATCCTCTACGAGGACAACTACATCCTGGTCTGCCACAAACCCGCCGGAATCGCGACTCAGACTGCCCGCATCGGACAGGCGGATATGGTGAGCGAAATGGAAAATTATCTGGCGCGGAGCCGGGCGCGGATTTACGTCGTCCACCGTCTCGACCAGCCTGTGGAGGGCATTCTGGTCTTTGCCAAGCAGCAGGCGGCAGCGGCAGCCTTAAGCGCCCAGGCAGCAGGGGATGAGATGGAAAAGGAATATCTGGCCCTTGTCTGCGATCTGCGCGGGGAAGATGCAGCGGATGGCAGCGGCATCCTCACAGACTGTCTGCTCAAGGACGGAAAGACAAATACTTCCCGCGTTGTGCCGTCGGAGGTGAAGGGAGCCAAGGAAGCGCGGCTCTCCTATGAAATCCTGCGGGAAGAATTGCCGAAAATTGTAAAAATTCGCCTTTACACGGGCCGTCATCACCAGATCCGCGTACAGATGGCAAACGCGGGGATGCCCCTGCTGGGAGACCGCAAATATGCCCCCAAGGAGGCAATCGCTATGTCCGAGAGTTTGGGGATTCGTGATGTGGCGCTTTGCGCGTACAGACTGTCTTTTATCCATCCGCAGACAAAGGAGAGGATGCAGTTTGAAAGAAAGCCCGAGGGAGCGGCGTTTCGGGGAATCATATCTTAAAAAAGTTACATACTAAAAGCATGGATGCTTTTTTCAAAAATAAACTCATAAAAGCTTGTGCCGTCACCGCGCTCGTGTGGTTCTTTTTCCGTTATCTGTTCGGGTTGGCGGCGCCTTTTCTTTTGGCCTTTGTGCTGATCACGTTACTTTATCCTACATTGGAACGGGTGCAGAGAAGGATACCCGTGCGGAAAAAATATCTGGCGGTGGGAGTCATACTGCCTTTTTTACTGCTTCTTTGCGTGGGGCTTTGGGCGGCATTTTCCATCGGGATCGGGCAGCTGCAGGGGCTGCCTGCATTTTGCAGACGGGTGGAACAGCAGGTGGAGGCTTTTTTTCACAACTGCTGCTGTCAGCTGGACGGCAAATTCGGCTGGGAGGGAGAAAGGATCGAGACATATATCATTGAGCAGATGAACGTCATTATGGAGAATGTGCAGATTCAGGTGGCGCCGCAGCTTCTTTCCTCCTCTTACAGTTGTTTCAAGGGGCTGCTCTCGACGATTGGATTTCTGGCAATTACCTGCATTGCGGTCTTTTTGTTGGAAAAAGACTATACGGGGATGGTGGACTGGCTCAAAGGCGAGGAGAGTGTCTCTTTCTTATGGAAAGCTTTTGAAGGGGTGCTCTCTTATATCACAACGTTTCTCAAAGCACAGGGGGTGATTCTGGTCATCATTGCCGCGCTTGCGGGCATTACCTTAAGCCTGGCAGGAGTGGAGGGAGGTGTTTTTTTCGGTATTTTGGCGGGATTTCTGGATATGCTGCCCTTTATCGGCACGGGGATCGTGCTGGTGCCGCTTTCGGTCTGGCAGCTTTTGAACGGTCAGTACGGCAGGATGGCAGTGTGCCTTGCTCTCTATGGGGTTTGTATCCTGGTGCGCGAACTGCTGGAACCGCGTTTGATCGGGAATAAAATGGGGATTTCGCCAATCTATATCCTTTTTGCGGTCTATGCGGGGGTGAAGCTGTTCGGTGTGGGTGGAATCGTGAAAGGGCCGCTTGCGTTGATCGTAGTCTGTGAGATTTTAAAAAAGAAAGAGAAATCGGAGCAAAAAATTGACGAATCCTCGGAATGTGCGGTAAGATAGAAGCCGTAGGGAAAACGGTTGATGCGGGAAACAGGAAAGGGAAACGACATATGAGCAATAAAATGAAAAAGACGAAGCCCCTTTCTGCGGTTTCAGAGTGGGTGATCGTTGCGCCGGCAATGGAGTATGTACTTGCTGCCACGATGATTGCTATGTGCATTGCCGTTTCTTTTTATGCGAAAGATGGATATCATCAAATCGGCAATGCGAAATTTGAGGCGTATAGGACAGTCATGGTCATCGGCTTTGCTCTGTTTTTGATGATGGGGATCTGCTGTTTCATCCAGTTTTTATATGCCAAAAAGCCCTGGCGGCTGTCTGTCACGGATGGGTTTGTATTTGCGTATCTGCTGTTTTCTACGGTAGCGGTGATTTCAGGAGGATTTTATGAAGATGCCCTTTGGGGGAGCTTTGGATGGAATATGGGCTGGATGTCACAGCTTAGTTTTGTGCTCATCTATTTTGCCATGTCCCGGTTTGGACGCTATAGCCGGGTGATTGCGGTGGTATTTTGCGGCTCGGCGTTTATCGTGTTTTTGATTGGCATTTTGCATCGCATGATGATCGATCCGATTGGATTTTACGAGGGGCTTCAGGGCAGCCAGATGGCACAGTTTCTTTCCACGATGGGGCAGGCGTCCTGGTACGGAAGTTATCTGGCAGTGGCGCTGCCGGTAGGGATGGCGGCGTTTCTGTTTGCGGAGAAAAAAATGTGGCGGATTTTGGGCGGCATCTACATGACAGTGGGTTTTGCCTCCCTTGTGACGCAGAACAGCGACAGTGCCTATTTCGCGTTGGCAGCATTTATGCTCGTCTTTTTTCTGCTTTGCCTGGACAGTCGTGTGCTGGTGGGGCGATTTGCGGAAGCCTGTACCCTCTTTTTTGCGGCGGGAAAGGTGATGTTTTTTTTGATGCGCATCCATCCTAACCCTGATCTTGAATATGATTTTGTCACAAGCATCATGTTGGAAGGGAAGAGTACCTGGGTGCTCTTGGGATTTTGCATAGTATTGGATATTTTTCTGTATCTGAGGAGGAACCGACCTTATTCGGCTGTACGCCTGCGCCGGGTGAAATATGCGGCGGTGAGTTTGGCGGTGGCGGCAGTATTCGCCATGGCGGGGCTGATCGTTTTGCAGACGAAGGGCGTTTTTTCGGGAAAAGTTGGCGAGACGCTGAGTGCAGTGTCTTATTTTAACTGGAATGACACCTGGGGCAACGGCAGGGGAAGGATCTGGAGCTTTGCCGTGAGGGTTTTTGCGGGCGAGAGCCTGTTACATAAGCTGTTTGGCGTGGGACCCGATTGTTTTGGCAGCTATACGATGGCGGTGCACGGGGAGGATGTCAAACTGCTTTGGGGGGATAAGATGCTCACCAACGCGCATAACGAGTGGATGACTGCCTTGGTCAATGTCGGTATTTTGGGAGCCGTGTCCTATATTGGTATCTTTGTCACGGCGATCAGGAGTTTTCTGAAGGCGTGGCGGCAGGACTATTTGCTTGCGGCAGCTGCCGCTGCCGCGGTATCTTACATGGCGTATAATTTTTTCTGCTATCAGCAGGTCTGCTGTACGCCCTTTGTGTTTTTGATGCTGGGGATGGGGGAATATATGAGAACAAAAGGTGAAACACGGAGGCAGAGATGAAAAACGATCATACTTTTTTATCCAAATGGCTGACAGCTATTAAGAGCACATCCATATGGAAGCGCATTTTGGCAGTCGAACTGGCGCTTTTTCTTTTGTGCATCGTACCTTATTTTTTCCCGCTTCATCAGTATGTGTTTGCGGGGCGGGATCTGACGGGAGAGTTCTGCACATATTTGGATTATTCGGAAGATTACGGTCTGGGGTGCTATCTGGATCAATCATTGATCACGGATGATTCCGTTGATCCGAAATACCTCTATATCACGACTCCTTACACGGATCTGCCGAGGGGAAGCTACGAGGTGACCATCGTTTATTCTACGGATGATTTTAATAACAAATATTCCGCCAATGAAAAGTATTCGACCTACTCGGTGGTGGCGGGAACACAGGGTAACAGGCTGCCGCAGAAGAAACACGAGTTGAAGTATTCCTTCTTTGCGCCTACGACAGTCAGGGAATACCAAGTGCATGCAAACTACAGCGGAAAAGGGTATCTGTTTTTGGAAAGCGTCACCATTCAAGAAACAAATGCCTGGAAGAATATCCTGCTTTTTTATATGCTCGTGTTTTTCCTGCTGGCGGACGGGATTTTGCTTGGATATCAAAGGACGCCGAAAGAGCATAAGCGGGAGGCGCGGCTGATTACGATGGCGCTGGTATGTCTGGTGATGTGTTCCTGTACGCCGCTGCTTAGTTTTTTCATGATGGCAGGGGACGATCTGCCCTTTCATCTGAATCGGATCGAAGCGATCAAGACTTCCCTGTTGGCAGGGCAGTTTCCCAACAGGGTATCTCCCTACTGGAATAACGGGTATGGCTATGCCTCCGCAGTGCTTTACGGGGAGGCATGGCTGTATCTGCCTGCATTGCTGCGAATCCTCGGATTTACGGTGCAGGGCGCATATAAGATGTATGTGACAGCAATCAATATCGCAACAACTTTCGCGGCTTATCGTAGTTTTGAGAGGATCTTAAAGAATAAAAAAGCGGCGCTGCTGGGTAGTATCGCCTATGTGCTGGCGCCGTACCGCCTTGTCTGCATTTATATGCGTGCGGCTGTGGGGGAATATACGGCGATGCTCTTTATTCCCTTAATCTTTTATGGATTATGTCAGATTTACAGGAACACCGAGGATGAGAAATCAAAAGGCGGCTGGCTTTGGTTGTTGATTGGCTACACCGGGCTGATTCAGTGTCATGTCATTAGCTGTGTGATCGTGACGCTGTTTGTGGGGCTTTTCTGTGTGATCCTGTTAAAAAGGACGCTGTGCGTCCGTCGGCTGCTGCAACTGGTGAAGGCAGCCGTAGGAACGGTTCTGGTCAATTTCTGGTTTTTG
This sequence comes from Lachnospiraceae bacterium UBA3282, assembly GCA_002361735.1. Lineage (GTDB taxonomy): Bacteria > Bacillota > Clostridia > Lachnospirales > Lachnospiraceae > UBA3282. The sequence continues at coordinate 2,928 of DETS01000077.1, read as the reverse complement.
CTTCCTTTTGCGGACTATTACCTGCATGGCTATGCGAGTTCTCCCTGGGCGGAGGATGTGATGGGAAGAATGGGATCACACGGCGCTTTTATCAGCCAGATGCTTTCCCTGTTTCAGGTCGGATATGGACCGTCCTATACGGTAATGGAGGGAAGCGGTATTCCCGGAGAGAGAAACTACGCAATGGGATGTTTTCTGATCATTCTTTTTCTTTATGTGGCGCTGCGTCTGTACCGGGGCAGGGAAAATACGGCGCTCATCCGTTTGGGCGACGGCAGCCTGGGGTTCGGTTTGCTGGCAGCGTTTATGAGCACGGTGTGGTTCCCTTGGGACAGTATTCAGCAGATGAATGGTTTGTTCCGTATGATTACGCGTAATTTGCAATTTCCCTGGCGCTTTTTGGGGATTTCCTGTTTTTTCCTGGCAGTGTTGACGGTGTGCTTCGCGGTTTTGCTTGATCGGACGGTGAGCCGACAGATATCCTATGGCACGCTGTTTTTGCTCGGACTGGCGTTCTGGTTGTCGGCGGACTACTATATGTATACTTATACACAGTCTGTGGAGCCGTTTCGCTATGTCAGGGAGGAGAGTCTGGATCCGTGCAACATGGTGGCGAGAGAATATATTCCAAAAGGTACACCGATAGACTTTTCCGAGGACTGGGATTCTATTGCGGGAGAAGGGTTGACTATCATAAAAGATGAACGACAGGGGGGAACACAGGTTGTAACCTGCCAAAATGCCGTGGATACAGAAACCACTCTTGATATCCCGTTTTTGCCTTACCGGGGCTATCGTTGTTATGACAGTCAAACCCGAGAAGAACTGAGCGTACAGCTTTCCGAGCCGGGCAAGGTGAGAGTCCTGGTTCCGCCGGGATATGACGGTACTTTGCTGGTGCGATTCGAGGAGCCGTGGTATTGGCGTGCCGCTGAGGCAATATCTTTGTTTACGCTTGCGGCGTGGGTTATGTGGCAGATCGGAAAGTACGCAAAGAGGCGGCTGTCCGCGAAAAAGGGGGAAAGAGCACATGGATAGAGTAAAAGGAATATGCAGGCTGCATTATCTGGTCTCGGCAGTTTTCCTTTTGATTACGGGAACTCTTTTCTGTATGGCGATCGGGCTGCATTGTAAAACGGATATCTATGATTATGATCATAAAAAAACGATCGTATGGCATACGCCTTATCTCTATTTAGCCATGGTAGTACTCGCCGTGTGCGGCATAGCTTTGATAGGTTTTGTTTTGAAAAGACTTTTCAAGGATGAGGCGGCATATGTTACATTAAACAGAGTTGTATTTTGGCTCTGCGGTGTTGCACTGCTGATAGCGGGCGCTTTTTGGATTTTTTTCTATGACAGCGGTCCGATCAATGATCAAAGGGATATCTGGCTGGAAGCCAGGCGCATTGCGGGGGTTGTGAAAGAGCCTTTTGATACCGGTTATTTTGCGTATTATGCCAGAAACCGGGGAATGGCGCTGTTGATGGCAGGGGCGATTCGTGTGTTTGGGGAGCATTTTTATGCATTCCGCCTTTTGAATCTGGCGGCGGCGCTGCTGCTCTATGTCTGTCTCTGCAAAGGGGCGGCGCTGCTTTATCGGAATCCGTTGGTCAATGCGCTCACGGCGGTGCTGCTGCTTTTGTTTTATCCCGTGATCGTATATACGGCGTATCTTTATGGGACACTGCTCTCGGCAGCCTTTGTTTCCTTAGGGATCTGCGGAACCATTCTGCTGCAGGAGACCGGCAGGCTGCGGTATGCGTTTTTGCTTGCCATTGCTTTTGCGATCGCGATGATCTCGCATCAATCGGCAGCAGTGGGACTTTTGGCAGCCATCCTTTATCTGTTTTTATGCGGTGGAAAGGCGAATATGCGCAGGAATCTGCTGGCGGCGGTCATTGCGGCTTTGACGCTGGGTTTGGTGATGAAAGTCGTCGATGTGACCTATGAGGGGATCACGGGGGCGGATCCAAATACCTCGCCCGTGCCGTTAAGCTGTACGATTTATATGGGATTGACGTCAACGGGAGTAAACGCCGGACCGGGAAGCCAGGATGGCGCTAATGCAAGGATATACGAGGAAAACGATCGTGACGGGAAGGCGGCGAATCGGGATGCGATGCAGCGCATCGGCGTTGTCCTGAAAGAATATGCCAAGGGGGAGCGGTCTCTTAGATTTTTTCTGGAAAAAACGCAGTTTCAATGGCTCGACCCCACTTTCGGGGCAAGATGGACGATTCGCACGAACGATTCGAATATGGGATATGCGCCTAATTCGGCAGCTTTCAACAGATTTTATGACAGCCATGTCAGAAATTTACTTTTTAAGCTGTCAATCGGGCTGATGCTGTTGATCTATTTTGGCACAATCGTGTCCGGGGTTAAAACCCTGCGGGAAGGCGGAGGAGTCGGTCCCTGGGTACTGGTTCAGCTCTTTGTGACCGGCGGTTTTGCTTTTCAATTGATATGGGAGTCCTTTGCCCGCTATTGTTTTAGTTATTTTTTGTGGTTGATTCCGGGCGCGGCTTACGGTGTTTACCTGTGCGGCAGTTTTCTCGTGGATAAGATATGGAGTAAAAGACAGCTGCGCCGCAGTTAAGTTCTTGGGAAAACGGTCCCGGCAGTTGACAAAATCTGCTCACACGGCTAGAATAAAGAGAAATTTCACGAACGACATAGGGAGTCTGTTTACAAGTATAAGCAGTGTCAAAAGACGGAAAGGAAAGAGAACATGGCGGACAAAAAGTTAGTGGAAGCGATCACGGCGATGGAGGACGATTTCGCGCAGTGGTACACGGATGTAGTAAAGAAGGCGGAGCTTTTGGATTATACCAGCATCAAAGGCTGCATGGTGTTTAAGCCGGCGGGCTATGCGATCTGGGAGCTGATTCAGAGACAGATGGACGACCGCTTTAAGGAGACGGG
>DETS01000066.1:19856-29940 GCA_002361735.1 Lachnospiraceae bacterium UBA3282 | reverse complement strand
ACTTCTTTTGAATAGATCATGTGATAACTCCTTTCGATTATGTAATAATTATTTGCTAACAGGCCATTCGCCTGTCATAACCGCCTGTTCCATTGTCTCACATCACGGCAAAAAAATCCAGATGTTTATCTATTTTTCTTTCTTTTTATGACAGCCCGACAGATTCGTTCCGGCTGAACTGTTACCCCATAAAATATTCGGAAATATCAAAGCTGTTTACAAGGGCAAGCCCGTTTTCCTCCCTGCACTCCAGCCAGCTGGCGCTGCTTCTGGTCCAGCTTCTTAAGGAGTAATTGAAAATCTCCTCCGTACAGCGGCAGTGAGCGTCCGTCTTGTCAAGGTTTTTCAAAATACAATTTTCACAGGGCGTCTCCCTGTTCTGAAGCGCCTTGTAGCAGATATCACCGATTTTTACATCCGGTGAGTTCATCACGACTTTTTTATTAATAAAGCTGAGCTCATAGGTATCGGGATTGATCACATACACATAACTGTCAAGATTATCAAAAATAGCCACCTGGGCCACAAAATTCTGCAATCGATCCATCAACCCGATCTGAAGGATATTTGCCTCCATCAAACGGAACAGCGAACGGATTTCCTCCATCTCACTCTTTTTCAGCTCCATCTGTACATCTTCATGGTTTTCAAAGACGATCGCCCCCTGAAACTCACCCTTGGATGTCAGCGGATAATAGAGCATACTCTTGATGCCTTCTGACTGGAAGAAGTCGCGCATCTCGTCAGCCACCAGATCATAATCATGAATCATGGTCACGCTGGGGAAGAAAGCATAAAGAATCTCATTTACCGCCCGTTTTAACTCATAATGCTCATCCGACTCTTTACCCGTAGCGTACCCCTTCACACTGAACTGAATCGTGCGGGAAATGGGCAGAGAATCGTTCCCGCAGATATAGCCCCGGTGGAACTGATACTTTGCCGTCATCAACTCGATGGCGGATTTCAGTGCAGATTCCAGAACCTTATCCTCAAAGAGAAGCTGCATCACCTGATCTTCGATATTACGCTCGTAATCCAATGTCTTCGACATATCATAGCCGACTTTTCTGTTGGCATGGTAGACGGTAGTACTCGCCGCATGATAGACACGGTAGCCCTCTTTTCCGTTTGCCTTCACTGTGTACACAGCCCTGTCCGCCTTTTCAAAAAGCGCCTCGTAAGTCTCGCCGTGATAAGGATAAACTGCCACGCCCACGCTGCAGGTCACATGAATGGGCTGTCCCTCAAAGTCGAGATCATATTTTACTTTTTTTACAATGTTGCCTGCCATCTCGTCCGCATCGGAAATGGTCGTCAAATTTCTCATATAGACTAAAAATTCGTCGCCACCGATACGCCCGATAATGTCGCCGCCCTTAAACATATCGCTCAACAGCCCGGCTGTCTGCTCCAAAAGCTGATCGCCATTGGCATGCCCTAACAAGTCATTTGCTTCTTTAAAATTATCCAGATCAATGATCATCAACGCGCTGAGGTCATTTTCGGCACAATCCTCAATGGCGCCGCGGATCAACTGTTCGGTCGCCCCCTGATTATAAAGCCCCGTAAGCGCATCCTTCTCCGCCCGCAGAAGAAGATCCATCTCACGCATCTTCCTCTCGTGGATGTTGATCATACGACCGACGATACGGGTCACATAGCCCTCCGCTCCCAAAAGGGAGGTCAAATTTGCCTGATACCAGGTAAAGTCGTCATCAAAGCGCTTGATTCGAAACTCAATGGTATCGTGCTTGGGAGACTTAAGCAGCCCCTCCAGAACCGCCTTATAATAAGCAACATCCTCCTTGTAGATCGTTCTGGCATCGAACCGCTCCATATATCTGCCGTGAATCTCATCCTGCGCCATGCCATACTCGTCGTTTGTCCTGATGATCATAACGTCCGTCTTGGCATTATAATCAATGATCTTCTCGCCTTCCGCCTCCGACAGAATGTGCAGGCGCTCCGCCTGTCTTTGCAGTTCTTCCTCCACATTCTTTCGCTCCGTCACATCCTCGATCACTGTGACGATCGTATATTTTTTCCCCTCTCTGGCGTAAAGATTTCCCCGAACATGCAGCCAACGGAGCCCGCCGCTGCCCGTGACGGTACGAAACTCCGTATCCACCACGCCGTCGTCCTTAAGCACATCCCTGATTGCCTGCTTGTAAGTCGGCAAATCCTCCGGAATAATATTTCGCTCCACCTTCTCCAGATACTTCATTCCCTGTATCCGGGAATAGCCCAGCATACGGAAAAAGCCCTCATTGATATATATGGGGGTGATATTTTCATCCTCATACTCAAAGAAACAGATTCCGGCTATCACATTGTCGATCATGGAGCCAAAATTTTCAATACTTAAATCTGTCGCCATACGCTTATCCTCTACAAACTTCTCTCTCTGGTTTATTGAATGTTACATATGTCTCATTGTTTTCCTGCAATCTCGCCCTGCCTCTTGTAAATGCTGTCTGCGGCAATGACGCCTCTCACCATGGACGTAGGATAGATATTCGTATTTCTGCCGATTACCGTGCCGGGATTCAGGACGGAATTGCAGCCGACCTCCACATTGTCTCCCAGCATGGCACCGAATTTCTTTAAGCCTGTCTCACAGCGCTCCTCCCCTGCCTTTACCACGACCAATGTTTTGTCGCTCTTTACGTTTGAGGTAATGGAGCCTGCTCCCATATGTGCCTTATAACCTAAAATGCTGTCACCCACATAATTGTAATGGGGCACCTGCACCTTATTAAACAAGACAACGTTTTTCAATTCGGTGGAATTTCCCACCACCGCGCCCTTTCCGACAATGGCGCTTCCTCTGATAAAGGCACAGTGCCTGATCTCAGCTTCCTCGTCGATAATCGCCGGTCCGCCGATATAAGCGCTCGGAAACACCGTCGCACTCTTTGCGATCCACACACCGTCCGCCTTCTTCTCAAATTTCTCTGCAGGAAGCGTCTCTCCCAGCGCCAGAATAAAATCCTTGATCTTAGGAAGCGCTTCCCATGGATAAGTTAGCCCTGCAAACAATTCCTTCGCGATCGTCTCCTCCAATGTATAGAGCGATGCAATCGCTGCATCCTGCAATCCGATCATACGCTTTTACCCTTTCTCCCTTTGCTGCCCTTATCCTGATAGAACTGGGACGCATACTGAAACCTGCGAAAGAGCGCCCCCTGATTCGACATCTGTTTCACGGCATTGGTCCTTCTGGTCACAAAATCATCTAGTTTTCCCATGTATTCTTCTTCCGTGATCTCTCCCGAGGCCACTAATGTCAACCCCTTTTCCCAGCTCGCCGTCAGTCTGGGATCAAGCAGCGGTCTGATGGAGCCTGCCACCACCTCATAGATCATCTCCCCAAAAAGCGTGGGGGTAATGATCTGTGTTTTTTTGTTTAAATCCAAATATTTGATATGTACCAGCTTTTTTAAGATTTCCGCTCTGGTGGCGGAAGTGCCGATACCGCTTCCCTTGATCTGTGCCCGCAGCTCCTCATCCTCGATGAACTGTCCGGCATTCTCCATGGTGAGGATCATAGTGCCCGAATTATAACGCTTAGGCGGGGAGGTTTCCCCCTCCTTCTTCTCAAAGCCTTTCTTTTCCAGCGTATCACCCTTTTTCAGGGTGCCCAGCGCCTCCATGAAAGCCGCGTCGCAGGATGCCTCCTGCTTCTCCTCATCAGTCCTCTCCTCTCCAGTATACTCCTCCGCGCGCTTTCTTGCAAAAGAATTTTGCGCAACTTCCAGATATCCTGAATTTATCAGCACTTTAAAGGCTGACGTAAAGGTCTCTCCCTTCATTTTTGCCGTCAGAGCGATCCTCTGATAGACCGCCGCCGGATAAAAGATACTCAAAAAACGCCTGACAATGATCTCATAAACCTTCGCTGAAGTGGGGTGCAGACCGTTTAATGCCGAAAAACCCTGTCCCGTGGGAATGATCGCATAGTGGTCCGTGATCTGCTTATCGTTCACGTAACGGGTCTTTTCTATGCCCCGAAAACTCTCTTTCTCTAATATCTGCGCCGCAAATGCCGCTGTCGGCTGATAATTTTGCAGCCCCTTCAGATTTTTCCGGATTTCCTTTGCCACTGCCGTAGAGAGGACTCTGGCATCCGTTCTCGGATAAGTGGTCAATTTTTTCTCGTACAGCTCCTGCGCGATCCGCAGCGTTTCATCGGGGCTGATCTTAAATAATCTGGAGCAGTCATTTTGCAGCTCCGCCAGGTTATATAAAAGAGGAGGATTCTTGGTTTCCTTCTTCTTTTCCAGTTTCTCGATCCGCGCAGGCTCTACCGGCGCCTCCTCCATCTTCGCAATAAAAGCATCCGCGTCCGCCTCCTGCAAAAAACCGTTGTCCTTATACAGTTTCGGAGATTGAAAGTACGCGGATTCTTCCGTCGCCTTCCATTCCAGGCTAACATCGGAACCGGCAATCCGCGCCTGCATCAGGATGCGGTAAAAAGGAATCTTTACAAATTCTCTGATTTCACGTTCGCGATTGACCACCATCCCCAGCACGCAGGTCATAACACGACCCACAGAAACCACAGCCTTATCTGTATTGAGATAATTTTTTATCGAATAGCTGTATTTCAATGTGAGTGCGCGGGAAAAATTGATTCCCATGAGATAATCCTCTTTTGCCCGCAGATAAGCGGCATTTGAGAGATTATCATAGGCTGAAAGATCCTTTGCCTCCCGAATACCTCTCAGAATTTCTTCCTCCGTCTGGGAATCGATCCAGACCCGTCTTCTCTCCTTCCCCTTCACACCTGCCTGCTGTTCCACCAGACGATAGATGTATTCTCCTTCCCGTCCGGAGTCGGTACAGACATAAATGGTCTCCACATCCGCTCTGTTCAAAAGTCCGCTCACGATGCCAAACTGTTTTTTGACACTGTCGATCACCTCATACTTGAACTCCTCCGGTATGAAGGGGATCGTCTCCAAAGACCATCTTTTATATTTCTCGTCATATGCCTCCGGATAGCTCATCGTCACAAGATGCCCCACGCACCAGGTCACAACAGCCTCGTCGGACTCCAGATAGCCGTCGTGGTTTTTCATATTGTATTTTAATGCTTTTGCGAACTCTTTCGCCACGCTGGGCTTCTCCGCGATAAACAAACTCTTTCCCATACTTTCACGCTTCTTACAGATCGGAGATCTGCACCAGTTTCAGGTTTGATTTGACCTTTGCCTCCAGATTCAGCTTTTCGTCAAACCGAAAGGCTGTATACATATAAATATAATCTACGCTGATCTTCGCCTTTTTCGCATAGAGGAGGAGATTCTCATAATCCTCATAAGTCATGGGCTTCTCCCAATTACACAGTCCGACCAGCGTGCGCCCTTCCTGATCCTGCGCAATGATATCCAAAGACCCCGCCTTGCCGATCCATTCTCCGATGGTACCGCAGTCGATTGGTAATCTGTGCCGCTCTCCAAGCCTTGCCAAATGCTGTCTGCACACCATTTTGAAATACCCCGACACATAGCGCCTGAAATCCCGCATAATGTAGTGATTATAAAATTCTCCTACCGAAAGCATCTGCAGATCGCTCAGATGCGGATAAATATAGGTATAGTAAAAATCCACAAAAGGATGACTGATGCGGTAAATTCCCTTCTGCACATTCTCCTTGCCTGCCGTATCATACGAGAACACCTTTTCCACCAACTCTAACTCAATCAGATTTTTCAGATAGACGCTGATCTTTGCCCGGGAAAATTCCGTGTGGAGATAGAGATCGTTCAACTTATGTGCCCCCGCCGCAATGGATGCCATGATCGTATTATAGACGCCCGGCTCCCTGAGCTGTTCCGTCAAAATACGCTCTCCTTCTTCAAAGAGAAAGCTGTTGCTATCTAGGATATTCCGGCAAATATTCTGCTGAATCGTCAGTCTGTCGTCAAACTGATTCCAAAGTCCCGGAATCCCGCCTAAGATAGCGTATGCCTCCACGCACTCCTCGATGCGGAAATTCGGAAACCGCTCCACAATATCCGCAAAAGGCATCTCCTTGATCTTAAGCAGCCCGGAAAGTTCATATGCTGCCTCTCCGATCCTGGTGATCATGCTGTTCTCGATCCAGCCGATGGAGGAGCTGATCAGGATTACCATCACGTTATCGCGATTCCACTGGCTGTGTACAAACGCCACCAGATCCTTCATAAAAGCATCGCTCGCGCGAACGATATTTTGAAACTCATCGATCACCACTACCTTCTTACCTGTGGCGCGCCGCGATATTTTCTCAAAAATTTCCTGAAAGGTCGGAAACTTTTCCACTACATAACCGTCATGTGCAAGCTGTCTGCCCCACTGGTACGCCTGCTCTCTCTCCGAGCAGGCCTTTGCCAGATAGTAATACCCCGGACGGTCTTTCATAAATTCCCTGACAAGCGCCGTCTTTCCAATATGTTTTTGACCGTAGACGATCAGAATCTGGCTGCCGTCTCTGTCATAATAATTATTCAGATAACCAAGTTCTGTTGTTCTGCCCAGTAACATATTTTTGCTTACCTCATCAACCCTTCTCTGTCAGCTCTTTCAAGAGCTTCTCCACGCCATCCGCCGGCATGGGTCTCCCCGTATAATAACCTTGGATGATATCGCAGGAAAGTTCCCGCAGATAGGTAAATTGTTCTTCCGTTTCCACACCCTCTGCAATCGTCTCATAACCAAGACGCTTCACCATATAGATAATGGATTCCGTGATGATCTGCGTGTTCATATCCGTGAGAAGCGTATCCACAAAAGATTTATCAATCTTTAAGGTGTCGATCGGCAGCCCTTTCAAATAAGACAAAGATGAAAAACCTGTGCCGAAATCGTCCAGGGAAATACGGATCCCCGTCTTCCTTAAATCGCTTAAACGCTTTTTTGTCTCTTCAAAATCTTCGACTAATATCGTCTCCGTGATTTCCAGCTCTATCTCCTGCGGTGAAACGCCGTAGCGCTCCAATATGCGCAGGACACTGTCTATGAAACAATCCTGCTTACACTGTACCGCCGAGATGTTTAAGGACAGGATCAGCGGATAAGCATATTTCTTCCGCCAATCCGCGTAAATCTGCACGCTCTTTTCGACCACCCAGTTTCCGATCGGAACAATGGCGCCGTTTTTTTCCGCAATGGGGATAAAGACTGCCGGGCTGATCATATCTCCCTGCTCATCCTTCCAGCGGATCAATGCCTCCACCCCGCGAAGCTTTTTGTCTTCCGCAAAACACTGCGGCTGAAAATACATGGTAAAGTTCTGTTCAAACACAACTTCTTTCAGTTTCGTCTGAATGGTCACCGTCTGTAAGAAATCGTCTAAGATCGTGCTTTCAAAATATTGGATCGCATCTTTGCCCTGACTCTTTGCCTTAAACATGACGATCTCTGCACAGTTGATCAATTCAAGCGTACCCACAGCCGCCTCCGGATACTCAGAAACACCCACACTCACCGTCATCTTGACTTCCTGCCCGTCAGTCATTTTAAACGGCTGCTGCAAGCGCTCTCGGATCACCCGGTATATGGTCTCCACGCTTCTCGCCCCACAGGGATCGTAAATGCCGATACAGTAGATATCCGTGCTGAAATGGGAAATGATCACGTTGCTGCTCATCAGGTTCGTCAAATACTGTCCAAAAAGCTGAACCAGATCATCTCCCGCAATGATGCCGATGCCGTCGTTTACCCTGCGGAAATCATCGATATCAAGAAACATTACCGCAACCTTGCAGTGTTCGGTTTCGGCACGTCTGAGAAACTCCCCCAACAGCCTGACAAAATAATTTCGGTTATAAAGCCCCGTCAGGATATCATAATATGCCATATAGGTGAGTTCGTCTTTCTGCGCCATCATTCTCGTAATATCTTTGAAGCGAATGATCTTGTCTGTGGGTCTGCCCTGTTCGTCATAGACGATATTGACCTCCACCTCGACACAGAGAGCTCTCTCTTTTAATTTGATCTCAAAAGTCTGCCTCTCCCTGTTTTGCTTTTCAATAAAAAGCCCTTCTTTGAGCGGTAACACATATTGTTCTTCCACCCGTTCATAAAGCTTGTCAAGCTCACCGATATGAGAAACCTGAAAATCAAAAAAATGTTCCCAATTCGCAATCGTCTCGACTCTGTCATCCTGATAATTGTAGTAAATAAATGCGCTGTTTGAGGTCTCGCAGAGCAGTCGCAGCATTTTCTCCTCCCTGCGCAGCTCCCGGTTTTCCGCCGCAAGCGCCTCCCATGCTTCTTCGCCCCTTCTATCGTTTTTTGCTTCTCCCACGTTATCCCGTTTTATGTCCGGTTATGCCGGCATACCCTCCCTCCTGCTTTCTCTTTTGTTTCCCTCTGTAAAATTTACCTATTTCTTTGTAATATAACCCTTTGCCTTCAGCGTCTCAGCGCACAGGACAGCTCCCCCCGCTGCCCCGCGCACGGTATTGTGGGAAAGTCCCACGAATTTCCAATCGTATACACTGTCCTCGCGGATGCGCCCGATACTGATTCCCATACCGTTCTCATAATCTACATCCAGCTTCACCTGCGGGCGGTTGTCCTCCTCCATCACCTGAATAAACTGCTTCGGTGCGCTCGGCAGATCCAGTTCCTGCGGCAGCCCCTTAAACTGCACCAGTTTCTCCACCAGCTGCTCTTTGGTGGGTTTTTTCTTAAATTTAACAAACACCGCCGCCGTATGACCGTTCAGCACCGGAATGCGGATACACTGACAGGTAATCACCGGACTTGTTGCCGGCACGATCTGCCCGTTCTCCACCTTGCCCCAAATGCGCAGAGGCTCTTTCTCACTCTTTTCTTCCTCGCCGCCGATATAGGGAATCACGTTCTCCACCATCTCCGGCCAGTCCTTAAACGTCTTGCCCGCACCGGAAATTGCCTGATAAGTAGTTGCCACTACCTCGTAAGGCTCAAACTCCTGCCATGCGGTCAGCACCGGCGCGTAACTCTGAATCGAACAGTTCGGTTTCACGGCAATAAAGCCGCGCGTCGTGCCAAGTCTCTTTTTCTGCGATTCGATCACCTCAAAATGCTCAGGATTGATCTCCGGTATCACCATGGGCACGTCCGGCGTCCAACGGTGGGCACTGTTGTTGGAAACCACGGGAGTCTCCGCCTTTGCATAGTCTTCTTCGATCTTTTTGATCTCGTCCTTGGTCATATCGACTGCGGAGAAAACGAAATCGACTTCTCCCGCCACTTCCGCGACCTCATTCACGTTCTTAACGATAATCTTCTTTACGGCATCCGGCATGGGCGTATCCATCTTCCAACGACCACCCACAGCCTCCTCATAAGTCTTTCCCGCCGAGCGGGGACTCGCCGCGATCGTCGTCACCTCAAACCATGGATGGTTCTCCAAAAGGGCGATAAAACGCTGCCCCACCATGCCTGTTCCGCCTAAGATTCCTACCTTTAATTTTTCGCTCATAATTTTTTCCTCCTCGTCTGAGCAGTTTTTTGCGGAGTTTTCCGAAGGAATACTCTCGGCCGCTTGAGCCAAATCTCAAATTTGGCTCTGCGATTTCGAGTTTATGGCTCTATCATAAACTCGTGATTGAAAAATCAGCACATCAGTGTGATTTTTCAATCTCTCCTCCTTATGTTTTCTTTTCTATTTCTGCGTCCTGCCAATCCTTCGCAAGATACTCCCTGTGCATCCGTATGATTTTTTGCATTGCCTCCGGTCCCGGCGCACCGATGGTCAGCCGCTTTTCCACGCAGGTCTTTAAGCTGATCGCCTGATAGACATCCTCCCCAAAGACAGGGCTGATTTCCTTTAATTCCTCTATGGAAAGCTCGTCAATGCTGCAGTTTTTTTCAATGCAGAAAAGTACCAGCCTGCCGATGATACCGTGTGCGTCGCGGAAGGGCACGCCCTTTCCCACCAGATAATCCGCCGCGTCGGTGGCATTGGTAAATCCCATGGCGGCGCTCTTTTCCATCACATCCTGATTAAATTTCATGGTACGTGCCATGCCTTCAAACAGTTTAATGCAGCCCTTTACCGTATCGATGGCGTCAAAGGTCAGCTCCTTGTCCTCCTGCATGTCCT
>DETS01000066.1:777-19549 GCA_002361735.1 Lachnospiraceae bacterium UBA3282 | reverse complement strand
GTCCTCCTGCATGTCCTTGTTATATGCAAGGGGCAGCCCCTTCATCGTCGTCAAAATAGATATCAGCGCTCCATAGACGCGTCCCGTCTTACCACGGATCAGCTCTGCGATGTCCGGATTTTTCTTCTGGGGCATAATGCTGCTGCCCGTAGAATAGGCATCGTCGATCTCCACAAAGCGGTATTCGTTGGAGTTCCAGATGATGATTTCTTCGCAGAAACGGCTTAAGTGCATCATAATCGTGGAAAGCGCCGATAAAAATTCAATCACATAATCCCTGTCCGCTACCGAGTCCATACTGTTTAATGTTGGTCCCTCAAAACCGAGCAGCGACGCCGTGTACGCTCTATCAAGCGGATAAGTTGTCCCCGCAAGCGCCCCTGCCCCCAGCGGGCAGTAATTCATACGGTAAAAGATATCCTTTAGTCTGGATCGATCCCGCTTAAACATCTCAAAATACGCGCCAATATGATGCGCAAGCGTTACCGGCTGTGCCTTCTGCAAGTGGGTAAAGCCGGGCATATACGTTTCCACATGTTCTTCCATGATTGCCAGAAGCGTCTGCAAAAGTTCCTTTAATAAACTGTCTGTATGAAGCACTTCCAGCCTTATGTATAAGCGCATATCGAGCGCCACCTGATCGTTGCGGCTCCTGCCCGTATGCAGCTTTTTCCCCACATCGCCGATCCGCTTAATCAGGTTTGCCTCCACGAAACTGTGAATATCTTCATACTCCTCCGTGATCAAAAGCTTTCCGTCCTCCACATCCTGCCTGATCCCGGTGAGCCCTTTTAAGATCTCGTCCTTCTCCTCCTTCGTCAAAATCCCCTGCTTGGCAAGCATCACGGTATGTACAATACTGCCCTCGATATCCTGCTGAAAAAACTTTTGATCAAAGGAGATGGAAGCATTGAAGCGATATACAAGTTGGTCCGTCTCTTTTGTGAAACGCCCGCCCCATAACTGTGCCATGTAGAAAACCTCCATCATATATTAAATCTGAATTTGATGATATCACAAAACTGCCTTCATTTCAATCAAAAAGCGCATGTCGAACACATTTTTTCTTCCCGGTCATAAAATATGGTATAACAGTAGTAAACGACCCGAGGAGCCTCTTTCTATGCAGCCAATACTTTCTCTGCGGGATATCTCCTTTTCCTATCACAATTTGAAAGGGGAAACCCCCGCACTCTCTCACATTGACCTACAGATTTCAGACGGCAGTTTCGTGGCTGTCGTAGGTCCCAGCGGCTGCGGCAAATCCACTCTGCTCTCCATCATCGCCGGTCTTCTCGCACCGGAATCAGGCGAAATTCTCTACCGTGGGCTGTCCTCCAAGGATTACTGCGCGGACACCGCCTTAAAGATCGGCTACATGCTGCAAAGAGACCATCTCTTTGAGTGGAGGACCGTATACCAAAATGTCATACTGGGACCGGAGCTGAATCATACGCTCACAAAAGAAAATACTGACTATATCGAAAAGCTTCTAAAAGACTATGGTCTCTATTCTTTCAAAGATAAAAAACCCTCTGAACTTTCAGGCGGTATGCGGCAGCGGGCAGCCCTGATCCGCACTATGGCGATCCACCCCGACCTGCTGCTTCTGGATGAGCCTTTCAGCGCCCTTGATTTTCAGACCCGCCTCGCCGTCTCGGCAGACATCGCTTCCATCATTCGAAAGACGGAAAAAACCGCCCTTCTCATCACTCACGACCTTTCCGAAGCCGTCACGCTGGCTGACCGCGTGGTTGTTCTCTCCGGACGGCCCGCCTGCGTCAGATGCGAAATGCCGATCCACTATGATATCCCGAGGAACGATCCGCTGAAAATCCGCAGCACCGCCGCTTATCAAGACTATTTTAATGAATTATGGGAGGTACTAAACGATGGCAAAACAAACCCATGAGACAGCGCCGCCTGTCTCCCCGCGTCAGGAAGCCTTTCTGCGCGCCCACCACAGGCATCACCACCTGATTGCCTTTTGCAGAGCATTCCTATTGCTTTTCTTTCTCGGTCTCTGGGAAACCGCATCCCGCCTTTCCTGGATCGACAGCTTCTTTTTCAGCAGTCCCACGGGAATCCTTCGCTATCTCCGGCAGATGTTGTCAGACCATTCTTTTTTTACGCACACCGGCATCACGCTCTTAGAGACCGTCTTAAGCTTTCTTCTGGTCACTGTCATAAGTCTCCTGACCGCCACACTGCTCTGGTATCGTAAGAGCCTCTCGGAAATCCTGGAGCCCTATCTGGTCGTCTTAAATGCCCTCCCGAAATCCGCTCTGGCACCATTACTCATCGTGTGGCTGGGGACCGGCACCAACACCATCATCGTGGCAGGAATCTCCGTGGCGCTCTTTGGCTCCATCATCAGCCTCTACACGGGATTTTGTCAGGTAGATCCCGAGATGTGCAAACTGATTTACACTCTGGGCGGCAGCCGCCGAAATGCCCTCACCAAAGTGATCCTGCCAAGCTCTATCCCCCTGATCCTCAGCAATATGAAGGTCAATATCGGGCTTTCTCTTGTGGGCGTCATCATCGGAGAGTTTCTGGCTGCAAGACGGGGGCTTGGGTATCTCATTATATATGGGTCGCAGGTGTTCCAGCTGAGTATGGTGATCACGTCCATTATCATCCTGTGTGCGATCGCTATGGTGTTTTATCGGCTGATCCAGGGAGCGGAGCATTATTACAGGAAGAAGTATTGATTTTCAGCATGACGGAAGGGGCCGGCCTACCGCCTGCCCCTTCTTTCTTAGGATAATACGTTATATAGACTACTATTACACTTCTTCCAATTCATCAGTTTCCTTTTCCGTTTCTGCGGTCTTCACAAGACTGACCAGCCCGTCGCTTAAGTCATTCGCCATCCTATCCAGCACTGACATATACAGCTCCTGCAGCCGTTCCTCCGTCTTTTCGCATGCCGCCTCCAAGCTTTCACTGACTGCATCATACAATGTGGAAAGCGCATCCTCCATCTCGTAGCAGTAAAGTTCATCTTCCTCGTCGTAATCGCAATCGGAAAAATACGGTTTCACATTCCACAGTGCCTTTGCCTTCTCCTCAAATTCTTCCTCCAGTATCGCCGCCAGCTGCTCCTTTACCTTTTCGTCCGGATACCACTGTGTCATTTCCCCCGCACCGATCAGCTCCTCCCTGCGTTCCATCGCATGTGCTTTTGCTTCCCCTTCACAGTACAAAGAGACGTAATCGTCAAAGGACGCCTGATACCCGTTGGCAAATTCGCGAATATCTTTTCCCAGCCGCGCAAGGAACTCCTCGCACTGCTTGGCTGCCTGCGCCTTTTCCTCCTCGTAGCTTTTCCGCATTTCATTGATGGCACGCATCAGCGCCTCCTTGCAGGCCACCTTAGCCTGCGACATCCGCTCATAGTCATAGCTGCCGCTGCCATAATCCGAAGCATCCGGTTCGGGAAGCTCCTCACGATCGGATAAGATTTCTTCCTCCCCGTACCGCTCTGCCGTTTCCTCCAGAAACTCACTGAGATACTCATGCAGTCCCTCCGCCAGTTCCATCAACTGCTCGTAGAATTCCTCCTGGCGGCCATCGTCCTGCGCTTTTGCTTTGCTGATAATCTCTTTGATATTGATATTCTCCCTAAGTGGATCGGTTTTAAAAAAGTGATCACAAGATTCCTTCCGATCGCTGTACGGCTTGTTAAGCTCCCTTATAATGCGCTGGTACTTCTGCTCGGCCCGTTCTCCCTCCGGGAAATCCGAGAGCCTGATCTTTAAGGCATCCGCCGGACCGAATTCCAATACATCACCCGCCGTTTCCAGACTGCCGATGATTCCCTCTAAAACAGTATCTGTCACCGCACTTACCGCCATAGCTAAGCCCACACCCAATTCCATCAACATCCTTTTCTCCTCCTTATCTATCACACTGTTTTTATCCGCCTCTCCGGCTGTTGATAGGGTCATTATAAAACTTATCCATGACAGAAACTGTCATTGTGCTTTTTATACAAAAAAAATCCCGGAAAATTTCTCCGGGATTCTAAAACAGTTACCCTTTACTGTCTAGGAACCGTTTCCGCAAACTACAGATATCCTTTGGCAGCTTTTTCAGTTCTCCCGTATCATACTTCTCCCTAAGCCACCCGTAAAATTCGTTCGCGACAGGTGTTGTCAGCATGGCCGTGTTGGCTATGAATCCTTTCTTCGAGACTTCCTTGGCAACGGCACGCATCTGTTTCCAGAACTGATAATAATGCAGTTTGACCTTTACCATATAACCGCCACTGTCCTCGATCACAAAGCCCTCGATCTTCTGTCCCCGATATTCATAGTCCTCTCTCCGTATCTCATGATACCAGTCAAAAAAGGTCTGCCAGTCAGGCAGTTCACAGGCTTTCTCCTTATGTAAAAGTCCGAACCTCTCCGCCACGGCGCACATCTGCCCATATTCATATCTGGCAGTTTCCATGCTGTTTTTCACAATATCCAGAAGTACCAGCCGGCTCTCCTGATATTCAATGACATGAGGATCATGTTCCATATCCACACACTCAAAGATAAAGGAAACATCGTTCTCTTTGATATAGTCCTTCATCTCCTCCAGATGCGTTTTAGAAACTTTTGCTGCCAGCATCTCTTTTAGTCTTTCCACAAACAGACTGTCCAGCGTAAACTTACAGGCAACAAGCAGATCATCCTCTTTTTCATCATAGCTGACGATACCCAAATACCCGTTTTCCTTCACATATGCAGTCACCGGAAAATGCAGTCTGCGCTGCAGCCTGTCCATACGGGTCTCCTCCCGCTCCCCGATATTGAAAAACTTATCGTATGCCCTCGCTGCCACCTTTCCCTTCACCGTATCCAGATAAAGCCCCCTCGCCCGTACCGTCTGGCTGTCCCACGCCTTATCATAAAAAGCCTCATCCGTAAAATTGAAGGAAGATAAATTCCCGTATTTCCTTTCCATGATATACTTATTATGGCGCATGGATATCAGCAGGTCAGCGACAGAACTCTCCGCAAAACGGTTCTGTTCCTCTCTCTCCTCCGGCGTCCGAAATACCCGGTTTCTGATCACAGTCGGACGGATACCATCATGTGTGATTTTTAGGCAGCGCAGGAACCCGCCATACTCAATCTGCCCTTCCAGGTTAAATACCCTGCCCTCCGCCGTAAGCGGAACCTGTTTTAAGTTCCTGTGACCATAAATCTGAAAGCAATTCTCCGGCATGTTCTTTCGGAAAGCCTCCGCCACATCTTCCACATCCTCATACTTTCCCACGCCCATGATCATCTGCTCCGTAGCCACATAAGACAGATTATCCGGGATCGCAGACAGTCCCGCATGCGTAACCAGATAAGTATTCCCGTCATAGTCGTAGTATGCGCACTGGGCAAAACGGCGGTAGAGATTCCTTACCTCTTTCCGGTCGATACCCGCTTTCTCAATCACCGGTTTTGTCACCAGTTCAAATTCCCTGTCCGCAGTCTCCTGTTCACTCGCCCAGAGCCACAGGTTCTTCTCATGGTTTCCTTCTAACAGCAGCACATTCTTCCTGTCCATAATGGATAACAGAAAGTTCACCACTTCTGCGTTTTCGCATCCCCGGTCTATGTAGTCACCCACAAAAATATAGAGCTCATCCTCCTTCATGCCGCCCTCTGCCGCCAGATATTCCTGCAGTGCCGTATTGCATCCATGGATATCTCCGATGTGGTGGATCGACTTATAATGCGAAAAATCGCGTTTCGCAAGCCAAACCGTATCCAGTTCGTCAGGACGGATCACCTTGATCCCGGACGGCACCTTCTGCGTCGCAAAACGGGAATACATCGTATCGATCACCCGCTCCGGCACCTTGCGGAAATCCTCCCGTCCTGCATTCCTCCGCTTTACCTCTTCTATCGGAACAGTCGTAAAATCAACACAGTAGACCCGGTATCTGTACTCCGCGCACAATTCCTTATACCGATTCAGTTCTGATGTCCTTGCGTTTGTGGCATCAATCACCGTGAAGTCACCGCGCTGCATCCGGCCACGCAGGATACGCAGCAGCGTTTTCCAGACCGCATCGTCGTTAGCCTGACTGATCTTTGTCTGTCCGTCTGTTCCCATGACCGGACTCTGGTACATGATCCGGATATCGTCCGAAGATAAGGTATAGTGCTCTAATCCGTTCTCTTTTATCCAGGTAGTCTTACCACATCCCGGCGCTCCCCGCAGCAGTAATAATGTACGCATATTCATATCCTTTCTTCAATACGACGCAGCCATTCATCAAAATGACGGCATTTTGCGGCAATATTCTCAATTCCTATTTTTTCAAGTACAGACACGCCTACATTTGCTTTATCAAAATTACTGATGCAATTCATGATCCGTTTGGACGGCGCCGTTTCTGCCCCGTTATTGATCAGTTCCGGATTTTCCTGCTCTTTTACGCATTCTTTCAGGGCTGTCAGATCATCTTCGAAATATGCTTCTTCCAGTTTTGCTATATCAGTAAAAATCAAACATAGTGGTCACATAAGAATCCTTATTTTTGGACGCATTTGCCAAAGTCTTTACCAAAGTATTTCTTATTTGACCATAATTACCCACCCCGCCTTTATATGTCTTTCCATGTCTGTTATCTGTCTTTGTCACAACTGTAATCGGAATCAAAGTACATCTGCCTGCAAAATATGGCACAATTACTCTGTTGACAAAATTCGTTTCAGACTGCCCTTCGGTAACAATACGAATATTCTTCATATTACGGCTGCCCTCCGATTATATTTTTGTCCCAAATCTGAGAAAGGCTGTAATCTTCCAACCATATCTTCACCTCATCTTCGTCCAGCCGCTTCAACATTGTACATCCCGTTTCTCTGTCCTTTTCCGCCACAATAATATCCTTATAGTCAAAACTGTCCAGCAATCTGGGAGACTGCGTTGCCATGATCACCTGTGTACTCTCTGTTGCCTTTTTTACCATAGAAGCCAAAACATCTACTGCCTGCGGATGAAGACCGAGTTCCGGCTCATCTACAAAGATCACCTGCGGCAAAAGCTCCGGCGGTTGTAAAAACAGTGTTGCCAGTGCCATTTAACAAAGTCCCCGCCTGACCACCAAATATGAAAGCTGATATCAGCACATTCGTATCCATCAGGATTTTCATAAGCCCATGCGTCTCCTTCTAAAAGCCGCCATATCAGCAATCATAGCTTCTTCACTGTTCCATCCCTTATCCTCTTGAAATATTCCTTGTATCTGTGAGAGGATTTCTTTGCTCTCCTGTGCCTGTCTTTTCTTTTTTTTATCCGATAAATACTGTAAAAAGGTCAGCGCGATTTTATAATCCTCCTCATCCAGTTTCTCCAGTAAATTATTTACCATAATAGCATCCGATGACATAACAACCTCCTGCCTTATTTCCTTTTTCACCACTACACTTTCACATATAAAACATCCTCAATCCGACACTTTCATAGGAAACTCTAATCACTACTTTTATCATACCCGATTTTCCCTGAAACCGCAACTGATTTCAAAATACGCTTCTGCCTTTAGAACGCACCAGCCTAATCCCAAAGACTCATCTGCCTTCCCTCGCCCTTCTCCTCAAAGGTATGCAGATAACGGAAAATAGCATCATTATTATGCACCATCCCACACGCGTCACATTTTTGATGAAAGATCTGCATCAGACGTCTGCTGTTTGGACTTGCAATCTCATATCGGTTTCCGTACATTTTAATATATTTTTCTTTTAAGCCGGGAAAAAGAAGGTCCAGCTGCTTATAAAAATACTCCCTGTTTCCCTCTCGCAGCGTCAACCCCATGCCAAAATTGATCACACCGTAGACGCCCGCCTCTGCACACATTCCTAAAATACCAAGAATATTTTCCTCCGTATCGTTGATAAAAGGCAGGATCGGCGACAGCCACACAACGGTTGGAATGCCCGCATCCCGCAATTTGCAAAGCGCCGCAAAACGTTCCCGCGTCGTACTCACATTCGGCTCGATCTTTCGACAGAGTTCCTCGTCATATGTCGTGATTGTCATCTGCACCACGCATTTTGTCTTTTCATTGATGCGCTGCAATAAATCCAGATCCCGCAGGATGCGGTCTGACTTTGTGATTACCGTAACGCCAAATCCGTATGCCTCGATCAAAGTCAACGCCTTTCTGACATTCCCCAGTTCCAATTCCAAGGGGATGTACGGATCGGTCATGGAACCCGTGCCAATCATGCACTTTTTCCGCTTATGTTTCAGAGCATGTTCCAGCAGTTCAATGGCATTCTCCTTGACCTCGATATCCTCGAAAGCGTGTTCCATATGGTAGCACCTGCTCCTGGAATCGCAGTAAATACAGCCGTGAGAGCAGCCACGATACAGGTTCATTCCATTCCGGGAAGATAAGATTCCCTTTGCTGTTACAAAGTGCATCCTCATTCCTCACTTCCCGGCGCAATTTTTCTTATGTGCTTTCAGCTTTTTCATCGCCCAGTCATAGTGGCTTGAGGTGTTGCTGACAAAATAGGAACCTAAAGTACTTCCGCCCACCCATGAAAAGACGCCTCTGGAAAACAATTCTTCATTGGAAAAGGTCTCCGCCAGCGCCATCACTTCTGCATGGGACTTTTGCAGCATGGTTTTTGCCTCGTCAAGCGTTGTGTCCTGATGCTTTTTCCAAAACATCAGGTTCATATCACCGTAGGTTTTCCAGTTATAGGGCTTTGGCAAAAAAAACCGGTTGTCGCCTCTTTTGTTGGCAGCTACCCAGGTCAATAAAAGCTGGTGCCATTCATAGAGATGCGTAAGAACATCCCGCAGATTTTTATCCCGTTTCCAATGCGCCTCCTTCTTTGCGCTATTAGAAAAATCAAAAGGCGTATTCAGCTCTGCTTCCGTCAGCCCCGTAATCATCTCCTGCAATTTCTCGTAGTTTTCATTTGCCGCGGTCAATAGATCCGCCTTCGTCGTCGGTCTTGCCATGGTATCCTTCCTTTCACATACTGTTTTAGATAAGTCAACATTTTAGACATTTAAAATGTCAGTTGCGCCACCGCCAGACTCATCACACATCAAATCCGTTAGCGGTTTTTCTGTCTTCCATGATACCGACGATACCTTGACACTTTGTGTCAGGTTTTATATTTTTCTACAATCATTTCTGCCTGCCGCATGATTTCCTCCCGCAAATGCACCGGGGAAAGGATTTCCACCTGTGTCCCGAAAGACAAAAGAAATCCTGTCAGCCACGCGCCCTCCGGCATGGCGGCAGAAGCGATCAGGTCTCCATTTTCCTCTTTCGTAATCTGTGTTTTATCAAATTCATCATAAACCCGATACGCCATCTCTTTGGGGAAACGAAGCGTGATCAGCGGACAGTCTATCGCGGCGTCATCCGCCTCTGTCGGAATGCAGCGGCGCACGAAGCCCTCCTCCAACATCTCATAATCCAGGATGCGGTTTAGCTTGAAAGTCCGCATCTCCTGCTTTTGTGTGCAAAACGCTTTCAGATACCACGCCTTCGACTTATAGACGAGTTTATGAGGCTGCACGATCCGTTCCCGCTCCGTCCCGTCTGTGCCCGCATAATGGATTTTCACGCCCCTGCATTGAATGACTGCCCGCTTTAACAGTTCAAACTTATCATTGTCAAATTTCTGATCGCCCCATCTGGAAAAATCCACTTCCAGCCAGTTATCCGAAGGAAGGGCAAACAGAGCGGACAGTTTCTGCAATGTCTGACTCTCCCCCATATTTTGCGTGATATTGATGCTTTGCAGCGCGGAAAGAATTTCCTGCTTTTCCTCTTTAGACAACACCGCCTGATCGAGAACGAAGCCTGTCATCAGACGGATGCCGCCGTTTCTGCCTGCCTCCGCATAGATGGGAATGCCCGCCGCGCTTAAAGAGTCGATATCTCTGTAAATCGTTCTCACAGAGACCTCGAAACGCTCCGCCAGCTCCGGGGCGGTGGTCTGTCCTTTTTCCAACAGATAATATACAATGCGAAACAGTCTGCTCTCCTGCATTGTGTCCTCCTCATAATGCAATTTTTCATAGGAATCCTACGAAGGCTTGTAGGTTTCTTTCTCCACGACCTCATAGATATTTTTCCCTGCTTTTGCCTCAAAATAGGCTTTCAACCTGATATTGGCGTCCCATTTTTCCTGCGGATAGGCGCCGTACCTTCTTTTTACGTCACTCATACGCTCCTCAATGTCCATCACGCCCTCACTGCCTGCCAGTGAATCGCAAAGCTGGATCAGCCTGTCATAGTCATCGTATTCTGCTGCCGCCAGCGCTTGTTCCAGTTCCCTGACCTTACCATCTTCGATATCGAACCGTCCTATGTAATCATGAATGTTCTGAATGCTGAAGGAGTGTGTCAGGCAGATTTTTGCCGCCTCGTCATATCCTAGCGATAACATATAAGTATAACCGTCCCAAATATGCTTCAAATGGCTGAAACCGAACTTTCTGCCAACATCATGCAGCAGTCCTAAAACATACGCCTTTTCGGCATCCATCCCCTCACACGCGGCAGCAATCTTTTCCGCGCAGTGCGCCGTGACCCGGCTGTGATCTCCCCACTGCCCGGGATTGCACGATTCGGCTTCCGCCAACAATCTTTCCGCCTCCGCTTTTGTCGGTCCCATAGGTTTTGATATACTTTTCCTTCAAGCTCGGAAACAGGCGGTCTAACTGCTTATAAAAATACTCCCTGTTCCCCTCTCGTAACGTCAGCCCCATGCCGAAATTGATCACGCCGTAGACGCCCGCCTCCTCGCACAGTTCCAAAACACCTTCTATATTCTCCTGCGTATCGTTGATAAAGGGCAGGATCGGTGACAGCCACACAACGGTGGGGATGCCCGCATCCCGCAATCTTTTAAGCGCTGCCACACGTTCCCCTGTCGTAGAGACATTCGGCTCAATCTTGCGACACAGCTTTTCGTCATATGTCGTAAGGGTCATCTGTATCACGCATTTTGTCTTCTCATTGATACGCCGCAACAAATCCAGATCCCGCAGGACACGGTCCGACTTCGTATGCAGCGTAACTCCAAAACCATATTCATAAATCAGTGTCAGCGCCTTTTTCATATGTTCCAGTTTAAGTTCCAATGGAATGTAAGGATCAGTCATGGCGCCCGTGCCGATCATGCACTTTTTCCGTTTATGTTTCAGGGCATGTTCCAGCAGCTCAATGGCATTTTCCTTGACCTCGATATCCTCGAAAGCGTGCTCCATATGGTAACACCTGCTTCTGGAATCGCAGTAAATACAGCCGTGGGAACAGCCCCGATACAGATTCATCCCGTTCTGAGAAGATAAGATTCCCTTCGCCTTTACAAAGTGCATCCGCCGCCCCTCACTTCCCGGCACAGTTTTTCTTATGCGCTTTCAGTTTCTTCATCGCCCAGTCGTAATGACTCGAAGTGTTGCTGACAAAATAGGAACCAAGACTGCTTCCGCCCACCCACGAAAAGACGCCTTTAGAAAACAATTCTTCGTTGGAAAAAGTCTCCGCCAGTGCCATCACTTCGGCATGGGACTGTTGCAGCATGGTTGTTGCTTCCTCAAGCGTTGTATCCTGATGCTTCTTCCAAAACATCATGTTCATATCGCCGTATGTCTTCCAGTTATAGGGCTTCGGCAAAAAAGACCAGTTGTCGCCTCTTTTGTTGGCAGCCACCCAGGTCAGTAACAATTGGTGCCACTCGTAAAGATGCACGAGAACGTCGCGCAGATTTTTATCCCTCTGCCAGTGCGCCTCCTTCTTCGCGCTGTTTGAAAAATCAAAAGGCGTATTCAACTCCTTTTCCGTCAGTCCTGCAATCATCTCCTGCAGTTTTTCATAATTTTCGTTTGCCGCGGTCAGTAAATCCGCTTTTGTCGTCGGTCTTGCCATGGTATCCTTCCTTTCTGTCTGTTATTTCTTCCATGATACCGACAATATGTTGACACCTTATGTCAGGTTTTATATTTTTCTACGATCATTTCCGCCTGTCTTGCAATTTCCTTACGCAAATGAATTGGGGAAAGAATCTCCCCCTGCGTCCCGAAAGAGAGAATAAATCCTGTCAGCCACGCGCCTTCCGGCATATTGGCAGAAGCGATCAGATCCCCGTTTTCCGCTATCTGTATCTGTGTTCTGTCAAATTCATCATACACACGGTACGCCATCTCCTTCGGAAAACGAAGCGTGACAGGCGGGCAGTCTATCTCAGCCTCCTCCGCCTCCGTCGGAAAACTGCGGCGCACGAAACCCTCCTCCAGCATCTCATAATCCAATATGCGGTTTAATTTGAAAGTCCGCATATCCTGCTTTTGGGTACAAAATGCCTTCAGATACCACGCCTTTGCCTTATAGACCAGTTTATAAGGCTGGACGATTCTTTCCCACACTGTCCCGTCGCTCCCCGCATAGCGTATTTTCACGTTCCTGCAATGAATGACTGCCTCTTTTAATAATGCAAACTTAACGTTATCTGTTTTCTTCTGATCGCCCCACCTGGAAAAATCCACTTCGAGCCAGTTCTCTGAAGGAAGCCCAAACACGGCGGAAAGCTTCTGCAATATTTGACTTTCACTGATATTTTGAGTGATATTGATACTCTGCAGCGCGGAAAGGATTTCCTGCTTTTCCTCCTTGGACAATACAGCTTGATCCAAAACAAAATCATTCATCAGGCGAATGCCGCCGTTTCTGCCCGCCTCCGCATAAATGGGGATGCCTGCCGCGCTTAAGGAGTCGATATCCCTGTAAATCGTTCGCACCGACACTTCAAAACGCTCCGCCAGCTCCGGGGCGGTCGCCTGTCCTTTTTCCAACAAATAATATACGATGCGAAACAGCCTGCTCTCCTGCATGGTTACCTCCGATACCGAAGTATTTTATCCGCCCTACTAGTCGAATTTCAGATATTGTTCCAATTTCCAAATCAGATATAACGGTATACTGTAGGTGATTGTTTCCTCCGTCCTGTTTTCTCCCACATTCTTCATGGAGAATTTCACCCCCTTACGAGGTTTGTATTTTTTACAAAACTGCAGATAACTTTTTGCCCTGGTGCTGATGTTGGCTTTTGCCTCTACCGGAATCACTTCGTCCTCCTTCTCGAAAATAAAATCCAGTTCCGCCGTATTGCCCGAGCGCCAGAAATATGGATGTCGTTCTTGTGCAATCAGCTCATTCAGCACAAAGTTTTCTGTCAGCGCTCCTTTGAAAAGGTTGTACAACTCCGACTCTTCCAAAATAGTCTTATGCGACAATTCCGATTTTCTCCGAAGCAGTCCCACATCCGCCATATACACCTTAAAAAATGTGGAATCCGCATAAAAGGAAAGCGGCAGCATGGGATTCGACACCTTTTCCAGAAGATGGACAAGTCCGGCATCCGCAAGCCAAGCAAGGGCATCTTCTAATTCACTTGCTCTCTTTCCCTGTTTGACATGTGAAAAAATAAATTTGTTGTTGTCCTTTGCCAGTTGCTTGGGAATCGAATCCCATATCCATCCAAGTTTCGGTATGTCCGTCTTCGGCGCATGCTTGGCAAAATCGCTTGCATAATCTGCAAGAATTGCGTCCTGCAGTTTAGAAACTTCATCAAAATTATGGGTGTCCACCCATTTTTTCACCACTTCCGGCATGCCGCCCACTACATAATAATTTTTCAAATGCTTTTTTAAGGGAATGCTGTAAAGCTCCGACAATTCCTTCCCCGGATCAATCTGTCCTACACCGTCATATAATGCCTGCCCGCCGTCGGCGCATAAAAATTCTGCAAAAGTCATCGGATACATTTGCAAACGATCTACCTTCCCTACTGGAAAAGAAATACCGTCCCGTTTTACCGCTACTCCTAACAACGAACCTGCACACGCGATATGCAGTTCTCTCATATTCTCACAGAAATATTTCAGGGATGTGACGGCATTCGGACATGCCTGTATCTCATCAAAAATCACAAGCGTTGTACCCGGAATGATTTCCTTCCCGCGCACAACGCTCCCCAGTTCCCGAAGAATCCTCTCCGGCTCCAGATCATAATCAAAGACAGAAACAAGCCCTTTGTTCCCCTCAAATGAGAAGTAGGCAACATCCGAAAAATATCTGCTTCCAAATTCTTTCAAAGCGTAAGTTTTTCCGCACTGCCGCACACCGGTAAGCAAAAGCGGCTTTCGGTCAGCCGCATCTTTCCAAGCCGCCAGTTTTTTCATAATATCCCGTTCCATAGCCGTTCCTTTCCTTTTCCATACGAATACAACCGCATTCATGCCCTCTCTCTTAATCTTATGTTACCACAGCAGCATCATGCTTTTCAAGAAAAATACAATTTTTCATAGGAACTTTCGCATATAAATGCCGTTTTTCATAGGAACTTTGTCATTTCTTTGTCTTTTTTCATAGGAATATCATGAAACTCTATACGTTTCCTTCTCCACAACCTCGTAAATATCCTGCCCGGCTTTTTCCTCAAAATATGCTTTCAATCTGATATTGGCGTCCCACTTTTCCTGCGGATAGGAGCCGTATCTTCTCTTTACGTCACTCATACGCTCCTCGATGTCCATCACGCCTTCACTGCCTGCCAGCGAATCGCAAAGCTGAATCAGCCTGTCATAATCATCGTATTCTGCTGCCGCCAGCGCTTTTTCCAATTCCCTGACCTTACCGTCTTCGATATCGAACCTTCCTATGTAATCATGAATGCTCTGAATGCTGAAGGAGTGTGTCAGGCATATTTTTGCCACTTCATCATACCCTAACGATAACATATAAGTATAACCGTCCGAAATATGCTTCATATGACTGACGCCGAACCTTCTCCCGATATCATGAAGCAGTCCCAAAACATACGCTTTCTCGGCATCCATCCCTTCACACGCCGCCGCTATCTTTTCCGCGCAATGCGCCGCAACCCGGCTGTGATCTCCCCACTGTCCTGGATTGCACGATTCAGCTTCCTTCAATAATCTTTCCGCCTCCGCTCTTGTCGGTATCATAGTCCTTTTTCCTCCTACTACAAAATTATGAATTAAATGTTTCCACTTCATGTACATTCCACTTTTATAAAGAAAGCAGTTTCTCAGTCACTTAAGATTTTAAACAGATCATAAAATGCCTTTCTATTATCAATCAATTCGTCAAAGCTTCCTCTTTCCACAATTTTGCCGCTATCCATTACAATGATTTCGTCGTATTTTTGCATAAGTGTTTTGTTATATCTGTGCGTAATGTTTACAATGGTCATATCCTCATCCAGCAGTCTTTTTTCAATTTCATAGGCAGTTTCATTATCCAGCCCGGATGTGATCTCATCAAGAAAAGCCATTGTCTTATTTCTCAAAAACAACCTTGCCAGAGCAATTCTCTGCAGCTCACCACCCGAAAAATTACTGCCGTTTTCCCGGATTTTTTCATCCACTCCATTCGGAAGTCCCTGAATGGTATCATAAATACCGGCTTTCTTAAGGGCATTTATAACATCTTCTTTTGAATAATCCTGATACAGGGCTACATTGTTAAAGACCGTATCATTAAATAGGTAGGTCTGCTGATAACAGACGGGGCTTACATGCATGATGCTCTCCCGGTTAAGCTCTGACAGCTCTTTTCCGTTGATCAAAACCTTCCCGGTATACTCCGCTCCATATTCCGTAAGCAGCTTTATGATGCTCGATTTCCCACTTCCGCTTTTCCCTACGATTGCATACTTTTTGCCCTTCTCAAAATGAAGCTCCAGATCATCCAATGAAAAGCTGTCGTTGATTTGCTGATGGACCTGATCCAGTTGAATTTCCCGGATAGTTCCCTCTAAACTCTCTTTGTTAGCGTTTTCGCTTTCAATCTCCAACAAAGACTCTAATTCCGCTTTTACCTTCTCCATGGCTTTTAACTGGATCATCCCATTGGCGATTGCCTTACTCGGTGTTAATACAAAATTCATCATATTGGTAATTGCCACCACCTCGCCAATCGTAATTCTGCCCGCTGCGGCAAAGAACAGACAACTTCCCAAAACGATCAGGAATGCTCCATTATTTACAAAGGATGCCAACGCCTGTGCCCAGTACAGCGTTTTAGACGAATATTCATTTTTTCTGCTCACAAAATCGCTTAGCTTTTCCTGCTTTCCCAAAATCTGCTGCACAGCATCAAAAGTTCTGATTACTTTATGACCGCCAAGATCATTTTTAACGCCATCCAGATAAACTTCCACAGCCTCCGTATACGCTTTCCCGGAAGATGCTATTTTCTTTTTCAAAATATTCGGAACTGCAAATTGTACGATACTGACTGCAGCAACAATCAGTAAGATAAACGGTTCTACGCAAAGCAGATAAACAACGGCAACCACCACAAAAACAAACTGCATGATCATACCATAGATATTGTTGATTCCGTCATTCAATATAATCCCTATATCTGTCGTAAGTTTGGAAAGATAATAAGCCAGTCCCTTTTCTTCAAACTGATGCGCAGAGATTGAGAATAGCTTACACATCACCTGATCACGCAGATCTTTCTCCATATCCCGCACAACGGCAGCCTGGCATTTTTTGCTGATCCACTCAAAAACAAACACTGCTATGCTGAAAACGACGGCAATCAGGCACATTACCAACAGATCTTTGTAACTTTTGGAATCTATCAAAAGCTGCATCATATAGGATCGCAAGGGAGCCATAACTCCTACAATTACCACTGGTATCAGGCTGATCCAAAATTTATATGCGTTCTTTTTGTAAATACTTTTAATCATTATTTACTCCCTACTATTATACAATTACAAAGGTTTTCCTTTCAAAAATCTTACGGTAATCTTCGCCTTAAATTTACCGAAATCATAGCACTATTATACAGGACAAATTCACAAGGGGAAAGCAGTTTTAAGAAAACATCTTGACTATTACGCAACGTCATAGTTTATAATGAAGCAGTTAAGGAGGAACTCCCAATGATGACAGTACGTGAAGTGAGCAAACTTACAGGAGTGAGTGTTCGTACGCTCCAATATTATGACAAAATCGGTCTTTTGCATCCGTCAAACCACAGTGATGCCGGATACCGATTATATACAGAGTCGGATTTGGAGCGGCTGCAGCAGATTTTACTGTTCCGGGAATTAGAGTTCCCTTTAAAGGACATCAGAGAAATTATGGGAAGTCCCGATTTTGACAAAAGCAAAGCATTAGACCAGCAAATAACATTGTTAAAACTAAAAAAAGACCACTTAGAAACTCTGATAACTTTTGCGACCGGAATAAAATTGCTGGGTGTATCCTATATGGATTTTTCCGCTTTTGACAGAAACAGGCTTGACGAATATGCTGCGCAGGCAAAAGCCGCATGGGGTAATTCCCCCGAATACAAGGAGTATCAGGAAAAAGCAAAAAACCGCACACATGCGCAAGATCAGATCTTAAGTGAACAATGTATGATGATATTCAAGGAATTTGGAAAGATCAAAGGTACTGATCCATCCGCCGAAGCTGCTCAGGCATTGGTCATGAAACTGCAAAGTTTCTTTACGGAACACTTTTATCATTGTACGGATCAGATTTTGAGCGGACTTGGAAAAATGTATGCCGGCGGCGGGGAGTTTACAAAGAACATTGATGAATACGCGGGAAAAGGAACCGCAATATTTGTGAATGAAGCGATACAGACTTACTGCAGCTGATACAAAATACGAGGGGCTTTTGACGCTCCGAAATGGAGATTATTATGATTGTAAAACGTGTCTATTCACCGGATGTATACAGAAAAATCATGACTGCGGAGCAGGAGAAAAAAGACGATATCTACCGTTACGAATTGATGCTCCCTTTTCAAGGCAAATGGAATTGCTACCATATTCCCATCAAGGCCGCCAAAGAAGGCGCTTATGACATTATCATGGCGAATAACCGCATGGGACTTTTTGCGCCCTCCAAAGTGGATTTGACAACAAGAGATTGGATTGAAGCCATTTCCGATCAGGAGCTGTGGAATGCCTGTCAAAAATCCATCGAGAATGCTCTGGAGCGCTTTGTCAACAAAGGGATTACACTCAAAGTGCAGGAATACTTGTTTTCCATTTTTCTGGCTGATCCGGAGAATATTTATACGAAAATGAATGAAGGCTATTGCGGAGACGGCGGCATCCCCGGCTTTGTCATGGGATGGCTTGTTCCAACGGAAAGCAATCTGAAAAAACTCCCCGCCGCGCTTGCGCATGAAACCAATCATAATGTCAGATACCAGTATATCAAATGGACGAACGACGTAACCCTCGGCGAAATGCTTGTGGGGGAAGGGCTGGCGGAAAACTATGCTGTGTCAATCCATGGCGAAGAATTTCTCGGTCCCTGGGTGAGCAAAACAGATCCGGAACTGCTGCCGCTGATCAAAGAAATTATCCATGACGGGCTGAACACGACAGGTTTTGAAAACATCACAGCCTATTTATACGGCGATGAAATGGCAAGGATACAATGCTTTCCCGAGGTCGGTCTGCCCTACTGCGCAGGCTATGCCGTCGGCTATCATCTGATCAAATATTACCTGCAAAAAACAGGTGTCGGCATTGAAGAAGCCACGATTCTGCCTCATGAGGAGATTTTGAAAAAGGTGGAAGAATTTTGGACGATGTGACATAAAAAACGGATTGTTTGAAAATGTAATCGCAGTAAAATGTTCTGACAGGGAGATAACTATGAACTATAAGTATATGAGAATACAGGGCAGAGAAGACTCTTATATTACAAAGTATCCCAAAGGGGTATT